>CAZSLS010000260.1:0-8584 GCA_964607575.1 uncultured Planctomycetaceae bacterium | reverse complement strand
TTGGCGATGGTGATCGGCTTGCCCCAGGTCTTGCCCCCATCTTCGCTGCGGCGGACCTGGAGGCCTTTCTTCCACCAGTCGCCCGGTCCCCCGGTCGCGCCGTGTGTCGCCAGCACCGTGCCATCGGTCGCAACCACCGCGTTGGGCAGGCGCGCGCCGATGAACAACTGCTGCATCTCACACTTCGCCTCACCCAGAAACGCATCGATCTTGCCTTCGGGCGCCTTTTCGGCGGCGATGAGCGGCGGTGTCAGAAACGCCACCGCCAGAGCGACCCCGGTCAGTGAAAAGTAACGTGTCTTCATGATTATTCTCCTTGTATGCCCGCCCAATCACCAGGGCATTACCTGTTCCATGTCCCAGGCTTTAACGACCAGCGCCTTGGCTCCTGCACCCCTGGCGAACAACTTTACTTGTTTGCTGTCTTTTCCAGAGGGATAGATCCGCTGGGTAATGCACTGACGCCCGTTGGCAAAAACTTCCAGCACGGACTTGTCGATGAATATCCTCAGTTTCAACGTTTCGCCATCTGCAAGCTCGAACGGAGCTTCCTGGGTGACAGGCTTCTTTCCCCTGAGATTCTTCCAGACAGGGAGCCCGCTATAGAAAACATTCTTGGCCAGCGTTGACTTTCGGAAGTCGATCTTGAGCCTTTTCTCTTTCGGGTTATATACAACCAGGGTCTCTTCCGAACCGTCCGGAGCGCATCTTACTTTCACTCCGATTTCCGCGGCCGGACCGGGATTGATTTCCACCGCCAATTCCATTACGTCACCGGCTATCTTTTCGAGCGTTACTTCCCGGTCGGCGGGAATACTGACATTCTTCTTTTCTCGCGGATTGTAACGCAGCTTCTCGAATTCCGGTGCGGGTGCTATGCCCAGGGTCCCTTTGTCGGTCAATGACATAATTCTCGGCAGAGAGACCACTGACGCCCAGGCATGCCGGTCGGTCTTTCCCGGAACGATCTTATTTTCGTATCCCCACAGGGATTCCCCACCACTGCGTGATTCCGCCATCCAGCCGAAGAAGATATTCCTCCCCTTACCATCCACCAGGCATTCAGGCGCGGAAAGTTGATGTCCCAACCAGCTCATGCGCCCATGCCGCTCGGGAACGAAACGCTCGTTTGTCCACTTTCCAAGGTAGTAATGCGTCGTGTTTCGGTAAGGCCCGTGACAGTGCATCAGCAGCATCCAGGTATCGCTGTTACCCATCCGGTAGAAATCGGGGCAGGCGGCGTCTTCCCTTCGGTCCGTCCATTTTCGATCGGATTTATAGAACGGGCCCTGGTATTTCCAGTCAACGAGGTTGGTGGAAGTAAACAGGCTGGTGCAGTCGCCTTCAAACCCGCGCCGCTTGTTCTTGTTGCCGATCAGCGCGTAGTATTTCCCTTTCTCATACCAGCCGGCAGGATCGAATACCACGAATTCATCCCCTTTCTTGTGCGGGCGAATAACCGGGTTCTGGGGAAGCTCCTTCCACCGGATCAGTTTATCGTCCTGCGCGACGGAAATGCACGTGCCCTGCCCCGGAACGTGATAGATCAACGTGGGCTTGGGCGCATTCTTGATGGCGCCCCCGCTGTAGATCCCTCTGGGAGTCGAACCATCGATCTTTGGCCTGACTGCCGGCGGATGATATATCCAGTGTACAAGGTCCCTGGAGGAAACATGATCCCAAACGGCCACCCACTTGCCTCCGCCCCGCTTATCCAGACCGGTAATCGGCGTTCGGGCCAGGTAGAAAAGGTGATAGCGTCCCTTCCAGAAGAGAGCACCGTTAGCATCGTTGAAAAAACCCTCCGGCGGCATGAGATGGAAGCGCGGTCGATGCGGATCTTTCCAGAGCATCTCCCGCAGTCTGCGCGCATTTAGAATCAGTTCATTAGTCGTGAATCGCGGGGTGTCTGACTTGCCAGGCCCGCCGCGTTGTGCGGTCTTTTCATGCTTCTTCTTGTCCATCTTCTGTCGACCGGCGCCCCAGTCGGGCACCGTTCCGTCGCCGGTCTTGGCGCCCTCGAGCAGCCAACTGAGATTGAACCGGGCGACGTGCCCGCCTGCATACCTGTGTTTCTTCCCGCCCTCCAGCAGGCTATAGATCCAACCTTCGCTCGGCGTTCCAGGCCGGCCCGCCGAAAGCGAGGAATACGCGCTGGGACCGTCAAAAATTCGTCGCTTGATCGGCCAGGTCTTGGCGCCGTCGAAACTCGCCCAGACGCTGACATTCTTGCGATCGCTGCCTTGGCTGTCGCAATTGCTATAGAGTACGATATCGCGTCCTTTTACAGGCAGGCGGACAAGCCCTGCCATACAGCCTGATCCCGCGCCGATCGATTTCCTGGCGCCGTCGGGAAGAATTTTACACACTGCTGAATTTTTCCATGTCGCTCCCCCGTCATTACTCCAGGCCTCCCAGCGCAGACAGGGGTTGTACTTCGCCCCCGGCGGGTCCCCGTGTCGGCGTGAATTGTAGTAGATACGGCCATCCGACAATTCTGCGACCGTGCCTTCCCCGGTCCCCAACTCTGGAAAACGATCGCTCGTCCGCCATGTCTTGCCGCCGTCGTCACTGTAGATGGACGTGTTGTACATGGCCAGCAGATACTTGCGCGAATCCGCGGGGCCATAGAACCGCGCCGGTCGCAGAAGGCGTCCCTTGCACTTGCCGTGCCGCAGGGTGATACCATGCTCGGCCATGTGCATCGTCGGTCGGTCACCGTTCTTTGCGGGATGAATCACCGTTTCCTGGACCTTCCAGGTCTTGCCATGGTCCTTGCTGCGATAGATGGTCGGCGGTGGGGGTGTCTTGGGCCACTCGTACTTTTCAGCAAACATAAAAATATCGCCGCTGGTTTCATCAACCGTGACGCCGCCGCCGCTAAACATATGCTTGTACTTGTCAAGGGTGATAGGATTGCCCCACGTCTTGCCTCCATCCTCACTGCGGCGAACCTGAAGCGCACCGCCTGTATTGAAGGTTGTCAACACCGTCCCATCCATCGCTACGACGACATTGGGCTGCCTCCCTCCCCCGAATACGCGCTGAGTCTCAAACTTCGCGTTACCCCCAAACGCTTCAAGCTTGCCTTCAACCGGTTTCTTGGCGGCGATGAGCGGTACGGTCAGAAACGCCAAAGCCAGAGCGACCCCGGCGGGCCAAGAGGTATGTGTCTTAATTGTCATTTTGGTAGTCCCTTTTGGTCCGACATGCCGCCGATAGCGTCTCTTCCCGCGACAGCCGCGGGGTATTGCTCGTGATTCTACCCGATGCGGCGCGTTGCGGTCATCAACAAAGATGTTCCGCTGATTGCCGCGCGAGCATACACTTCGCGTAAGAACTCCCTGGCCATGATGCCGGCTTCGGTAGATAATCTGGCAAGGGATCCCGGAAATTATGAGTTCAGAGACCAGCAACGCAAACGAACCGGATATCTTTCTGAAGGTTGGATTCCTCGCCAGTTTCCGGTTGTTTTTCGGCTGCCCGAGAAGATCATTCGAAAACTTCTTCCGGAGAAAGTGGGTACAGAACAACCTCGACAGGCGTCGCGGGCAGTGCCTCCGCTGCGGGGCATGTTGTCGAATGGGCTTTCGATGCCACCACCTGAAATACGATGATGAGGGCAGGGGCCTTTGCGAGATATACGACAAGAAAAGGATCGCAAGCTGCCGCAGTTTCCCCATGAGCTCAAAGGACCTCGCCCAGCGCGACAGAATCTGCTCCCAGCCATGCGGGTTCAGTTTCACCGATACTGACGACTGACAACTGACCTCATAGCGGTATCACCGATCTCCCGCCTTGGCCCGGATGTCGTGCGCGTAGAGGTTACTGCCTTCACGCAGGTAAAGGCGCCCGGCGCAGATTACCGGATGCGCGAGGTAGATGTTTGTCTTCCTCTTGCCGGGCATGTTGAATTGGCTGACTATCTTGATCTCGTCGCCGGTGACGTCCATCAGGTACATCGGGCCGGTGTGGTTCAGCCCGTAGAGCATTCCGTCTGCGTAGAGGATCGATGCCTTTCCTGTCTTGTCGTTCGTGGCGATCAGCTTACCGGTCAGGAAATCGACACAGTAGAAACCCTTCCCGCCCACGCGGCAGCCGGACCCGTAAATGCGTTTTCCGATGCGAATCACGCCGCCGTGACAGTTGTCGAACTTGCGCATGTACCATGCCTTGGTGACGCCCGATGAGTCCGCGTTGATCCGAAGCATCGTCCCGCCGGTGGAATGCCCGCACGCGACGAACACGTGCCCGTCGTGATAAACCGGCGGCGTGGCGTGCTGCGGGTAGCCCATCGGGTAGGGGTAGGTCCACAGGAGCTTTCCGGTCTTCACGTCGACGCTGACGATCGATTTTGCGGTCATCGTGATCATCTGCCTGACGCCCTTGTGCGTTGCAATCACGGGTGTGCAGTATGCGGCACGGTCGGCCAGGGGCTTGGTGGTCCATATCGTCTTTCCGGTTTTCCTGTCGAGAGCCGCGGCGAGCGCCTTGGCGCCGCCGGGCAGGCAGAGGACCTTCTCGCCGTCGACGATGAGGTTCTCCGCCAGCGCCCAGATCCCGAACCTGGCTTCAAAGCGCTTTTTCAAGTCTACGGCCCATATCTCCTTCCCGTCCTTGGCGCGATATGCCGCCACCCGTCCGCCCGGGTTCATATGGTACAACGCGCCGTCCACGTAGGTTGGCGTGGTGCGCGAGCCGGGGCAAGACCTTCGCCAACTCTCCCCGTTGGGCGACTTCCAAAGCAGCTTCCCATCCAGGCTCAGCGCGAAGAGCATTTCTTGTTTGCCGAAGTCGCCGGCGGAATAGATTCTTCCTTCGGCGATGGAAATGCCCGAGAACCCTTTACCGCAGTCGGTGTACTTCCAGATCAGGGGCGGACCTTCTTTGGGCCATTTCTTCAGGAGGCCCGTTTCCAGCGAGATACTGTCGCGCCGAGGACCGCGAAATTCGGGCCAGTAAGGTTTTTGGTCTTTGGCTTCGGTTTCGCCGACGGCCGGCAGGCAAACCGCCAGCACGATAATCGCGATTAATGATTGTCTGAGCATGTTCCTTGTTTCCTCTACTTCGTCGGGGCGCCCTGCGCCTTGTATATCTGTTTGATTTCCTTCTCCGTCAGGGCGCGGTTGAATACCATCACGTCATCGACGACGCCTCGCAGCGCGTCGTACTTGGCATGGTCGCGGCCGATGGTGAACATGCGGAGGCTCTTGAGTTTCCCCGACGCCTTGGCGGACCGCCCGCGGACCCCGTTGACGTACTCGGTCATTGTCGCGCCGTCGTACACCATCGCCGCATGAAACCACTTCTGCCAAGGGACCGCCAGAGTGCCTTCGGCGGCGTAGTTCCCGGCGTCTGTATCCACTTCCAACCGCAGATGCCCCGTGTTCTGAAACAGACCGATGCTGATGTTCACCGGGGCGCCGGTGGTGTGGCCTCCGATGAAGACCGGCCAACTCTTCCCCGCGTAGCGCGGCATTTTCACCCACACCGAGTAGGTCAGCGACGATAAGTTCCCTACGGTCGCGGGGGGCATGTAGATGACATTGTCCTTACCGTCCAGCAGAATCCCGCCATTGCCCGCACCTCTGACATTGCGGACCCATTTCGCGCCGGAGACCTTGCCGTGATGACCCTTACCGCTCCGGTCGATGACCTTGCCCCGCCCGTCGGTATCGAACGAGTAATGCAGGACGAGTCCCTTTCTGGGCACGATCCCGTCGGTCGACAGGCCGAGTTGCCGAGCCAGCTTCGGAATGTCCCGCTGGGCCTGCGCCAGCAGCAGTCGGACCTTGACGCCCTGGATATCCTTCTCTTCGTGCAGTGAGAGGAAACGTTCGGCGTAGACCTTAACGCGCCGCAGGGTGACGTATTTCGCGTGTGGGTCGCGCATCGGCCCGAGACCGCGGGAATACCAGTGAACCAATCCCAGGCAATCGTCGACCCGAACCTCTCCGACATCCCCAGCCGCAAGCGGGACGTACTTGCGCCACGCTTCGGCGACATCGGCGTTCAGGTGCGCCGCGGCCTGGGCGGGTGCATCCGCCTCGGCCACCATTACCAGCAGCAGGCCCTGCCGCGCCGACGCATTCGAGGGGTCCGCCGCCACCGTCCGTGTGAGCGACTTGATCTTCGTCCAGACCCTGTTTCTATGCGTGGCCAGACGCACGCGGGTCTTGATGGTATCGCCCAGGCCCATGCGGAACCTCGCCGCGACCACAGTCGCCTCACGATACAGCGCCAGTGCCTGCACCCATTCGTTGGCCTGCTCGTGTCGGCGGGCGGTCCGCAGGAGTATTTCCACGAATTTCTCCGCCCGCGCCGGTTGCCGCAAGCCCGCCTTACCGCCCAGCCATCGCCGGTACAGAGCCAGGCGTTTGCCCTCCCACGCCGCCGCCTGATCGGGTGCCGCGGCGAGGATCGCGTCGATGGCCTTGTCGGCTGCTTCGTAGCCTTTCGCCCCGCCCTTGAGTCCGAATTCGATCGCTCGGCTTAGGAACCTGATTTTCACTTCCGCCGTGCCGCTCTCGATGAGCCGGGTTGCCTCGAGCAGCGCCGACGCGCGAGCGGCGTTCGTGGATGCGCCCTTGATGACTTCGTTGATGAGGTCGTCTACCTCATCTCCCGCCGCGCACGCCGATACCGCCAACAGCACGACAACCGTCAGACAACCGCAAATCGCTCCATTGCGCATCTTCAGCATACTCTGGTCCTGGACTTCTTGGGGCGGTGTTCTCACGACGACAATCTAACCAAATCAGCATCCGGCGACAATAATTAAGTAAGGCGGCTGGGGAATTGGGTCCCTCTTTTCTTTCCCTTGCGAAGACCGGTCTGCGGCGGTAGTGTTTCTTTCAGTGTCGGCGAGTCTCGTCGTTGCGGTGAGTCACGCTGAAATCCCAGGAACTCTCAAAAGGAAAACGAATCGAAATGGACTACCCCAACTTTCGACTGGACGATCGAGTGGCCGTAGTGACCGGCGCGAGCGAGGGAATCGGATACGGTCTTGCAAAGGCCCTCGCCAACGCCGGCGCGAAGGTGGCGCTGGCCGCCCGGAATGTCGACCGCCTGAATGAACTTGCAGACGAGATCCGCGCCGAAGGAGGCCAGGCCTTCCCGGCGCCGATGGACGTCTGCGACGTCGCGCAGATCAATGACGCCATGCAAGGAATCCGAGACCATTGGGGCAGCCTCGACATCCTGGTCAACAACGCCGGGATCGGACTGAAGGACGCCGCCGTCGACGTCACCGAAGCCGTCTGGGACGAGCAGATGAACGTCAATCTCCGCGGTTTGTTCTTCTGCTGCCAGGCCGCCGGGAAGATCATGCTCGACCAGGGCGCCGGTCGGATCATCAACATGAGTTCGCAGGTCAGCGTGGTCGGGTATCGCGATTACGCCGTCTACTGCGCAAGCAAGGGCGGCGTGAACCAGCTTACCAAGGCCCTCGCCCTCGAATGGTCCGCTCGCGGCGTGACGGTAAATGCGGTCGGTCCGACGTTCATTTACACTCCCGGGACGGCCCACCTGCTCGATAAACCCGAGGTCAAAGAGAGCATCATGTCCCGCCTTCCGATCGAGCGTCTCGGCACGATCACCGACGTCGCCGGTGCGGTTATCTACCTCGCATCACCGGCCGGCGGATTGGTAACCGGTGAGATTCTCCTCGTAGACGGCGGATGGACCGCGCAATAGGGATTGTCCAATATCAAATTTCCAAGTGCAGGACGGCGACGGCGGGCGTTTCGCCGTAATGCGGTGTCAGGTTGCATAACCGTCATGTCACCGGCCGCATAATGCGGCCGGCTTTGAACGACCGCGGGTCCGCCGCAACGTTAGACCTCAGCGGACTGAATGTTCGTCACTAACGTCTAACTGCGCTTTAACCCCAGTTGCGTTGACCTCGTCTCAAGCTGCTTGCCCTTCGACAGGCTCAGGCCCTACGACGGCGTTTGCGGAGTAGTGACAGACCGCCAATTGCCAGGAGTGATAAGGTGGCCGGTTCGGGGACGGTTGTCCACATGCCGTCCTGGCCCGCGTCGGATGGCTTGATTATCACGCTGCTACTCATTGAAGGAGTCATGAAGTAGACGTCCAAGAAGGCGTTGCCGGCATATTCGCCATGCGTGGCTGCGAACATGTACGTGCTCTCTTCCAGGGCGACGGTCGCCACATTATCCATGGGGGGAGGGGCGTGGGTGACGGGATACCACGCGATGTTCTCACCGGTCCTCACGCCTCCAGGCGCTTCAAAGACACCGTCCTGGTCCAGGTCGAGCCAGATGCCGCATCGATCGTCGGCATGGTGGATGCTAAACTCGTAGTCGCCCGCCTCCGGGGCGCTAAAGTACCCGAAGAACAGGTTCATGTACTGGTCGTGTTGGTTGATGGCGCCGGTGTCGATGAAGTCCTGATCGCTGTTGAAGTCGAGCCCCCGACCGTCCGGGCCATCGGTCATAAGGGTCGTACCATAGGGCGTCATTGCCATCAGGCCGCCGTTACCGTCCAGATTCATGTCGGCATCCGGCGAGACGTGATATCCGGTATGCCTGAGTGCATTGGGGATAATGCCGGGAGCGGCTAG
>CAZSLS010000259.1:0-8620 GCA_964607575.1 uncultured Planctomycetaceae bacterium | reverse complement strand
AAGGCCATCGAGGAATTCTCCGATCTCGGCGCCGGTTTCCAGATAGCGATGCGCGACCTGGAGATCCGCGGCGCGGGCAATATTCTCGGTCAGGAGCAGAGCGGGCACATCGCAGCGGTCGGTTACGAACTGTACTGCCAACTGCTCGAAGGCGCCGTATCCGACCTCCGCGGCGAGGGCAAGATCGCGGCGCCGGTGCAACCGGCTCACATCGAACTGGGGATCGGAACGTATATTCCGCGGGCCTACATCCCCTCTCAGCGTCAGCGGATGGAAGTCTACCGGCGTCTGGCCGGATGCGACAGCAGCAAGGGGCTCCAGCAGATTCGCGGCGATCTGTCAGACGTCTACGGGCCCGTGGGCGCCGAAGTCGAAGAACTGCTGGACATGACCGAAGCTCGCGCCCTTGCGGGCAGGGCGGGAATCGAGAGTATCGTGCTGATTAAAGGCGACATCGTCTTTACGGTGCGTGATATGGGCGCCGCGGAGCGCGTGTTCGACGGCGCCTCGGGCACGGTCAGGATGCCCGACGAGCATACCGTCCACTGGCGCCTACCGCCGCCCTACCTTCAAATGCCGACCCTGCTGCGTATCGTACTAAAGCAATTGCGGCAGGGAGCTGGAGAGGTATAATAGGCGGCTGGACGCCGAGAGGCACGCGACCTTGAATATGAATCTAAAGCGAACCATCACGATCGCCGCAATGGCAGCCCTGACCGCGGGGATGCTCGGATGCTCCTGGAGCGACGCCCAGTTCGAATGGCCATGGAACCGCCAATCGACGCCGGTGACCTATCCGGCGTGGACTTCCCCCGAGGACTGGCCCGCGGGCTCTGTCCAGCGTCCGAAGGATCCCAAAATCGCCACGACCCAACAGGCGACATCGCGACCCGCAAAGATCGCCGTCGAACCGCTTGAGATCGGAGAGACCCGCGAAATAACTACTTCCGTGCTACAAGTAAAAGGCAAGTTCATAACCGTCCAGCAAATCCTGCACGATGCCAGGGACAAGCTGTCGGTAATCGAGTGCGATGCCAGGTTCGAAAGACGCGTCAGACTTGCCATCAACAGAGCCGTTTTCCGCCGCATCAACAACGAACTCGTCTTCTCGGAAGCCGACGCCCGCCTGACCAAATCCCAGAAAGAACACGTCGGCACGCAGGTAGACGAGATACTGCGCGTTATGGTCGCCGATGCCGGCGGAAGCAAAACGAGACTCGAGGAGTTACTGGCGGAAGATGACCTCACTATCAAGGAGTTGAGGGAAGAACATCGGCGCAGAATTACCGTGCGACTGTACCAGCAGATCAGATTCGTTCCGGCGATCTCGATAAACCGCCAGATGCTCCTTGGATACTACAACGATCACAAGGGTGACTTCCGCGTCGAAAAGAAAGTCGGTATGCAGCTCATCGCCGTGCTGTCCGATGAGTTTCTGCCCGATGACATCGGGAACCAGCCATCGGCGCAGGAACTCGCCAAGGCGAAAGCCGCCGCGAAAGAGGTCATAGACAAAGCCGACAAACTCCTGACAAATGGAGCGGACTATACGGAGGTGGCCAAGAAACTCTCCAGCATCAAGCCCGAAACCGGCGGAAAGCTGCCGCTCTGGCCGGCGGGCAGCCTGCTGCAGACGAAAGTCGAAAAAGCCGCATTCACCCTCAAACAGGGCCAGAGAAGCGGTATTGTGGAAACCTCGCTTCTCAAGAACAACGCGGGGGAGATAGTGAACTACGGGGGTTTCTACATCGTCAAAGCCTACCAGGTCGAGGAAGGGAGGATCACCAGCTTCGAAGATGCCCAGGAGGAAATCGACAAGATCCTCCGGGCCAGGCAACTCAAAGTCCTTACCGACAAGTTCTCCGATAAACTGTACAAAGAATCCAGAATACCGCTATCGCCGGACTTCCTGAAAACCACAGTAAACGAGGCCATCAAACTTTACTGGAAACCGACGACCGACGGCCAGTGATCAGTGATCAGTGACCTATTCTTCGTCCTTCTGAATCTGGTCGAGTCCCTTCCTGCCGAATATCTTTCCGTCCCAGCGGTAGTTCCTGATGGCCTTGACGATATCGTTTGCGACCTGGACCGCCGCCAGTCCGTCCTCCGCCGACACTACCGGCGGTTCGCCGTCGATAACCGTTCTCATAAATGCGCTGGCCTGTCGGGTCAGCGGGTCCAGTGAATCGTCTATGACCAGGTCCTCGGCGTTGACCAGTTCCTTGTAATCCACGTTACCGGCGAGTTCTGCAAGGTCATCGACCTCCATCTCGCGCGCCATCTGGATAAGGTCGAGGTTCTTGGACTTCTGGATCACCACGCCAACCTTCTTACCGTAGTCCAGCGACAGATAAGCGTTCTCGGAAAACACCCGCATCTTCCGTTCGGTCTTGATCGCCAGGCGGCTGGCGCTAATCGAAGCGCAACAACCGTTGTCGAAAACAAGCCTGACGCTGCAGATGTCCTCGTGCTCGCCCAGTACGTTGATACCGACGGCGTGCAGGCTTTCGACGTTTCCACCGGCCAGCATGAGCGTCAGGTCGAGGTCGTGGATCATCATGTCGAGTACAACGCCGATGTCGGCGGAGCGGAACGTGAACGGGCTGATGCGATGGGCTTCGATAAATTTGGCGTGGATATCGTACTTCTGCATAGCCACGACAAGCGGATTGAACCGTTCGGTATGCCCGACCTGGAGGCTGGCGCCTGTTTTTTCGGCCAGTTTAATGAGTTTCCTTCCCGCCTTTACATCGTCGGTGAACGGCTTCTCGATCAGGACGGATTTTCCCGCCTCGATAAACGGTCTCGCCGCGTCGAGGTGATGGAGCGTCGGTACGGCGACGATCGCCGCATCGACAAGGTCAACCGCCTCATTGACGTCGGTCAGGGCTTTGCAGTCTCGCTGGCGTGCCACGTCGTTTGCGCAGGCCTCGTCGGTATCCACAACACAGACCAGTTCGGCGCTATCCATCTGCGACAGCACGCGAGCGTGCAACTTGCCCATTCGCCCCGTCCCAACCACTGCTACACGAAAGTTCATCTTATTCAGATCTCCGAGGTAATTATTCTATTAACGGTCGTTCGTCTGGCGGACTTTGTCGGCGTCGACCAGCATGAATTTAATTTCGGCTTCGGTGGTCAGTTGACCGTCGACCCTGGCCTCACACTTGCAATGCCCCATCCTGGGACGCACGCGCAGGGCCTCGGCCTTGATTATCAGGCGGTCTCCGGGCCTAACGGGCTTGCGCATTCTCACATTATCAATTGCCAGCAACATTGCAACCTTGCCCGATTCCGCCAGATGGCGTCCCAGCAATATTCCTGAAAGCTGCGCCATGGCCTCTACGATCAACACTCCGGGCATGATCGGCTGGCCGGGATAATGACCTTGGAAGAAAGGTTCGTTTATGGTGACGTTCTTGACGGCGACGGCCCTCTGATTGCCCTGTATCTCCAGCACGCG
The DNA here is from genome assembly GCA_964607575.1 of uncultured Planctomycetaceae bacterium. Classification (GTDB taxonomy): domain Bacteria; phylum Planctomycetota; class Phycisphaerae; order SM23-33; family SM23-33; genus BS750m-G57. The sequence continues at coordinate 5,154 of CAZSLS010000259.1, read as the reverse complement.
ATCGAGCATCAGGAATGGGTACCGATGCGGAAGGACACCGATGATGTCGTTTATGTCCATTGACTCGCAGGGCGGATGAGCGGGAGGCAGGGTCCCGGCGAGCCTGTCGGCCAGCACGCTGACCAACCGGCGATTCAGTACGTGCCCGCTTCGCGACGCCACAATGCGCCCGGTAACCCGCCGGCCCAGCAGCGACAGATCGCCGATCAGGTCGCAGACCTTGTGGCGGACCGGTTCGTCCGGCGAGATCAATTCGCCGCCCATCAGTTCACCGCTGGGCGTAAAGACGAGTATCTCGTTTTCCGTCAGGTGATTCCCGATTCCCATCGAACGCATCTTTTCGGCTTCGGCCTGGAGCAGGAACGTTCTTGCCGGTGCAATCTCGGTCGCGTAATCGTCCACACCCAGGTCAAACCGCAGCGTCTGCCGCCCGATACCGGGGTTCTGCGCGTAGTCCAGATCGTAGAGGATCTCGAGCCTGTCGCAAGCCCCGGGCAAAGCCGAAAGCATCGATTGCCCGTTGGTAACGACAATCGGCTCGGCGATGGCGTATACGGGTACTTCGACATCCTGTTCCTGGAGTCCGGTATGGGCGATCGCGTCGGCGAATATTTTGGCGGATCCGTCGGTGTTGGGCGCCTCGGGCGTATCGGCTTCGATCGTCAAGTTATCGATGCCCATTCCCCAGACCGCCGAGAGCACGTGTTCGACGGTCTCTACCGCCACTTCGCCTTCGGACAGCGAAGTCCTCCGATCTCTCCTGGCGGTCTTGGCGATGTCGGCGGGGATTCGCACGGGCGGATCGACATCCGTCCGCAGGAACGCGACCCCGCTGTCGGGCGGGGCGGGCACGAATCGCATGGAGCAATTCTGTCCGTTGAAGAGGCCCGGTCCCTCGACCGTCACGGTCTTCTTAATTGTCTTTTGTTTGGACAAGTGATTCGAGCCTCGCTTCGATCGCCCGTACCTTCTTGATGAGTTCCGGTAGGCGCTGCAGCGCTCGCAACTCGCGGAACGTCTGCTTCGCGTCGTGGGCGGGAATACCCGCTATAACCGCACCATCGGGAATGTCCGAGGCGATGGCCGCATACGCCGCACACTGCACCTGGTTCCCGATGGTCACGTTGTCGCGGATACCCGCATGCCCGCCGGCAGCCACGTAATCGCCCAACTTGGCGCTGCCCGCAATACCAACCTGGGCACACAGGAAGCAGCCTTTTCCCACCTGCACATTGTGAGCGATCTGAACGAGATTGTCGATCTTCGTGCCCGCGCCGATAATCGTGGAACCGAACTTGGCCCGGTCGACGCAACTGCAGGCCCCGATCTCGACGTCATCTTCGATAATTACATTGCCTATGTGCGGTATCTTGTGATGAACGCCCTGGTCAGTGTAGTATCCGAATCCGTCGGCCCCGATCACGCTATTGGGACCGATGATCACGCGAGATCCTATGACGCATCTGTCGAGAACCACCGCACCGTGCTGCAGCGTGCTGTCTGGCCCGACGGTCACCTCGCCGGCGATGCAAACGTTGGCGTGTACAACCACACCGGAAGCTATTTTCGTTCCGGGCCCGATCGTCGCGCCCGGTCCGACGGCTACGTTGTCGGCCAGTTCTGCCTGCGGGGACACGCAGGCCGACGCATCGACGCCCACCGGTCCGCCGCGATAGTCCCGCGCCAGTACACCAAGGACCGTGGCGACAGCCCGCTCAACGTTGTCGACAACCAGCAGCGGCATGGGCGCATCGTTCGGGAGTTCGCTTACGATCGCGGCGCCGGCCTGGCTGGTAACGAGGCGGGATGCGTATCGGGTATTGACCGCAAACGTCAGATCCGCGGGTCCCGCCTGATCCAGGCTCGCCACCGACGTTATCTGCCCCTCGTCAGGACCGTGGACCTCGGTATTCAGAAGTTCCGCGATGTCCCGAATTGTCAGTGTCTTTTCGCTCATATCGTTGCGCACCATATTAATAAATGCACCGGGCGTGCTGCAAGACCGCCGCAAAAGCATCTCCCGGTCCGGGCCCTCTCCGCCCAAATCTCTACCGGTCGCCTATGGGCCTCAGGGCTTGCTTCGATATGCCGCATTCAAGCTCGAAAGTACGCTGGCGGTTATGTCGACAGACTCGTCGCTGTAGACAACTTGTCGCCGCGAGATCTCCGCACGCATTTCAGCGGTGGTATTGGCCCGCAGTCTACCCCGCTGCTGGTGAAGGACTATCTTGAAACCGCGACCCTTGGCGACGATACCAACGGCCTTCTGCACCTCGACGTACATCTCACGCGTCAACTTCTGGTGCGTGCGCAGGGCCTTGGCCTGTTCGAACTTCAACCACGCCTCGCGGTTGATCACCAGACGCTGCTTTTCGGCGAAACGCTGTTCGTATTCTTCCGAACCAATAGTCAGAAGCTTGAGTTCCTTGGTCAGGTTGTCGATGGCCGCAGTGCGTTTTTCGACTTCCTTTTCAATTCGCCCTCGCTCTTTGTTGAGTTTTGCGGTGAGGTCCTTGGCTTTTTGGCAGTTGTTGAGGATTTCCACGACATTGCACGTGGCAATGGGCCCTGCCGCCGCGGGCGCGCCGCCGGCCTGTGCGTCGAGGTGGGTGGATACGACAAGACCGACCGCGGTAACGACGAGAAGTACAAGAATAATCTGCGATGCCTTCATAGTTATCTCTCCATCAGAACATCCATCCCAGCGAGAACGAGAAGACCTGCGTATCATCCTGCGGGTCTTTCGACAGTGGGATTGCAAAATCGAAACTCATGGGCATAGGCCCGAAAATCGGAACTATCCAACGAATGCCAAAGCCAACAGAGGCTCGGTAAGTGGTAAGATTCATATCCTTCTCAACCGTTCCGGTATCCATAAACAGCACGCCACGGACATCTCTACCGACGATCGGGAAGGAATATTCGCCCCCCAGAAACACCATGAAATCACCGCCGACGGGGTCTTCTTTCACGCCGCTCCGCGGACTGATACCGCGATAGTCAAAACCTCTGATCGACCCCATACCGCCACCGTAGAATCGCTCGAAAATCGGCGCATCACCGGCGATGGCGCCAACGTTCGACCTGGCGGCAAATACGTGCTTGCGGTCCTGCGAGTCGGTCAGCAGCGTGTAATAGCGGCTGTAGGCGGCCTTGAAGACCGTGAAATCGAAATCGCCTCCAACCTGCTCGACACTGAAACGCAGCCGGTCGCCCTTGGACGGGAGCCAGCGGCTGTCAGTGCGATCGCGAACGAGCGATCCCTTGAGCCCGGCAAGGAGATGCGTACCTTCCACGTCATGGAGCTCGGTCGCGGCGTCGGTGTCAACGTCGTCGATCCGAATACCCTCGACGCGGGTGGCGAGTTCACCGTACCAGCGATTCTTGAACCGATGTCCCACGCTGAGGACCGCACCGAGGCGGGATTCATCGTAATCCCTCCGGTTGCGGTTGAATGCAAAGACCTTCGCGCCGGCGGAATAGGGCAAATCGAACAACATCGGATCGAACCACTCGACGTGATATCGCATCAGGTCAACGCCCGGTTGGGCGACGACCGAGAAGGTTTGTCCGGCGCCTTTCCAGCCTTGTGCGGTCATGAACTCTCGCCAGCCCTTGGGCCAGTTGAGTATGTCGAAGTTCCGCTGGCGAAACGAGACATTGCCCAGCAGCCCGTGGTTGGAACTCATCCCGGCGCCAATGAGAAACTCCGCCGTCCTGCCCTCGGCGACTTCCACCAGCGCATCTCTCCGTCCCGCCTCGCGCCCCATCGGCGTTATCTCCACCGAATCGAACAGGCCCAACTCCGTCAGGCGGCGCTTGGATCTCTCTATCGCCACGGTATTGAACAACTGTTCGGGGAACACCTTCATCTGGCGGCGGATGACCCGGTCCTGCGTAATGTTATTGCCCCGGATAATCACTTCGCCCACGCGGTACTGGTCGGATTCGCGGATCTTGTAGATCACGTCCACCAGACCGGGCTTGACCTTGAACCTCTTTGCCGGAGATACCACCGCACCAATGTATCCGAGCCGCCCGTACTTCTCCTTGAGCCGCCGGGTATCAAACTCCTGGTTCTCGGCGGTGTAGAAGGCGCCGTTGCGCAACTTGAGTTCTTTCTTCAGTTCCTTGTCGTCAAAGATCTTGCTGCCTTCGAAGGTCACCTTGTTGACGCGGTACCGCCGGTTCTGCCGAATCACGTATGTCAGCGTGATGCGGGACTTGTCGCTGGAATACTCGAGTTCTCGCAGGACCTCGGCATCGAGGAACCCCTCGGCGACGTACAGGTTGCGGAGCGTGATAATATCGCGGTCGATCTTCTCCCGATCGTAGTAACCCTCCACGAAAGGCCACCACTTCCGCCACACCTCGATCTTGAACCTCAGCTTAAGGCCCCAGAAGTACGTGTTGCCTTTGAAGTCGACCCGGCGGATGGTGACCCTGGGACCTTCGACAATCTTGTAGACCACCTTACGCTCATCCTTGACGAAAGTGACGCGGGCGCGTGCAAAGCCTTCGGTCTTGTATTTCGCCTCGATGGCCTTGAGCCCCTCGTGAATCTTGACGTCATCCAACGCGTCGTTCTTCCCGAAAGCCAACTCCTTCAGGAGATCCCCCGACGCTATCGACTTGTTACCGACAAATCCAAGCCCCGCCACCAAAGGCCGCTCCGTCACGACAAACGTGACGATAATACCTTTGTTGGTGGTGGTGGAGGTGGCCTTGACCGAGGCAAACTGCCCGGTCTTCAGCAGCCTTTGCTTGTCCTGGCGGACAAGTTCCTCTTTGTACTCGGCGCTGACTCGGGTCTGTATATGGACCTTTATCGCGCTAAGGGGAATTTGCTTGTTACCCTTGATTTGAACCTCGATAACCGTTTTGGGTGCGGGTGCATTCTGAGCCCATGCGGACCCAACTACCGCCCCGGCGGTCAGAACCGCCAACACCCACAAGCCTTTTGTATTCCTTTTCACAGCCTGCTCCTGCAGTCATCCTGTCCGATGCGTCCCCGGGAGACACACCATCGGCCGAAAGGGTTTAACAACTCGCAGAACCTTACTTCCCACCCAACTGGATGTCAATCTAAAAACAACCCACCAGCCGTGACGAACGGATTTTCTTCGCACCTTTCCGCCAGGCGGGCAAATAAGG
>CAZSLS010000258.1:0-8659 GCA_964607575.1 uncultured Planctomycetaceae bacterium | reverse complement strand
GGCACACTACCCCCACTGCCCGAAGCAATCGTTGCAGATGGGTGAAATGTTACCAAGTTCCCTACCTCAGCCGGTATAAGGACCGAGCATCCGCGCCTGGAGGTCGACAACTGCGAGATTTCCGCCTTCGCCCATGCCGGGATTTACCTCGTCAAGGGCGACGGACACCACATCCACCACAACTTCATCCACCACTGCCAGTACAACGGACTGGGCTACGGAGTCTGCCACAACATCGCCGCCTCGCTGATCGAGGGGAACCTGTTCAACTGGAATCGCCATTCGATCGCCGGCACGGGGCGCCCCGGGGGGAGTTACATCGCCAGACACAACGTCGAACTCGGAGTATCGCTGAGCCATTGTTTTGACATGCACGGCGGGCGAGATCGCAAGGACGGCACGGACATCGCGGGCACGTCGATAGAGATCTACAACAACACGTTCGGCGCCCCGCAAACTCCGATAGTGATTCGCGGCGTTCCCGAGAAAAAATGCGACATCCACCACAATCGCTTCCTGAAACACCGCAACGCCGCACAAGCCGTACGCGCATCGAAGAAAACCAGAGTTCATCACAACGCATACGGTGACAAGCCCAGGACCGCGAAGTAAACCCGGCGACTGGACATCACAAGCCCACCAACCACCAAGCCGTTATCACTTCACATCAAAACTCATGTCCCAAGCTTTCAGATCGGAAAGCGAACCTCTTGTGCCCACGATCCCCACTTTGCCTGTTGGAGCATATTTCAGGGCGCGAATGTGAAAAAGAATGTCGTCCATGTAGAACTCCATCATCGATTTACGAACGAGCAATCGAAACTTCACGGTAGGACCGAATTTCATTTCGCGGTCCACTTCCGCCGGTCCGCACCAGACTATCTTGGATTTTCGCAATTGGAAATCGGAGCCGTCCTTCTTGGCCGTTCCGATGCGGCTTGTGCCTTTGGCGGTGGCCTGAAGAACTGTGGGACGCTTCTCTCCCGATTCGAGATAGATCCCGGGCAGTTGTTCTTCTCCCGCTTGCGGCAACTTGATCTTTCCCTCCATGACAAACCCTTTCCTGACATTGAACGAGTGATTCAATAACGCAGGACGCTTTCCCAACTCCGGCGTTTTGAGCCGAACCGCTTTCCCTTTGAGTGCTTCGTTACCTTTCCAATATCCCAATCGCAACGTCCCGTCTTTATCGACGAGCGCTTCTTTCATGGGGGCCATATAGGTGGTATCCCAGTTCTTCCTCCATCCGGACCCGCCGCCGTTTTTTTCCCGCACAAGATAATGCTGCACAACGAGAATCTCCTTGGCCGATCTGCCGAATCGTGAGAAGTGGACGTCGCCATAAACCACTTCCGCGTTCTTCTTCGTCGCGACAAAAGGGCCTTCCGGTTTGTCGCAAGAGAAGGCGATCATGCGGCTTCCTCCACCCTTTGAGTCACTCAGGTTGATCATGAGATAGTACTTGCCCTTGATGAATTCGGCTCCTCCAAGTTCGACCCACCCCGCCGGGAATTTCCCCCATTTCCCCCACTTAATATTGGCCGGAGCCAGTGACTTCCAGGCAACACCGTCCAGCGTTTCGCCGTACCCGATACACCACCTGCTGCCGCCTTTCGCCGTAGCCGTGCAATACCCGTAATACCCCCCGCCCGGACGACGGACAGGTGAGATGCAGATCCAACGCGCTTTTTGGCTGTACCAGCGGGGATCAGGATGATAATAAACCTTGTCTCGGACCTTCCAGTTGAGCAAATCGGTCGATTCGGTGATCACAATCGCCGGACGCCCGCCAACGTTAATACGCCGATCGCATTGATACTTCCCGTCCTTCGCGAAATTCGGCGACTTCCAGGTAAACGCCGACCCGCCTCCGCGCCAGCCGGCCGCCGACACCGGCGGGCATTCTTTCCAATGGACGCCATCTTTGGATCTGGCCGTGCCGAAGCCTGATTTCGCGCCACCGTAGAAGAGATACCAGGTGTCATTGGCGTGAAAGACCCAGACATCCCATAATCCCCCATGTTCCTTTGGCGGGATAAAAGTAAACCCGCTCGCAGCCGTGTTCACGCCCAGGATAACCAGCAGTGTCAGGAACAAGCCAATTCGCCTGGCCGCCACTGGGCGGCGCATTGAATCGCATCTCTTCATATCCCTATCTCCGATCAGACGAGAGCCATTGACAAACTTTACACGAAAAGCCCCACAAATGCCCGATTCTCATCAATAACGGCCTGACCGGGTGTTTGCTTTGGTCTGCGACGGCGCCTTATGCTAGAATAACCATATGAACAATTCACGAACGTCTGTTTCAATGCGATACGGATTCACGCTGGTGGAATTGCTGGTCGTGATAGCCGCCACGGTCCTGCTGGTAACTCTCTTCATGTCGTGCGTGCCTTCCTATCGCGGGAATGGGCACCGGACGACATGCAAGGCGAACATCAAGGGCATCGCTGAGGCCTGCGCGGCATATATGAGTAACCCTGCGATGCACCGCAAATCAAAGCTCGGTAACGCCATGCCGACCGTTACTCCCGCTCCATCCCGATCGAACTGGAGCAGCGCCGATTCGGGCAATCCTTCGGCATTGTGGCTGCTGGTGAAGTACAAGTTCATCGGTCGCGAGTCGTTCCTGTGCCCTTCGGCTGAGTTCTCCAGGGGTTTTCGCACACCGACGACCAAGGAGTTCCGTTTCGCTGACAACACACTGTCATACAGCTACATGTCGCAAGTGAAATTCACCGACGCCAGCACGAACACCGAGATCGAAGTCACCAGCAATTTCAGTATTGGATTGAAACCCTCGGAACTGGCGATAATCGCCGATGCAAACCCGCGCTCACGGGTAGGACGACAGGATTTAGATAATGACCAGCGCGGACGGAATTCTTTGAACCATGATCAGGAAGGCCAGAACGTCGGGTTCCTGGGCGGCAATGCGGACTGGTTCTCCACCACGACGATCCCCGGTACGAGACCACTGACCGACAGCGATGCGCTGGACGACATCTATCAATCCTGCGGAAGCGACGCCGAAGACGCAGCCGGACGTCGAGGCGCACTCAACGACGCATTTCTCATCCCCTGAGTTTCAGAACAGCGCAGGATATGTTACCGCCACGGATGACACAGATACCGGACGGAAACCGCAAAGGGCGATTCCAACTGGAGAGACGAGCATGGCATATGGACAAGACTTACCACCGATATCCGATGGAATAAGGGAGTCGCTGAAGTTCATAGACCCAAGCGGCGTTGAGATCGCTCTGGCCGATCCAGATGCCTACACCGACTTGCCCAGATGGGCGGTGGTGGCCTTCGCCGCTCGCTGCGCCTATCGCATTTTGCCCATGATTGAGGCCGCGTGGACAGAGGCCCCCACCGAATACAAGAATAGCGTCGTCAACGCCTCGAACTTCGCCGCCAGGATCGGCGCCGGAGCATTCGGGCGATACGGCGCCGACAACGTTTATCCCGGTATTGACGGTTGTTATGATATTTCAGGCAGGCCCGCCGTCACCTGCGCCGCCTACTCCTCCGGCTATGCCGCCCGCGCCGCCGACGGAGCCTCCAACGCGGCCGGCGGGTCCACCCCACCGTACATCACTATTGATGTCGCCGCCCACTCCACCGCCAGCGCCGCCGCCTACGCCGCAGCCGCTGCAGCATACGGCGCCATCCACGGAGGGAGCCTCGAAGCCTTCGCCGCGGCGATGTATCTGGACTACCAACTCCTGGCAGAGGCCGCCGGCGATGAGCACTGGACCGATGAAACCACCGTTCCGCAAACCTTCTTCGGCCAGTTCTGGTCCAACGGAGCGCCGGACTACTGGCCGGAGTGACTGATAACTGACGACTGATTACTGGTCACTGTTGCCCTTCGATTTGTGCCTTTCTTTCAATCTCGCTAATACGCTCGTGTGCCTCTTTTTCATAGTACCCTGTCGGCTTGATGACGATAACCGTTTCGCGGGCGGCGAGGGCTTGCTCGTGTTGGTCAATGAGGCCGAGATGCAGTAGAAATCGCCGAGTGTTCGCAGGTATATCCGCCCGCCTGCAATCACCGGGGTGGCGAATGCGCCGTCGTCCAGCGTGTTCTCCGCCAGTATCTTGAAGGTCTCTCCGGCCTGTATGACGTAGCCCTTGCCTTTCCTGTCGAACAGGTATATCCGCTCGCCGACCAGGACGGGTGACGAGTAGACCGGCGCCTGCAGATGGCGTTCCCAAACCACCTTGCCCCCGACCGCATCGTAGCAGCGCATCAGCCCCTTGTCGGTCACCGCATATACAAACTCACCGGCCACCAGCGGTGAAGGAACATACCCCGCTTTTCGATCGCTCTTCCACCGCAGGTGCGAACCGGTCACGTTTCCGCTACCGTCGGCACGGATCGCCAGCAGCGCCTTTTCCGGATACCCGCCGGTCGAGTAGATCGTATCGGCGCCGATCCCCACCGTCGCCGCGTCGTATTCCGCCGGACCGTCGCATAACCACAACAACTCCCCGCTGCCCGGATCGTAGCTCCGCGTCTTGTTCGGACCGATGATGAACAACTGGTCCCGCCCCGCCACGCGCGCCACCAGCGGCGAAGCGTAACTTTCCTTATTCCCAGGCCGCCGGACACGCCAGATAACCTTCCCCGTCTTGCGATGCAGCGCGACCAGCCGAGCGTCGCCCTTCAGGTCCGCCGTCATGATAACCGCTGACTTGTAAATCGCAGGCGACGCCGAGTGACCCTGCACGGTGCTGTACTTGGCTACCTCCTCATCCCAGACCAACTTACCATCTACCCCCAGCGCCACCATCCGAATCGCGTCGGCCGTCTGGTACGCGAAGAACACACGCTCGCCGTCGCAGGCGACCATACCCGACGCATACGAATTATCCTTATGCATCCTCGGCAGTTCGCCGCTGTACACTTCCGTTCGCCACTGCTCCTTGCCCGTCTCACGGTCCAGGCAGAACACGCTGATGTTCCGCTTGCCCTTGCTCCCGGCCGCCAGAAATATCCGATCGCCCCAGATGCACGGCGTGCCATGCCCCCGCCCCGCCAACGGTACCCGCCACAGAATGTTCTTATCCGCCCCCCACTCCAGCGGAGGTTTCTTATTCTGGTCGGACCGCGCAACGTTATTAACAGTCGGACCTCGCCACCAGGGCCAATCATCCGCACCAGGCGACGCGGCGGGAAGATCATCCCACCCTTCCACCGGTAAGACCCTGTCCGCGCAGTCAACAGATTCGCCCGGTCCAACAGCCCCGCCGCCCTTATCGCAGCCGCCAGATATCACCGCGTAAAAACAAACGAGAACAAATCCAACCCAAGCCCCCGAACCACGTGTCCGAAGAATATCAAAAACATCCCAGTTCATAATTCTTGCCTTTCTCCTTGTCCCGAAGCTGCCGGTTCAGGTTTCGCTGTCTCGTAGAATAGAGCATCCTTGGTCCGCATTCAACATCGAGGCCAAGTCGGGAGACGCCGAAACCGAGAACTGCGTTGATTCCACCGCAGAGACCGATAGAATCATTCCAAAGGCCCGCACCGATCGCGGGCGCGGGAATGTGTTGTATGAACGCGGTTTCTCTCGACAACGTGTGCAAATCGTTCAGCGATGTCCAGGCGGTCGACGCGCTCAGCATCGATGTACCGAAAGGCAGCATATACGGCTTCCTCGGGCCAAACGGCGCCGGTAAGACCACCACCCTGCGGATGATCATGGACATCATCCGCCCCGACAGCGGACGGATCGAGGTGTTGTCCCATACGCCGGTTTCGCGGGTGAAGGAGCGGATCGGATATATGCCCGAAGAGCGGGGCCTCTACCGCAAGATGACCGTCGCGAGGGTGTTGGCGTACTTCGGATCGCTTAAAGGACTCTCGACCGCCGAACTGGCGTTCCGCGTTCCGCAGTGGCTCGCTCGCATGGAACTGAACGGTTGGGCCAACAAGAAAGTCGAAGAACTATCGCGGGGCATGCATCAGAAACTCCAGTTCGCCGTAACCTGCATAAACGAACCTGATCTGCTGATCCTTGACGAGCCGTTCTCCGGGCTGGATCCGGTCAACCTCGACCTGCTCAAGGGCGTCATCCTGGACATGCGGAGTAATGGCACGACGGTAATCTTCTCGACGCACGTGATGCACGAGGCCGAGAGCCTGTGCGAGTACATTGTGCTGATCAACAAGGGCAAGGCGATTTGCAGCGGGGTGCTGGACGAGATTCGCGGCGACCGCCGCCCCCGCTCGGTCTCCGTCGAGATTGAAGGCGACGGCGGTTTCATAGAGACACTGGAGATGGTCGAATCCGTCAATCACCACGGGCGGCGGATGGAGGTCGCTCTGACCGGCGGCGCCGATCCTCAAGAGTTCCTGCAGACCGTCGCCGGAAGATCGGTCGTGCTGGCATTTGAAGTGAAGCTGCCGTCACTGCACGAGATATTCGTAAACCTTGTGGGTGCTGACAATGCTGACGACGCGAACAATGGGAAAGATACTCAAGATAGCTCGGCGTGAGTACGGCGAGACGGTGCGGACGAAAACCTTCATCATCGGCTTGTTGGTAGCGCCGTTGTTGATTGGGGTCATCATGTTCGTTTCCGTCCGCTCGGCGATTCACAACTCCACTGACGCACCGGCCAAGCGGATCGCCATAACCGACCTGACCGGAGAATTATCCGAGAAGATCGCCTCAAACGTTTACGGCCACAACCAGTCAACCCCCAAACGCCAGATGCTTGTGCATTTCGTTCCGGCCGATCCCAACGACCTCAACGAGGTCTCCAAACTCCAGAAGCAGAAACTGCAACTCGGCGCGCTGGATCTGTATGTCATAATCGATCCGGACGTCACCGAGGACGGTAAGCTTCGCTTTTACTCGCGGGCGAGAAAGGCCCCGGACATCGCGTTAATCTCAATGGCCAGGGGCATGCTGCAGGCCGTCATCGTGCAGCGGCGCTGTGAACTGCAAAACCTCTCGCCACAGTTGCTGGCCGAACTGCGCCGCCGCGTGCCTGTCGAGCACGTAGAGGTCAGCCTGGACGATGCCACCGAACGCACCCGATCGGACACCGACAAGATCGTAGGGATGATGCTGCCTTTTTTCTTCATATTCATGATGTTCATGGGCATTTTCGGTATGGGCCAGCACATGGTCTCCAGCGTTATCGAAGAGAAGAACTCCCGGGTGATCGAAGTGCTGATCTCCGCTGTCAGTCCGTTCGAGTTGATGTCCGGAAAGATCCTCGGACTGGGCGCGATCGGGTTGACGGTGATGGGTATCTGGACTGCGGTGGCGTATGGGGCTGCTCGCGCCAGGGGTATCGACATCAACATCCCCCCGGCGCTGCTGGGCTACTTCGTGCTGTACTACGTTCTGGGATTCATGCTGTTCAGTTCGATCCAGGCGGGGATCGGCTCGCTGTGCAACACTATCAAGGAGGCCCAGAGCCTCATGATGCCGCTGAGCATCATCATAATCATCCCGATGCTCTCGTGGATGAGCCTCGTCCGTAATCCCGAAGGGACGCTCGCCCAGGTGCTGTCGTACGTACCGCTGCTGACGCCCATGATAATGATCCTGCGCATTTGCGCCGGCGACAACCTGTCAGCATTTCAAATCATCGCCCCCACGGTAGTGCTGATCGCCTCCGTACCGGCGGTAATCTGGATCTCCGCAAGAATCTTCCGCACAGGCATCCTGATGTACGGTAAACGCCCCGGTATCAAGGAAATAGCCCGCTGGATCAAACAGCGATAGCTGAACGTTTTACAACGGAACCGCCAGTGGTGATTCGGCCAGCATGTCTGCCAGCAGATCGTCTGTGTCCAGCGAGGCATCAAGGCTTTCGACCGAGGTCAAACCTCCTTCGCTCAGCAGCAAATCATCAGAAACCACAGGCTCGATATTGGACTCCGGCGCCGGCAGGTCGATCGGGGCGACCTCGACCGATAGCGGCAGACCGAGCGGAATGTCGCCGGCGATAATCGCATCTCCATCGCCAGACGTCACCGACTCGGCGAGAATGTCCACGTTCGGTTCGGAGGTCGGTGCTGCTGCGGGCGGTGCGGTTGCGGGCAGGGTGGGCAGCCCCACGGACGTGCCGAAGTTGCTCCGCACGATCGCGAAGTCTGTCAGGTTCACGCGGCCGTCAATGTTTACGTCGGCGGCTAGTTCGGTGCCGCCTCGCAGACCAAATTCGCCAAACAGGGTGGCCAGGTCGTCGGCGTCAACTGCCCCGTCGTCGTTGGTATCGCCGACGGTATTGCCCACGTAGAATACGTCATCGGTTCCGAGGCCCGTATTGGCGCCGGCAAGCACCGTAACCTCGACCCACTGATTCGTTATCGCGCCGTCGGCCCAGACGAGTGTCACGCGGTCCGATCCGCCGGAGCCCTCGCCCGGACGTACGGTTACGCTTTCAGGTGCCGGGCCGGAGGACCATGTGTCGGGATTGGCGGCCTGGTTGACCCGAACGCCGATATCACCGGACGTCGGCGTCCCGGTCAGACCGCTGATATCGATCATGAGCCCGTTGATCCCGCGCGAATAGCTGGTTTGGTTGGCAGACGTTGCCGTGCCTTGCAGCAGCGGGGTCTTGCCCGGATCGATGGCGGCATCGTCGTCGCCGCCGGCGTCCAGAGCCGAATTGTTGTAGAAGA
>CAZSLS010000257.1:0-8663 GCA_964607575.1 uncultured Planctomycetaceae bacterium | reverse complement strand
GGATTTTTATCGTCCGAGGGAAGAGTCCCCCAGCGGACAGTCGTACCATTGGAACTCGAATGCCCTGACGTACTTCCTGATCGGCGACGGTATGGCTGGCGCGATGAAGACGCTTCTGAAGATATCATCGGCGCCGACGGCCGCTACGGCCGGCCACCCCGACACCAGCGCCGCCGGTTGGTCGGACTTCCTGAAGGCCGACCTGTCCAACGCGATATATCGCAAGGGCGTCTGGTCGTTCACTGACGGCGTACTGACGGCGACCAAGGATATCAACCTCTGGTCGAAGAAGCAGTACGAAGATTTCATCATCGACCTCGAATTCAAGACCGACAAGAACACCAACAGCGGCGTGATTGTCCATTGCAGCGATACCAAGCGTTGGATTCCCAATTCCGTGGAGATCCAGATCGCCGACGACCACGGCAAGTGGGCCAAGTCGCCCAAGACGTGGCAGTGCGGGGCGATTTTCGGGCACCTCGCGGCTGGCAGGCAGAAAATTGTTAAGAAGCCCGGCGAGTGGAATCGCTTCACGATCACCTGCAAGGGCAAGATTATCACCGTCGTGCTCAACGGCGAGAAGGTTGCGGTCATGGACATGAGCAAGTGGACCTCGGCGAAGGTCAATCCCGCCGGCGACAAGATCCCCGGGGGGTTGAACAAACCCAAAGCGACGTTGCCCCTCAAAGGCCACGTCGGCTTCCAGGGCAAGCACGCCGGGGCGCCGATCTACTTCCGGAACATAAAGATCAAGGAACTCTAAAGGAGAAGGCGTCATGAAGAAGGCACGTTTGCTATCGGCGGTTATATCGCTGGCGGTTATCGGTATCTGCATGTCCTCCCTCGGCGCCGCCGAGGCGCCCGTCGCACAGGCCGATGCAGAACTTCGCAGCCAGTTCGAGGTCCTCAAGCGGGACATGTCCGACCGCGCCTGGTACGAGAAAATCGCCTCGCAGACCTACAACAGCGAGTCGCTTATTCTCAAGGCCGATCGCGACCCGACGGACGTAGTGGTCCGCCGCACGGCCGCTCTCTTGAAGGATCTCCGAGGCGCTGCAAACCGGGTCTCTGCGGCTAGGCAACTGGCCGCCCTGACGCGGCGATGCAAGAGCGTCGAGGTGTCCGATGCGGATGCCCGTTACAAGCTGTACACCGAGGTCTGCAAACTGCGGCGGAAGATCGCGCTGTCCAACCCGCTCCTGAAGGGGCTCAAGGAGATACTCTTCCTCAAACGTCGCCCTTCGGCGAACCATATCTGCGACCAGTATTTCGGTTTCAATCAGAGGCCAGGCGGCGGTCTGTTCATTATGTCCGATCCGTTCGGCGCCAAGCCCGCTCTGCGCAACGTTCTGGAAAAGTCAGTCGTGCAGCGGGGGAGGCTTAAGGGCAAGAAGCTCGATACCGGCGCGTTTCTGTCTCCGGACCTGTCGTACGACGCCAGGCAAATTGCGTTTGCCTACACCCAGTGCGCCAAGGGCGACAAGTGGTCGCCAGAGCGATCGCTGCACATCTTCAAGACCAACTCTGACGGTACCGGTCTCGAACAGCTCTCCGACGGATCGTGGAACGAATTCGACCCGTGCTGGCTGCCCAACGGGCGGATCATATTTATCTCCGAGCGGCGCGGCGGTTTCGGGCGCTGCCATCCCCGCCCCGTGCCCACCTACACGCTCTTTTCGATGCTTCCCGACGGGCGAGACATCGTCCCGATCAGCTATCACGAGACTAACGAGTGGCAGCCCAGCGTGGACCATAACGGTATGGTCATCTACACCCGCTGGGACTACGTCGACCGGGGCGACTGCATAGCCCACCACCCGTGGATCACCACGCCCGACGGCCGAGACGCCCGTGCCATACAGGGCAATTACGCAAAGCACAGGAACGCCCGCCCCGACGCGGAGGCGGACTTCCGCGCGATACCCGGATCCCAGAAACTGATGGCCACCGGCACGCCGCACCACGGACAGTCGTACGGTTCGATCATCATCGTCGACCCGAACGTCGAGGACGACGGCGCGATGGCCGCGGTCAAGCGAGTGACGCCCGAAACGAGGTTCCCCGAATGCGACAGGGGCGGGACCCAATCCTACGCGGCGCCCTGGCCGCTGAGCGAAAAGTACTTCCTCTGCGTTTATTCCGGTCACGGGCTGAGGCGGCGTATGAAGGAAAAGTACGGAATTTACCTTGTCGACGCGTTTGGAAACAAGGAGCTGATCTACCGCGATCCGAAGATCAGTTGCCTCAGCCCGATCCCCTTCAGGCCCAGGACCAAGCCGCCCGTGCTTCCGCACCGGACCGACATAGGTTTCCCGCCCGGACACCCCAAGGCCGGTTCGACCGCCCACAAACCGAAAGCAACCGGAACGGTCGTCTGCACGAACGTCTACAACGGTCTGCTGCCCTGGCCCAAGGGAACGAAGATCAAATCCCTCAGAGTAATCCAACTCTTCCCGAAAGCCACCATCCGGATCGGTCAGCCGAGGATCGGAGCCGCACAGGAATCGCTCGCTCGCGGCGTGATCGGTACGGCCCCGGTCGAGACCGATGGCAGCGTACACTTCACCGCACCGGCGGGCAAACCGTTCTACTTCCAGGCACTCGACGCCCGGGGACGCGCCGTCCAGTCGATGATGTCGCTGACGTACGTGCATCCGGGCGAGTCACTCGTCTGCCAGGGCTGCCACGAGCGGAGGCACGATGCTCCGAAAGTAGTCACCCGCCGCCCGCTGGCGCTGAAGCGCGCTGCGTCAAAGCTCAAGCCCGACGTAAGCGGATCGTTCCCTCTTGCCTATCCGCGCCTGGTCCAGCCCGTGTTGGATCGCAAGTGCATCAAGTGTCACGAGAAGAAACGAAAAGAAAAGAAGAAGACGCCCGATCTTTCAACGGCGAGGGGGTCTTTCAATATCCTCAAACGCATGAACAAGAGCTTCAGCGGCAAGCCGCCGGGACGACTGCCCACGCGAACGGTCCCCGGGCAGTTCGGGACCAGCGTATCGAAGCTCTACCAGATGCTCGCCAAAGGGCACAACAAGGTGAAGCTGACCGAAGAAGAAATGCACCGTATAATCCTCTGGATCGACTGCAACAGCAACTTCTACGGCGCGTATCTGAAAACGAAAGAGCAGGAAAAAGGCGAACTCGTAATGCCGTCAATCCAGTAGTTCCGCGACTTACCAATAATGGATGAAGGGAATACCATGATGAAGCTTAAACATTTTCTGACTGTTGGGTGTTGTGCGATGTCTTTCGTGTTGCTTACCGCGGCCGCGGCGGTGGCCGCTGGCTATCCCGACGGGGTTACAGGCGCCTGGGACAAGGAGTATCAGGAACTGGCTCGCGGGATAAAGAGCTGTCTGAAGGAGCCTAATCCGGCGGCTTCGGCGCTCCTGGACTCAAACAGCAGGATTACGACGGCCGACAAGTCGCCCGCGGGTATCGTGATTCGGCGAGTCGGGGCGCTTATCGCCCATCTTAAGACGCTGAGCGGCGCGGCGGGGCTCAAGGACTTCCAACCGAAGCTCGACGCCCTGAAGAAGAAGCTGGCTGGCGGGGCGGCGGACAAAGATATTTACACCGAGGTCTGCAAACTCAGGCGGTCGGTTGTAATGTCCAATCCGCTTCTGGACTTCGACTCGATGGTCTTCGTGACCAAGAGGGGTAATCGCGAGGGCGTGCTGCAATGCTGGGAGTACGGTTACGGCGTAGGCAAGGGAGGCGGGTTGTACAAGGTCTCCGGTCTGAAATCGGGCAAGCCGGTGATTAAGGATATGCTGTCCGATGCGGTCGTCCCCAGCGGGCGCCTCAAGGGCAAGAAGCTTACCGGCGGGGCGTTCAATATTCCCGACCTGAGTTACGACGGAAAGACCGTAGCGTTTTCGTTCGTCGAGAAGTGCGGTTTGAGGATAAACTGGCCGCGCGACGTCTTCGAGGCGTTCACTAACGAGACCTGCTTCCACCTGTACAAGATCGGCGTCGACGGTTCGAATCTCGTCCAACTCACCGACGGGCGCCGCAACGATTACCACCCGGCGTTCCTGCCAAACGGGCGGATCGCGTTCGTCTCCGATCGCCGCAACATCATGGACCGCTGCCAGACCGGAAGGGCGTTCCGCGAGTTCTCCCAACCGTGCGGAACCATGCACTCGATCAAGCCCGACGGAAGCGATCTGATCCCGATAAGCTACCACGAGACAACCGAGCTGTTTCCCAGCGTCGACAATAACGGTATGCTGGTCTACACGCGATGGGACTACGTTGACCGCGATTTCTCCGCCGCTCACAATTTCTGGATATGCTACCCCGACGGACGCGACCCCCGCGCCCCGCATGGAAATTACGCCCTCCCGCACCACACCTTTGACGGGAAGAAATGGAAGGACGGACGCGCCGACCGCCCCTGGGCCGAATACTCCATCAAGTCCATTCCCGGGTCGCGAAGGTACGTCGCCATCGCCGGAAAGCATCATATTTCGACCCCGAGGGGCGAGCTGATACTGATCGATCTCGGTATCGAAGACGATAACAAAATGTCGCAGGTGACGCGGTTCGGCGACTACGCCTTGATGGACGAAGCGTCGGGATACCACGGCGATATGGACAAGGGATTGCGCTCGTCGGCCGGATACACCGACCCATGGGCGCTCAGCGAAGATTACATGATCGCCGCTCAGGGCGCCAACGTCTGGTTGCTCGACAAGTTCGGTAATCGGGAAATCCTGTTCTCCGCGACGCGCGACGTTTGCAACGGAATCAGCGATATCCGCGCCCCGATCCCGCTGCGGGTGCGCAAGGCCCCTCCGGCGATTCCGACGATGACCTACCAGGGCGAGCGTTACAAGGCGCCCGGTCACAAGCGCGCGACGATCAGTATAATGAACGTCTACGAGTCGGACTTCAAATGGCCGGCGAAGACGAAGATCAAATCGATTCGCGTGATGCAGATATTCCCGTATCCGTGGCACAGTCCGTGGCAGGACCAGCCCCGAGTTGGGCCCGGTTCGGGCGTGTCGACCAGGGCGGTGATGGGCGTTGTGCCCGTCGAGGAAGACGGAAGCGCGTACTTTGAAGCCCCGGTCGGAAAGGCGATTTACTTCCAGGCCCTCAACGAACACGGGATGGCGGTCCAATCGATGCGATCGTGTACGTACGTGCATCCGGGCGAGAATCTGAGCTGCGTTGGATGTCACGAGAAGAAGCTGCACGTCCGCAAACCGGGCAAGGTGCCCGCCGCGATGAAGCGGGCTCCGTCGAAACTTACGCCGAATCTCGAAGACGGTTCGTGCCCGCTGACCTACGCTCGCCTGGTCGCCCCGCTTCTCAAGAACAAGTGCATCCCCTGCCACACCAAGAAAAAGAAACCCGCCCCCAACCTGAAGAAGTACGTGTTCTTCTACCACGGGACCGGCGGGCACAGCGGCGTGCGACCGATACACGGCGGGTACCGTTCGATAGCGGGGCGGTTCGGAGCCATCAAGACCGGGCTGGCGAAGATCATGCTCAAGAAGCATCATCGCAAAGAACTCACAATGGCCGAGATCAACCGGATAACGCTTTACGTCGACGCGAACTCCAACGAATTAGGCGCCTATTACGACGAGGCCGCCCAGCGAGCGGGCAAAGTGGTCTGGCCGCTGGTCGACATGGACCCCGAGAACCCCGCCGGGATCGACCTGTTCAAGGGCGGAAAACGCCCGCCGACTCCGAGCGCCTCGACACCGGAGATGAAGAAGAACGAAGCTCAGATTATGAAGCTATTCCCCAAGAACAAGTGGCCCGCCCGACGCCGCCGATGATGAAAGGGCTTTGAAAGCGGATTTACGACCGCTTGACGCAAATGGTTCGGCGGGTATGATATGCTTCGTCAGTTGGTCGGGTCATCCCGTCGGGTGAGTCCCGGCCGAAAGGAGCGACGATATGCGAATGGTTCTGGTTGCGGTGTTGGTCATTGGGGCGATGTTGTCGAGTGGTTGCGTGGAATCCTCCCCCACCTCGCCCTTCTACCACTACGATGGTTGGCAGGTGGAGAAGGTGGCGACGGTCGAGGGGCTGGCCGTACCGGAATGTGCAGCGGTGGTGGGCGAGACCGGTGACGTTCTCATCTCGAATATCGACGCGCCCGCCGAGGGCGCCGACGACAGGTACAACACCGATGACGGTAAGGGCTTCATAACGCGCCTCGATACCGGCGGCAAGCTGGTGGCCGGACGATGGGTCGACTCGCAGATCAACGCTCCTCTCAACTCGATCAAGGGCGTCTGCGTGCTGAAGGGCGTTGTCTATGCCTGCGATGTCAACCACGTGCGGCGGATGTCAATCGAGACCGGTCAGGCACTCGAGCCGATCATCATCCACGGCGCCAAGTTCCTCAACGATGCAGCCACCGACGGGAAGTACGTCTACGTTTCGGACACCACCACGAACAAGATACATCGCCTCGACGGCGACAAGATCACCGACATTCCAGGCCCGCCCAGCGCCAACGGCATAGCGTTCAGCGGCGGGAAGATGTTCGTCAACAGTTGGGAGGCTCACGAGATTTACGAGGTCGACCTCGACGGCATCATACCGCCCAAGCCGTTCGGCCTGGCGGATCATTTTGGCGGCCTGGACGGTATGGACATACTCAGCGACGGTACGTTCATTGTCTCGGATCTGAAGAATAACAAGATCGTTCTGATCGGGGCCGACCGCAAACGCCTGCGTACGCTCCTGGAGATCAAGGGCGGTCCGGCCGACTTTGGCATCGACCACGCCCGCGGACTGTTGTACATCCCGCTGATCTGGGACAATGCACTGGCCATATACAAACTGACGAACTCTCGCAAGTAGGCTTACCTGTCGTGGCGGCTGGGGGCGGCGATCTGGTATCTTGTGCGCATACACTGAATCAACATCAAGGAGCCCCCTTATGAAGCTGACCAGAGGTACTATTCTCGCTGGATTCGTAATCGTTTCGCTAATCGCTGCCTCCGCCTCCGGCCAAACCGCCAAAGAGATTCTCGACGCCACGGGGGTCAAAGGCGGACTTGTCGTGCATATCGGTTGCGGCGACGGCGGGTTGACCGCGGCGCTGCGGGCAAGCGACAGTTATATCGTTCACGGTCTGGCGGTGGATCCGGTCGACGTCGACAAGGCCCGCCAAAATGTCCGCAAAACCGCACAGTACGGTAAAGTATCGATCGATCGTCTGCCCCCGGGCAATCGCCTGCCTTACATCGACAATATGGTCAATCTCGTGGTAGCGGGCGATCTGGGCAAGATTGCTATCGATGAAGTGATGCGAGTGCTCTGCCCGGACGGCGTGGCGTACGTCAAGACAGGCGGCAAGTGGACCACGAAGGTCAAGCCGCGCCCCAAAGAGATAGATGAATGGACGCACTACCTGCACGACGCGAGCAATAACGCCGTAGCCCACGACACCGTCGTCGGCCCGCCGCGGCGGATGCAATGGGTGGGCTCGCCGAAGTATGCCAGGCACCACGACCGCATGTCTTCGGTGAGTGCTGCGGTCACTTCCGGGGGGCGGGTCTTCTACATCTTCGACGAAGCCCTGCCGATATCGATCCTCCTGCCGTCCAAGTGGGCGGTGATCGCACGCGACGCATTCAACGGCACGGTTCTCTGGAAACGGAGGATCAGCAAGTGGCATACGCAGATGTGGCCGCTGAAGAGCGGACCCGCACAATTGCCCCGGCGCCTCGTGGCAAGCGGTAATCGCGTGTACGTTACGCTCAGTATCGACGGTCCGATCACATCGCTCGATGCGGCCACCGGCGAGACGGTCCGGAAGTACGAATCCACCAAGGGCGCCGAAGAACTCATCCTGTCCGAAGGCGTACTGGTCGCGCTGGTCAACAGGAGCGAAGGGATGGCGGTCAAAATGTCGAAAGGCGGATATGGCTCGAAGTTCTGGGACGAGAAGGCTCGGGACATCGTCGCCGTGACGGCCGACACGGGCAAGGTGCTGTGGACTGCGCAGAGTACTGTAATGCCGCTTACACTGTCTGCAGACGCCAAACGGGTTGTCTTCCACGACGGGAAAACTCTCGTAGCCCTGGATCGCACGAGCGGGAAAGAGATATGGCGTTCCAAGGCGATTGCCCGGGCCAAGGAGATTCGCGGATTCTTCGGACCCACGCTTGTTCTGTACAAGGATGTGGTGCTGTTTTCCGGCGGCGAGACCGCGGGCAAGCAGACCGGGTCGTGGTACATGAAGGGCAAGGATACGTTGACGGCGGTGTCGGCCGGCGACGGAAAACTCCTGTGGGAGGCATATCACCCGCCTTCGGGATACCGCTCGCCCGAGGATCTCCTGGTGGTCGACGGACTGGTATGGACCGGCGAGACCACCAGCGGAAGGGCGACCGGCGTATTCACCGGGCGCGACCCGAAAACCGGAAAGGTCAAACGCCAGTTCCCACCCGACGTCAACGTGTACTGGTTCCATCACCGCTGCTATCGCGGTAAGGCCACCGATAACTTCCTCCTGATGTCGCGGACCGGGATCGAATTCATCGACGTCCGCAAGAAAACCTGGAATCCGAACCACTGGGTCCGCGGAGCGTGCGGGTACGGAGTCATGCCGGCCAACGGGCTGATCTATTCGCCGCAGAACCCCTGTGCATGCTATCTCGAAGCGAGAATGACGGGCTTCAACGCAC
>CAZSLS010000256.1:0-8685 GCA_964607575.1 uncultured Planctomycetaceae bacterium | reverse complement strand
GCCTGGTCGCCCACGAATTCTTCCTTGTCCGGATTCCACCGGAGCGGACGCCCCAACCACTCGGCGATGTTGCCGATGTGACAGATGGTAGCGGCCCGGCATCCGAGTTCGACGTCCGCCGCTGGTTTCTCGCGCGTGCGTACGCACTCCAGGAAATTGGCGTAGTGGTTGACGCTTTCGCGCAGATGCACCTCGCCGAGGCCGATTGTGCTGCGAGCGAGATCCGTCGGGGTCGTTTTCGTGATGGATGCCCACGCGCAGGCTCCCAGATCGATCGTGCCCAGCGAGCCGACCAATCGCATGTGGTTTCCGTTGGTGCGGTAGACCGTGGCACCGTTGGCATACCGGTATCGCACGAAGCGTCCGCCGCTGCGGCGGGGGTCCAGTGGCGTGATCTCCACGGGACCGGTGTCTTCGGTCCCCAAAGCCCATTGGACCAGGTCAAAGAAGTGAGCACCGCAGTCGGTCACGCCCCCGCCGCTGTAATCGATGAACCGTATCCAACCTTTGGGCCTTTGAATCGCCGAGTGGAACGGCCGCCACGGCGCGGGACCCAGAAACATTTCCCAGTCGACGTGCGGCGGCACGGGCTGAGCGGGAAGTGAACACGGCTGTGAGATGTGCCAAGTCCCCACCTCGATGAACTTCAGTTCGCCCAGTCGTCCGTTGCGCACCAGTTCACAGGCCAGCCGCGCGCTGGCATTCGAACGGTTTTGCGTACCCATCTGGAAGACCCGGGCATACCGCCGGGCGACGCGAACGGCCTGCCGGGCTTCACGTACGGTGAGCGATAGCGGCTTCTGGCAGTACACATCCTTCCCGTGTTTGCACGCGGCCACGGCGATCGGAACGTGCCAATGATCGGGTGTGGCGATATGCACCGCGTCGATGTCGTCACGGATCATGACCTCCCGAAAATCGCGATAAGACGCGCAGTCTCGGTTGGCATATGCTCGGTCCACTGTTTTCTTGGCGGCGGCGAGGCGGCGACTGTCTACGTCGCAGACGGCCACCACCTGGGCATTGGGCAAGCTCAGATACGCCTTCAGATCCACACGGGCGCCCTGACCCCCAACACCAATGCAGGCCAGGCTGATCCGATCACTCGGTGCCGGCCGCCCGGCTCCGAGGACCGAAGCGGGGATCACAGCCGGCATTGCGGTGGTAAATCCGACGCCCGCGACGGCGATCTGCCGCACGAACGTTCTTCGAGTCGTCCCTGTGTTTCGCATGCGTTGCTGCCTCCTCGAGCCAATAATCGACATTTCCTGGATCCGGGATTTCCCTGGCATTGCGCCGGCGACCATCGCAGGGCTTTTCACAGTGATTGTATCCGATGCGGTTCGTTGAGCAAGCTGCATCTGGCCTCTGGGCATCGGACCATAGGCGTTCGTCCCTTCCGCTACGATCCAGGCACGCCTGATGGCCGGGAAACATGTAAACCATGTGCCCGGTCGTACAAGACTCCCATCAAATCCTGCGTGAATGGCATCCTTGCCGCTTTCACCCTTGTTTTTAGGGCTGACCCGATGCCCCCAAGCCGGTTTGTCCCGGCGCTTTCGCTGACCCCGATGGCCCACTCTGAGAAGTTCGAAGAGCGGAGCAGAAAGTAGGAAGGCGGGATCACTATTTTAATCTTGCCATCCGCTCATCAATGATCGACAATCCTCGTTCGGTGGTCGCGTGACAAGCCGGGAGACATCATGCTGGACGAATCTGACATAACCTCGACACCTTGCGACGTCCCGTCCATTGAGCACGCGCGGATTAAGTTGGCCGAGACTCTTCAGCGATGCGGCATGTGGACCGATCAGTGCGATCAAGAGGCCGGTGCGTATGTTAAAGCCATGGTCCAAGCCGGCCTCGATGAGGAGGCTGTCAGCAGGGAGTTGAGGGGGCTTGGTGTGCCCGCAAGCGGCGCCGTCAAGTTGATTCGCGAAGCGGAGATCGCCCGGGAACTCTCCGAAGCGGAGACGGATCCCGACGAGCCGGTCGACAGATCCGGCCTGCGCCTCCTCTGGGGGATCCTGTGTCTTTTCTGGTTGCTGTTGGCTGGAATAGGAACTATGTCTATGACCAGTGGGGTCCTGTCAAGAGACTGTCATGGGGCCATCGCCACTGGTTTGGTTGTAGGGGCTATTGGCTGTAGTCTCATCTGGATACGGGTCAAGCTATTGAACGATGGATGAAGAGCGGAGGATGCAATACTAAATCATGACTCACGCTTGATAGTTTAGAATTGTGTCCCCCGAACCGTAATTCAAAGATGCCCCCGGAACTGAGAATTCCCTTGGTGATATCTGGTATCTATGGTACAATCTTCACGCTCAAGCTCGCTCAGGGAGCGGCTCAAGCTACTTCTCATATAAAGGTCAGGACGAGACTCGCTCACTCGCATCTTCCTGCCCAGGCCGCATCGGCCAAGTTCCCATCCCGACGGTTTCGGTGTGCTCGTGTTTGCGTTCTTTCTGAGGAGAAGGAATGATTGTGAAAAACCTGATCATAGCTGTTCCAGTATTCAGTGCCTTCCCTCCCGTTTTCAGCGGATCTTCTGTGCGATCGCCGTGCCGGTCCGGTCCAAAAGCTCTTGCTCAAACAGAATGTTGCTAATTCTAATTTTGGAGTGAGAGGGAAATGAAAAAAACAAACAATCAGACCGTCAACAATAAGTTATTCAAGGAGTGATGATATGAGAAGTATTGGATCTATCGTCTTGGTGCTCGTATCGCTTTCGGGGTTATGCAATGCGGCGCTGACATTTTCAGACACAAATGTCCTGACTGACGGGAGCATGGAATATCTGACTATGGCAGAGGTCGGACGTATGAAACTACCTGTGATGGAAGCGACACTGGCCGGCGGGGTAGCCGGGCATTACGACTGGCGGCTGGGAACGCGAGAAGAATTCTATGTTATGGTTCAGAACCACCTTAGCAGGCCGGTCTCCGGTTACAGTTGGAATGACCTTTTCCTGAGCGACGGTACCGTGGTGATAGCGGGCGATGAAGTACTCGCGAATTTGGATAATCCGACAGTGTCTTTGATGCGGTCGGGTGATGTGGATCTGGCCCGGGAACTGAAAAGTTTGATACTTATGCTGGGCGGGATCAACGCTGACCCTGCTTTCAGCATGGGCGGCATGGGTACGGCTGACCTCGATGGCGGCAATCGGTATACCTCCGGCCTGCAGGCTTACTACAAAAGCGACACCGGGACATCCATTTCCCGCAACAATGTTATCGGTGGGCCTGAATCACAAGGCACCCGTTCGCTTGCTAACGAATATATCATCAACCGCAACTGGTTTGTCGTACGCCAAGTACCGGAGCCGGGGACGATGCTAATACTTGGTTTGGGTGGTTTGGTTTTGATCAGGAAGCGGAAATAAGGAATACGTCGGAATACGTCGGGGTCAGCCCGGCGTTCCGCGAGATAGGTGAGGTGTAGGGAGTTGTAAGTGGACAAGCAAGGTTGATTGGGATCGGACCGGCCGCATGATGCGGCCGGCGTTGTCGTCGTTGCCGTAATTTGGAGTGCGTGTCCGCCTCTGGCGGAGCAACCGCTTTGACATGTCGCGGCCTGTCCTGCATAGTTCGAAGAACGACGCAGGGAGCGACGGTTCTGCCTTTCGCCGTTTCCTTGGGAATTGGAAATTTCTTGTCGTAGATCCGCCGTGTCGAAATCGAAGATCCGCCTCTGACGGGATCCGCCAAAGGCGGGGAGGGCTGGCTGCCTGCACTTCGTAGCAAAGCATCGCTTCGCGAAGTAGTGTTGGATATTCATCCGTACTGCTCTGCGAAGTATTTCGCTACGACTCGTGCTTCGTAGCGAAGTTACTTCGCGGAGTAGCAAGCACGAGTCGCCGTATCGGGATTATCCGGTGGCGGTGTGCATCCAACTTTGATAGGATGATCATCATGATAACCGAGAACCAATTTGTCGATGCGGTAATTGGAGAGGTGCGGAAAGCAGGGTATTCATGACGAAAGTGAAAGCTAGACGTTGGAATTGGAATAATCAAGTAAGGCGTTCCCGGAATTGAGGCACTGATGAAAACTCCCACACGACTGCGGCTGCTGGCTTCGACGAACAATGGACGTGGCGACCTGTTCACGCGACTGGTCGGCGACCTGTTCTTTGCTCTGGGCTATGACAATCTGAGATTCGACGTCCACAAGTCGGGCCGCGAGATCGACATTCAAGGTACGCACCGCCTAGAACCGAGGCGCCTGCTTGCGGAATGCAAGGCCCACGCCAAGAAGATAGGCGGCGCAGACCTGAACAAGTTCTTTGGCGTCGTCGGCCGTGAACGCAGCAAGGACAAGGAGACTCCTGTCACCGGGTACTTCGTCTCACTTAGTGGATTCCCCGAGACCGGGATAGAGCAGGAACAGGAAACCGGCGAGCAGCAACGACTCATTCTGCTGGATGGCACGCGAGTGATCGAGGAGTTGATACGGATAAACATCCTGATCCGCCAAGCTGACGCGGCGGAACGAGCCGGCCGCTGTGCGGAGCATGCCGGGCTGGAGGATGCCGTGCTGGACGGGGCCGAATTGCTGGGGCATCCGTTGGGGTACGTGTGGGCCGTGTTCTATTCGCGGGGCAAGCAGCGAACCCACTTCGCACTGGTTCACGCCGACGGCACGCCGCTGGCCACGCCTGTCGCTCAGGAAGTCATTGAGGCCGACCGCAAGTGCAGAGGGTCGCTGCACAAGCTGTCGTATCTCTCGCCGCCGTCTCCGGGTCCGGATCGCGAGGCGCTCGGCGAGGCGGCGATCCAGCGGTATCGCGAGTGGGTTGTCACCGAATGTGGGGATATCCAACTCGACGGATTGCCTGCCGACGCGGATCTCAGCGCGTTTCGTATGAGGCTCGAACGGCTGTTCGTGCCGTTGAAGGTCGTATCCAAGACACAGCAGGCGGATGACGACGAGGCCAAACCGCCACAAGAGAAGGAATCGATCACTCCAGTCGGCGAGTTCCTCGCCGAGCATCCGCGATTCTCGCTGCTGGCGAAGCCGGGGGGCGGCAAGAGTACGCTGCTGAAACGGTTGGCGGTCGCGTATACGGACCCGGAGCGATTGCATGCATCGGACGACGGACTTCCGGAGCGGGACTGGTTGCCGTTGTTTCTTCGTTGCCGCGAATTGCGTGATCGGGCCCATCGGCCGATTCGCGAACTGCTGGACGATCTGCCAGGGCACGCGGGGATGAACGCGGAGGAAGCTCGGGTGTTCCACAACCAGATGGACGAAGCCTTGCGTTCCGGGCGGGCGCTGCTACTGGTCGACGGTCTGGACGAGATTTCCGACGAAGGGGCTCGGACGACCTTCGCAGGCCATCTGCGCACGTTCCTGGCCATGTTTCCGCAGGCGGCGATGGTCGTGACCTCGCGCGAAGCCGGTTATCGCCACGTGGCCGGCGTGGTCGCCAGTGCGTGTGAGCAGGTCAGCCTGGCGCCCTTCGACCAGCCGGACGTGCAACGACTGTGCGAGAGCTGGCATGTGCAGGTCGTCGGAGATAGCGACACGGTTCGATCCGAGGCGAGGCAACTGGCGGACACGATCTGGGACAACGAGCGAATTCGCTCACTCGCCGAAAACCCGCTGATGCTGACCACGCTTTTCGTGGTCCGGCGTTGCTGTGGCGGCGAATTGCCGACCCGCCGCGTGGAACTCTATCGCGAAGCCGTGCGTGTGCTGATCCGCACGTGGAACACCGAAGGGTTCGAGCCGATGGATCTCGACGAAACCCTCGCACAGCTTTCGTATGTGGCCTGCGCCATGATGAACGAGGGCGTTCAGCGCGTGGGACACCGGCGACTGCTGAAGCTGCTTCAGGAAGCCCGGGCGGAAATGGAAGCCGAGTTGCAGTTCACGCGCATCAGTCCCGTGGAATTCGTCGACCGGATCGAATATCGCAGCAGCCTGTTGATGCAAACCGGGCATGAACGGATCGATGACGAACTCCAGCCGGTCTACGAATTCCGGCACCTGACATTTCAGGAATACCTGGCCGCTCGCGGGCTGGTCGAGGAGCAGTATCCAGACCGCGACGAAGCCCAGAGCCTGACCGAGTTGCTGGAACCGCATTTCGAGGACGAGCGCTGGCGGGAAGTCGTCCCGCTGGCCGCCGTCCTGGCCGGCCGCAAAGCCGAGCCGCTCATCAAGCGGCTGACCGCCCTGTGTGAAGAAAGACATCCCAAACCCGCTTACCCTGGTGAAAAAGACCTCAAGGACCAGCGCGTGGTTCTGTTGCGGCAATGCCTGCTGGACGAGGTTCAGGTCACACCGCCCACCCTCCGTGCCGCACTCCGACAGATGGCCCGGTGGGGCAGCGAGGAATTCTCGATAGGCTCTGTTCTCCCCCTGCGTCGAGGGAAGTTCGGTGATGTCTTCCAGGACGTCGCCGAGGAGATGTACTTCGGAACAGGCTCTAGCTGGGACGAGTACTCCCAGGCTACGAAGGATCTCGCCCTGGAGGCAGTCTTCCATGATCAACCGCGTCAACTCTCGGACGATGTGGCCGAGATGCTCGAACGCTCGTTGCGTTCAGAAGACCGTATCCAACAGGCCCGTGCCGCGTTCGTGTGCATGTGGTTGGCGTATCAAGAGCGCGAGGTTGCCGGTGAGCACCGCCTTTCACTGACTGAGCGATTTCGACCGTTACGTGACGCCATTGGTCGCCTGCTCTCGCCCGATGATCCCCCACTCGCGCTGTCCGCCGCCTGGGCATTGTGTTGGACGGGCTCGAGCCGATTACCCAACACACATCCGGAGCCTAACGTCATTCGTGCGTTGTTCCGGCTATGGCGCGAGGCGGATTCCAGCGAATTGGGTAGGTACGCTGCCTGGGCTTTCGCCACACAACTGGTGTTGTCGCGGGACACCTTTGCCGCTGAGGTCTGGGGCGACTGCGACACATGCTTTGAACAAACGGTGGACGAGGGCGAGCGGAACGCCTCGTTGGTTCTCGCTTGGTATCGGCGCCATCCCTGGAGCGATTCTGAACTCGCCGAAAAACTGAGCGAGATCGAAAGCAACTTCCACTTCACTGCTACCTTCCGCGAGATGCTGGCCACGCTGGGCAAGGCCGGACGTCGCGTGCTTGAGGAATGGGATGCGAAAGAGAAGAAAGCGTAAACCCCTCACCTCCGGGCCGCCGGCGCACGCAGGGTCAGGCACGGGGTTGGCACGCGATGCCGTCTTTGCCAAGCGTCTTCGCTTGGTAGCTTCCGTTTTCAGCTGCGGTTTCGTCGTGACAAATTGTCGTCTGCGCCGTTGCCAGTTCTCCATTGCCAATTGTCACGCCGCCGACCATAATCCCATTGACTACTTAAGCGTCATACGCAGTTTCTGTCAGAGAATGTTCTGGGTGGAACGATGGCTCTTCTAGACGACATACTGGAGTGGACACAAAAGCTTCCCCCCTGGCAGCAGGATGCCGCCCGTCGTCTATTCCAGAAGCCAGGGGGTCTGTCAGCCGATGACTATGCCGAACTCTACTCTCTCCTCAAGGCCGCTCACAAGCTGCCCGGTCTTACGGGGCTCGCACCCATCCCGCTATCAAGAAGTCATTTGCCAGCAACCCCGGTGCGGGGTGATACGGTCATCCTTAAAGGGATGCGGGATTTGAAGCATGTCAACTGCATTGCCCCCAACCAGACACTGCCGTTTGAGGTATCTGGAATGACCGTGATCTACGGCGACAATGCTAGTGGTAAATCAGGCTACGGGAGGGTGTTGAAACGGGCATGTCGTTCCCGCGACCTGAAAGAGCAGGTACTTCCTGACGCCAACAATCCACAGGCGCAAGGATGCATCCCAGAGGCTATTTTCGACATCGAAGTTAATGGAACCGCCAAATCAGTGCAATGGTCATCCACGGCCGATCCACCGGAAGAAATGGCCTCTATCGCCATATTCGATTGCCATTGTTCCCGGGCCTATGTGACCGGTGAACAGGATGTTGCCTATCTGCCATACGGTCTCGATATCGTGGAGGCCCTTGCCAACACCGTTCTGCCGAAACTGAATACCCGTCTGGAGCAGGAACTCGCCGGAATCAACATCAATCTTCAGCCTTTTAAGCATCTTCAGGGTGAGACAAAGGTCGGGCAATTAATCGCGCGGCTGAACGCGAATACCGATCCAAACGTGATTGCAGGCCTGGCCACGTTGTCGGACGAAGAACTGAAGCGAATTGAGGAACTTGACAAAGCCCTTGGAGAGTCCGATCCAGCCGCAAAAGCAGAGGATCTCTGCCTTTCAGCTAAGCGTCTTAAGGAACTGGCCACACGGAACGATGCCTCCCTACTGCTGGTCGACAAAGAGGCCGTTGACCGGCTTAGACTTCTTGCTGAGAAACATGCTGTTGCAGTGCAAACAGAGCAGCAAGCCGTGGTAGCACTTCAGTCTGGTGAAGAACTCCTCCCGGGTACAGGGGAATCGACCTGGAAGGTACTCTTTGAGGCGGCCCGTAAGTTCTCAAGCGAACGGGCATATCCAGAGCAGGAGTTCCCGAACACTGAGGATGATGCGGTTTGCGTACTCTGCCAACAGCCGTTGGGGGACGCTGGAGAAAGGCTAAGACGGTTTGAAAAGTACATCCAAGATGATGTAGCCAAAACGTAACCGTTCAGGCCCATTCGGACCTGTGATGCTTATCTGGCGGGGCAGCGCA
>CAZSLS010000255.1:0-8717 GCA_964607575.1 uncultured Planctomycetaceae bacterium | reverse complement strand
GTTGGACAAGCTGCTTGGGGCGACGGACTGGCTGACCCGGGGGGGCAAGGTCGAGTCCCACCTGAAGGATAGAACGCATTATGCTCTGGACCTTGCTCGCGGCGGGAAGACGATCACAACCATCTGCTATGGCGACCAGGAGCAGGCCTACACGGATCTGGTCCTGTTCCTGCGACGCATCAGCAACCAGGAATGGCTGCTCTACCAGCTTGGCAAGGATGCGGGATATCGATTCAAACCCGAACATACCATCGGCCTTCAACTCGACGCCGCCGTCGCCAAGCCGGGCATACGCAAGCCCCACGACCCCGTACTGGACTTCCATCGCTTCAGGCCGCCGTTGGCGGCGTGGCTGGCGGCGCCGGGCGGGCGGAAGAGCAGCGAGTTGATCACGGCGGCGAAGCTCATGGGATATCTGAAGATCCAATCACAGCGCAAGGCTCTGGAGGCCCTGGCTGCCAATCGTACGATCAGGGAACCCCGCGTCCGCCAAGCGGCGCTCCGGGCTCTGGCGCAACTGGGCGGATCGGCATCGATCCCCGCGTCTGCGACCCGGCCGGCCACGACCAATGGCCCAAAGGCGCTCAAGGAGTTTCTTGATCGAGTGCAGCGTGTCAAGCGAGGCAAGGGGTGGGTCGAGCGCAAGCGCCACACGCGGAACGATGCGGGGCAGATCACGGGCCTCCGGCTTAAGGAGGCAAAACTCGAGAAGAATGACTTCGTTGTCATCGGGGCATTACAGCACCTGGAGACACTGGAACTAACCAGGACGACTGTGACAAATGACGACCTGAAGCACCTGGCCGGCCTCAAGAACCTGCGCGTGTTGAAACTGGACTGGAATCGCAACATAGGCGATCCGGGCATTGCCCACTTGGGGAAACTCCTCAGCCTGAAAACGCTCGATCTCAGGCTTACCAGGGTCACAGGCAAGGGGCTGGGAGCCTTGGTGGGAGTCAAGAATCTGCGCCATCTTGACGTGAATGACTCGCCGGTGGACGACGTCGGCCTCAAGCATATCTCGCAGTTGGCCAGGCTCGAAGTACTCAACATCGGCGGCACGAAGATCACCGACAAGGGCCTGCATCACCTCAAGGGGCTCAAGCACCTTCGCGGGTTGACGCTGGAAGAAACAGGCGTCACCGACGAGGGCCTCAATTATCTCGCGAAGTTCCCAAGGTTCTTCTGGATATCGTCGCCGGTAAACGCGGCCCAGGAGTTCGTCCGCCGCCTGGAGAATGGCGACTTCACCGCAGCCGGGTACATGTACAGCCCCAGCATCTACATGCCCACTCGCGGCAAGATGACAAACACCCGGCTCACCCCCCTGCCACTGAATGCAAAGGACAAGAAGTTCAACCAACTGCGATTCCGCGTGGAGATGCACTGGACGGTTCCGGCCGAGCGGATAGACACCACCCTCTTCGGCACGTTCGCCGTAAACCACGGAGCGATCAGGATGCACCGTGTGGGCATTGACAAATAGCCGCCAGCCGTGTGCATAAGGCACGAAAGTCGTCTATAATCGCTGCAAAGGCCTCGCGATAATTCTGGGCAGAAATCCACATGGAAAACGTCGGATGAAATAGCAGGCCATGAGGTGCCCTATGCGACAACGACTTCAACTCAGCGTTTGTGTTTTCCTGGCCTTGGGCTCCGCCCTGCCGGCCCGGGCCGAGAAGCCTGATATCATCGTCGGCGCGGTCCTTAAGCAATGGACGTTCGACTCGGGGCTCACCGGCTGGGAGGCGGTGAACCATTGCAAGGTCTCGGCGGCTGACGGGGCAATGAAGATCGTATCGAGCGGGAATGACCCGTATCTGACTGTCCGACTCGAGGCGTCCGGACCGGGATTGGTGATCAAACTCCGCGCCCGATCGAACGCGGGCGGAGCGGGGCAGTTCTTCTGGGCCACCGACAAGCAGGGCGGATTCGCCGAGGCCCGGTCAAAGCGTTTCGAGATGATCCACGATGGGAAGTGGCACGAGTACTCCGTGCTGATCGGCGTCAAAGGGACGATGAAAGCCCTGCGATTCGACCCGGGCACAGCCGCCGGGACAATCGAGGTCGACTCGCTGACCATTCACCAGGGGCGGAGCCACCCGCTGAAAATCGAACGCACCGAGACACGCAAGAACAGTGTGATCCTGCACGTACGGAACGTGTCGGCCGGACCTGTCAGCTTCCAACACTCCGAAGACACTCATACCGTCGCCGGCGGCAAGACGATCACAATCAAACAGAAGCTGCGCGGCAAGGATCCGTTCGAGCGATGCCACATAGTGCTGAGATCGAAAAACCTGCCGCCTATCGTCAGCAGCGTGATGGTATGTCGGCTTGAACTCAACAAGGATTCAGTCTTGCCGATAACCGTTGGAACCGGCGATCTGAAGCTCCGCCTTCCCAGGTCCGGCGTGGGGGCTCGGATCGAATACAAGGGCAAGCTGGTCGGCGTCCTGGCCCCGGTCGTTCGGGTCGGCAGGCGGGTGCACGGGTTCGGACTCCGCGCCGGAACAACCGATAAACTTCGCATGATCTGCCAGGGCGTTGTCGTTCATCTGGCGGTAAAAGGTAACGAGATAAGCGTTTCGATTGATGTCAGCGAGCGCCGCGACCAATCGGTTGAGGGACCGGTGTTGAGGGCTATCGGATCGCTTCAGCAGGGGCTCTTTGCGGGCCTGGAGTATCTGGGCAAGGGCGAGAAGTCCTCGTCGAAGCTCGATATCGAGACGCCGGCGCACATGCGGATGGCTCCGGAGGCGAGGATGGTCACCATGCCGCTGATGGCCTGCGTTACCGACCGGGCGACGCTGGCGATGACGTGGAGCGATATGAAACTCAAGCCCGTCTTCGCCAGCCCGAACGTGACGGACGCGGCGGCCGACCACCGAATGGCCCTTCGCGGGCGGAAGATCGAAGCTACGATCCTGGTCAGCGAGGCATCGCTGGAAGATACTATTTCCTGGGCGGTCAAGAAAGCCGGCGGACTGCCCGCGCTGCCCAAGGCGCCGCGCACGGACAAGGCACAGCTCGACCTGGACATGCGGGCCATTAACGGACCGATCAGCGGTCCGGGCGGATGGGGCCACTGCGCCGAAGCCAGGTGGAAGAGGCGCTACTTCGCCGACATCGCCTCGACGATCTGGCGGATGACGGGCAAGGCGCCCAAGGGCGGACCGCTCGTCAGCGGAGGGGCTCACGTCAGAAATGATGCTATCTTCTTCGTTACCGGGCAGGCCAAACGCTGGCTGGCGATCCGCCGCGGCGAGGCGCGGGCAATAATCGCCGCCCAGAAACCCGACGGCTCGTTCCGCTACTCGGGCAAGTACCGGAAAGGCCACTTCGAAGACACCTCCAGCGGACACTGCGCCAAACGGGCACTGACCCTGCTGGAATTCGCCAACCTCACCGGCGACTCAGGCGCCAGGCGTGCGGGGATCAAGACGCTGGAGTTCATGAAGCGGTTCCGCACGCCGCGCGGAGCCCAGACGTGGGAACTCTCGCTCCACACGCCGGACATTCTGGCGTCGGCCAACCTGGTTCGAGCGTACGTTTACGGATACGAATTGACCGGGCGAAAGGAGTATCTCGCCCTCGCGCGAAAATGGGCGATCTCGGGGATACCGTTCGTCTATCTCTGGTCCGACCGCCCCGTAATGACGTACGCCACCGTGCCCGTATACGGCGCCACCAACTACCGCGCGCCGCTATGGATCGGCCTGCCGGTGCAATGGTGCGGCGGCGTGTATGCCTACGGGCTTACCAGGTTGGCTCGCCACGACAAGACGTTCAAATGGAACCATCTGGCCCGCGGAATACTGCTGGCCGGACGGCAGATGCAATATCCCGACGGTCGTCTCGTCGGCTGCCTGCCGGACATTTTCAACCTCGCCTCCCAGCGCCGCGCCGGACCGTCGATAAACCCGTGCGCGCTGATTAGCCTGCAACTGGCCCTGGAAGGAAAAACCGACTCGCTGTCCGTCGCCGCCGACGCCAAACACCGCATCGTATCCCCCTTCCCGGTAACCATCACGAAAGGCAAAGCCCGCATCGAGGGCAAGAAGGGCGTCACATACCAAGTCATCATCGACGGCGAGAGAATCGTGACGATAAAGTCCAAGGGCGTCGACGAAGTGGATTAACCGCTGTCCGGGTCGCGGGTTACTTTTTGGCCTAGTTCGGCGTCGCGGTTGCGGACGAGGGGTGGCAGGTCGCCGGCGACTCCTATTCGATCGCCCTGGACCAGCAACACGCCGTCAACACCGTTGATCCCGACGATTTGCTCGAGTGCGGCTTCGATGTCGTCGGGGGTTTTTACGAGATTCGCCGCGTGAGTGGCCGCCGCGTCGGCCAGCGATGCGTTGCGGCTTACCACGCACGCCAGGTCGCACTTGCCGAGGCTCAGCGAGTGGCCCATAACGCCGGAAGACGAGCAGGCCGCCAGCGGCATGGCCTGGGGCGGTACCGACAGCGCCAGCGAATCGCTCAGCGGGCCCTGCCCAGCGTACAGGCCCACGGTCACCGCGTGCTTGGCGGCGAGGAAGACGTCGCCCCCGTTTTCTACGATGGCTTCGGCGTCGCCGGCGGCGAGGGCGGACATCTGCGCTACGGTCCCCGCGACGGCCGCCATAGGTCCCACGCCCACTCTCTTTGCAGCTTCGGCCATCCGGCGGGCAATTTCGGGCGCATCGTCGAGCAGTTCGACAGGCATCAGCGACGAGGCAAACTCGCCATGGCGGGCGATGTACTCTTCCAGCTCGCCCCTGAGGCGCACGATTTCATCGGTGATCGCGTCAAATCGCTCGCACAGAATCCGAAAGTTCGCCCCCTTGTGTGCGAAGCGCCGATATTCATGTCCCGCTGACATACATCAGAACGCCGAGACACAGACGTCGTAGGGGCAGACGCGGATGCACGCGAGGCATTCGATGCATTTCTCTTCGTCGAAGCCCACCTCCATCGTCGCCCGGTCGGATACGTGCAGGGCGTTCGTCGGACAGTGTACCACGCAGTGCCCGCACCCGGTGCAGGCGTCGGAGTCCCAAGTGAGGCCCTTCCCCGTCTCGTTGATCGATACGTTGAACGTCTTGACGAACTCCATTGCCCGATCGATATTCTCTTCGGTGCCCGTAACGTCGAGCACGAGGTAGCCCTCCTCTTCCGGGGTCACCTTGGCGCGAAATACGTTGACTACAAGATCGTAGTCCTTGACCAGGTGGTAGATAATGGGTTTTTCGCATTCGCACTTCGGGAAGAAGAGCATCAGTTTTTTCGTGACGGTGTCGGTCATGTGGTTTTGTCCCTGACTTCGAGCGGCTTCATGTTCGTGTCGGCGGGGAGCATGGAATACGGCTGCGACAGCAGGAAGTCGCCGGATCGGATCTCGGCGGCCAGCAGTTCGGCGATCTTGAGGGCCTTGCTGTACGACGACAGCGACCCGACGGGCACTTGGCGACCGTCGACGTCGATTTGACCGGTCTTGAGCTGCCCGTAGCTGACATGCCCGATTACTTTACCGGTGGCCTGGGGATAATCGCTGCTGTAGTCGGTGATCGGTGCGAGGATCTCCTCGTCGCGGATGCAGCATCGCTTCAGTACGCCGTCGTTCAGGATCGGGATCGGTACGCCCACGCCCACGCCGAGCGAAGTTCCGTATCCCATCAGGCTCACGCCGCGGACGAATTCGGGCAACATCTGCTTCATGTCGCCGGTAAGCGCCAGCGTGCCCGACCCGCCCATCGGTATGTCGTGTTCGTTGCGCCCGCCGCCGCCGGCATGCTGCGTGCCTTCGGCGTAGACGTGCCCGCGTGCGCCGGCCAGCCAGACGCTCGATCCCACGCCAATGGTCTCGTACAGCGGGTCGTTCAGCAGCGGGGAGAGTTGACCCGCCGAGCAGTAGTTGGCGTTCTTGATGTCCGCCTCGAGCTTGCCCATGTACGTCCACAGCGTGCGGTCCGAACAGTTGATCGCGACGTTGTAGTTCTGGTAGCAGTTGCGGGGGTTCACCATGACCGCCTGGTTGAGGTCGTCGATGGTGAAATACGTTCTGATCTCTCGCAGCGGGTACTCGTCGGTACCGTAGCTCAGGGCGAACAGTTGCAGTTGCTTTCCGGCGACGAGGTCGGCCATCACGTGCCCCCCGCCGTAACGGAACTCGCCGGGGTAATACATGTTGGCCGGATCGTTGTGGCGGAGCTGCGTAGCGCCGAGATAGACATCGACCGCCGCCAGCCCCGTATAGACCAGCACGTCTTCGACCCACGCCTCGGACATGCGTATCTTCGGCTTGGAGTGCCCGAAGTTCAGCACGCATCCCGACGAGCACATCGGCCCGAAGGTCGCGGTGGTTACCACGTCGACCTCGGCGGCCGCTGCTTCGAGGCCTTGGGTGTCAACGTAGTCGATGATCTCCTCGGCGGTCATGACCACCGCCTTGCCCGAGGCGATACGATCGTTTATTTCCTGGTATGTCTTCATTGCATTTGTTCCAGCGATTCAGTTTCTCACCGGTCGGCGCCGCCGAATCGGGCCTTTGGAAAGATTGTATCGTCTGAAGTGCCCGCGACAAGCCTGTTTTGCGATTCGGCGGATTTCATCGGCGTCCGGGCGGTATGGTTCTTACTGGGCGTGTATTACGGCCGTAACAAATTCCCGCAGCACTTCGGTAGCCATTAGCCCCGGTAACGTAATCAACAGAATAACCATGAATCCCCATGCCAGCAGATTCGCGACGACACTGGACATAACGCTGACCGTGAACACGCTGCGCCATTTGCACGCGAGAATGCGTTTTGTAAGAATGTTTGAAACTACGAGATACGCCAGGAGAAGAATCACCGTCGCCACAGGAAGGACGACCGGCGACATATGCTGATTGACCACAAGCCAGCCAAAACCACCCAGAATACCAAGAATCAGCATCAAAACAGCCGCCGACACCAGCGACAGAAACGCACAACGCATGAAAGATGTCTCGACGAGGGAGAACCAGCACCCCAGCCGCAGGCAGAGAACACTGAACGCCCAGAGCACGATCAACGCCACAAGAACGCATACCCAGAGTTGAGACGGTAGTTCCAGACCGGCGCCGGGCGCGTTGGATGGCAGTTCGATCTGCGGGGGCTCGACGGGCAGTATTTCGATCTCCACAGTCTCAGACCGCCCCGCCGGCGAACTGACATCGGGCAATATCAATCGCTGCCCCAAGCTTAACTTGTACGGCGGCTTGATGTTGTTGAGTGTCGCGATTTCCTTCCAGCGTGCTGACGAGCCGAGCTGCGACTGCGCAATATGCGAGAGAGTGTCGTTCCGTCTGACAATGTACTCAGAGGCCTCCGCCGATAACGCCGCACCGGAGATCACAAACGCGATCAGTAATAGTAATGTTGTAAGCCTGGTCATATTCCATGCACCGTTGAAGATCAGTGGTCACTCGGCGCCGATGGCGATGGCGCATCCCGTTCCATCGGGGATTCTCCCACAGATGCGCCATCGACGCAAATTGATTTCAGAAGCCGCCGAGGCCCGTTATGTCGCCCGTCGGGGCTCGAGGTTCCGGTCACGCCAGCATCGCCTCTATCGCTTCGGGGTCGGGGACCTTGCCGACGACCTTCACTTCGCCATCGATTACCAGCGCCGGCGTCAGCATAACCCCGAATTCCATAATCTCGTTGATGTCGGTGACCTTCTCGATGGTGTATTCTATCGCAAGTGCCTTGGCGGCCATTTCCGCATTTTCCGCCAGTTTCTTACACTTGGGGCATCCTGTTCCCAGTATCTGAATCTTCTTCATCGCTTCACCTTCCACTTTCTATTGTCGCTGCCGCAGGCGGGCGTGTCTGACGAACAGTTCTCGCCGCCACCCATGTCTGGAAACGCTTGAGCAGACGCGGGATCATTTCCCGGCGGTATCGGCTGAAGGCTTCTGTGTGGCGACCGGTCTTCACGGTCCACAATTCCTTCGGGGCTTTCGCCTTCTCGTGCAGGCGTTTACCGTGATAGTAAGGGACTACCCGATCCGCCGTCCCGTGTATGATGATCAGAGGGATCGGGCTGATCTCAGCCACGAAATCGATCGGACTGTATGCGTTGCTGAGAAGCGATCCAGCCAGCGGCTTGAGCAGCAACCCAACGTGGTTCTTACCCACCTCTTCGTACGAGGAGAACGCCGAATCGATCACGACCCCGACAATCCCGTCGAAGCGATTCCTACCAACGACTGCAATCGCATTGGCCCCACCAAGACTCTGCCCCATCACGATGATCTTATCCCGGTCGATATCGCCGCGGGCCCTGACGCACCGGATCGCAGCCACCGAATCCTGGTAAACACCCTCCCTGGTGGGCGTCCCGTCAGATGACCCGTAACCGCGATAGTCAAAGACGAACAGATTGAATCCATTCCGCGGAAGCCAGGAGACGAAAGAGTAGTGCGACGTCATATTCTGGGCGTTCCCGTGAAAATGAATAACCGTCCCGAGCGCCGGCGTCGTGGCGGGGATAAACCACCCCGACAACATCGTACCGTCTGCACTGGGAAAACGAACCTCCTCATACCGCAAGCCATCCCGCGCCGGCGTGCCGTACACCTTTCTATCGGGATGATAAAACGCCCTGTCGACACCAGCGCACCCCGAAAAAAAGGCCAACGCCAGTAAAACAACAATCATTTTAGTCATCCGATCAGTATCCCGCGCCGCGCCCGTCGATGTCAACCG
>CAZSLS010000254.1:0-8718 GCA_964607575.1 uncultured Planctomycetaceae bacterium | reverse complement strand
CGATCATACGATCGACCTCGCACAACCGGAAGGAGACTTGCTTCATAGACTCACCTTACTTAATTATTTCAATCCCAACGCTCAGTTTGACGGTTCGTCTGGCGCCGGATCCGATCCAACTTCAGACGATACCTGTCCAGCCACCGGTTGGGCGTCTTCGATTGTCTTTGTCTGTCGCGGCGGAATTCAACGACAACGAATTGCTATGCCGCAAGCGGACTAATCAGCAACAATATCCCTTGACAACGCATGGGCGAATCGCGAATGCGGAAAGATTTTCAGAAATTTTGTTGGTCGAAATGGAAAGTTTTTCGGGGTTAGCGTTTTCGTGTAACGTGATCCGGCCACAAATGTTATGCGATTGACATTTTCGATGGACAAAAAATCTTTTTGGGGGGGTGTCACAGATCGCGCCTCATTCGCCAGTATGTATGTATACGGAAGAAGAGAGCGACGACAGGTTCTAGGTGCTGGGTTCTAGGTTCTAGGGTTAAACCTACACCTAACACCTAGCACCTGACACCTGCCTTCCAAACGTACACGCTGTTAATGCCGGTCGCTAGGATCGGCAGAACGTAGGCGACTCTACCAGGCCGCGCCGCCAAGCGGACTGGTGTGGCAAGACGCAAGAGTTCACAAGTGAATATTGACTTAGGGGCCGGCGCGATCCGTGCGCGCATTGCGACCGGTGTGCCGGTGTCGTGTTGCCGTCGCCGTTCACTTGGCTATTGGGCGTTTCTTGCTGGCTGTTGGATGTTCGCCTCTGCCTTTTTCCGCCTTTGGGCGCCCCCGCGGGGTGTAGCTCAGAGAGGTAGTCTTTTCTTGGGTTTTACCGGCGGTTGGCTGGTTCGGACCACCGTGATGGATATTGTCATCAGATGCAGCTTGCGGGCGGCAGCCATGACTTTCGCGACCTGCCCGGCCGGTACGTTCGTTTCGATCTGGATGCTCAGGCGGGATTCCTTGGAAACCTTGGCCAGAGCGTCTCGGAGTGCTTTGATATCGCCGCAGTCAACGCCGTCGACCGTGTACGAGACGGTATCGCCGACTTGCGCAATCAGAATGACAACACGTTTCTCGGTTGTCTCCGCCGGTTGGGTGGTCGATGTCTTGATACCTAACGCCTTGCCGATATCCCGCTTTGCGGTCGGCCAGCGTCTTGCGGCGCCGGGGGGCAGGTGGACGTAAACGTGATATTTCGCTCCGAGGCCGAGATACTCCGTGGGTTTCTTCTCGATGTCCTGCTGTTTATCGCTCACCTGCCACGTGGTTTTTTCGGCCCGGCGATGCGCCAGCCAGACGATGATCGAGGGAGCAACTCGCTGCAGGCCACCCTTGGTTCGGATAAGAGGGCTGCGGAGCTTCATGTAACCTGCCGGTACGCGCGACCATTGCCGACCGGGATGCAGGCCCGTGCGGCCCACGTGCGCAGAGCCCCAGAGTGACCATCCCGTCGGTAGGGCGGCTTGCAGTTTTTCCGCGGGGTTGCTGTCTGCCCTGGCTTTTTGTGTCGTCGGCCTGGTTGTGGGCTTGGCGCCGAGTGCGGTTAGAGCGGCTGACAGTGTGCAAGTCAGGACGATCAATGTTCGCGAGCGGTTTGTAATCAGTTGTGTCAGGATCATATCCGGTCTTTCAAAGGTTTCGACGGGGGGCTCCGTTCAGGTTCTGTCGTGTACTTGCAGTTGCGCTTCTCTGATACGTTTGAACTTTTCCGCCTTGGCGGTCGCCTTCAGTACCTTAGCCTCTTTTGCTCTTTTGGCGGCGTTCTGGCGTTCGATTGCGATATGCTTCTGTATCCTGTCGATCTGTGCTTTGAGTTGGGCTGTACGCTTGGGGTCCTTTGAGGAGGCCATTTCGGCCTGCATCTTCTTGATGAGATCCTGCAACTTTCCAATTCTCTTATTCCGCGCGTCCAATCTTGTCTTCAGGATTGGTACCGGATCGACCGCCGGTTCGGGCGTCGACGGCACGACCGGAGCAGGAACGGGTTTGACCGGCGGTTTGACCGGCGGTTTGACTGCGGGTTTGGTCGCCGGTTGGGTCGTGGGCTTTGGCGGTGGTTTGGGGCAGGTCATCTCGACTATATGTCCCACGTAAACCGGTAGTGTGACCGCCGGTGCCACCTGGAATCCGATCGACTTACCGACCAGCTTGCCTTCGACCACCGTTCCGCTGTGCAGTTTCACGCGGATGCGACCGAGGGTGGCTTCTTCGGGGATGGCTATCTGAGCAATCTCATCTCGCCCGACCGAGACCTGTTCGACATCCGTATCGATCTTCAACACTTTGTCAGAGACGCGTCCCTGCAGTGTATCTTCGTTTACCAGGGACAGTTCCGCGAGATCCGGTCCGTTGTACTCGCCGGTGGGAAATGCGAACTGTTGGATCAGGTATCGCGGTATCGAGAGTTTCGCCCCGAGGTCCAGCGATATGCTGAGCTTATCGGTTACCAGGAGGCCCGAGAGGACCGATTCGTTGGCGAAGATCGCCCGATGCAGCCCGCCGTCAGGCGTGTCGAGCACGATCTCCCGGAGATCGCCGGGCTTGAGCTTCACGCGCCCGTACTGCGTGTGGAACGTCCAGTCGACGTCGGTCTGCTCGAAGAACAACTGCTGTCCGCCCCTGAGCACGACCATGGGCTTGCGGAAAGCGATCTCCTCGGGGCGCTGGGGCGAGACCTTGTAAGCGGCGGTGTCGATCTTGTCCGGGGACATGGACATATCGTTACCGTTTACCAGTTTCAGGCGGATATTACCCGAGAGAAGTTTGCCTACGATGACCTGTCCGTCGGCCAGCGCCAGCCTGATCCGGTCGCCGGCGTTTGCAGGTGAGTGCAGGCCCACGACACGCGCCGCATCAAGCGTGAGCTTGCCGTAGAGCGTTTCAATGATGTAGTTCTTGTTGAGCAGCGTTCCGAGAAGTTCGTTCCCACCGCGCTGGACTATGAGGTCGTGTTCTTCGTTGCGGGGCAGTTCGAGTGTGCCCAGCGTCAGCATCGCCCCGCTCATGTTAATGAGGATCCTCCGCAGCGCCGTGGGGACCTTCTTGAGTTCCCTGTCGACCTTGAAGGTGGTCAGGAACTTCTGGGCCGTTGCAAACGGGCGCCGCTGGGCTTCGATCAGGCACAGCGCCACGGTCTTCTTGGGCGGTATCTTCAGCGTGTGGTGATAGTAGACCGTGCTGCTGGATCGCGTCCACTGGAAGCGGGGGCGGACCTTGGACTTCTTCGTCGCGAATATGTGGGCCACCGCCGCATACGAACTCGACGTGTAACCGGTGACGATACCCCAATCTTTGGCGCCCGTGGTGGTCCCCCCGGTGGTAGTGTAGGTCTTTCGCGTAGAAGTGCCCATGCCGTTGTAGTAACGCAGCGTAAGCGATTTCGCCGAGGCGGTGGGGTTCTCGAAAATATCGATCCACCGGCAGTAGCCGAGCTTCTTGTCGACGTAAATGCGGCGGTAGATGTTGACCGACTGGTACTTCCAGGGACCGATCTCGATTTCCGTACCGTCCTTGCTCAGCCTGCCCGAAGAACCGCCGCTGTACCCCGAGCCGTTCACCTGCAACTGCATACCGCTACTGTATGCACTGTGGCTTCCGCTGTTGACGTATCCGCCGGCAACATAGATGTTCCACTGGTACCCGGCGCCGTCGGCGGTGTTCCAACTGCCCGATACCGTTCGTCCGGTCGGTATGTGGATACTCTTTTCGGCTGCCGCGCCCGTAGTGGCTACCGCCAGCAGAACCGACGCCGCGATGTACAACGCATATCTGTTTACAGTCATAGCAGTTGATTACTCCTGAATGTCCAATTGCCCAGTTGTTTGAGAATGTTTCGCTGTCGGGATATTAGACCAACAACATCGAGCAAGGTTCCCGTTGGAATCCATAATATCTTGCAGGCGCCCTATTCTGCACCAACGGACCGTCCGGCGTCAATGAAGAGTCCGCCGTCGCCGTTAACGCGGATCAACTTGTCAGCCAGTCTCGACTTCCCGCCGGCCACACCGACGTAGCTGTCCCGCCCGGTCCGGTCGTAGAAAACCGACAGGCCCGTGCGTGAGACTCTACCGAGTCCGTTGGGGGTAATGTAGGTGTCGCGACCGCCCATGTCGGCAAAGACACTCCACGAATTAATGTCCGCTCGGCCGAGACCGGCCGACCGCTTGAGCTGATACGTGTCGTCCTCGGCGCCGCCGTCGACGAACATGAATACACTGCGGTCCCAGGCACACCCGCAGTTGTAGGTCGGCCCGACGCTCGTGTAGGTGTCGCCTCCGGCGTAGTCGACAAAGAGTCCCATCCCGAAATGTGCTCCTGCTGCCAGACCGTAGCGGGCGGCGCCGTGCACGTCGCGACCGGAAAGGTCCAGCTTCAGACCGACGCCGAAAAAGTATCCGCATCCCTGCGAGAAGTTGGAACTGTCGTACCGGTCGTCACCGGCGATGTCGATCAGCAGACCCATGCCGCCGGCCAGAGACCATGCGTGATCGCGAGCGTTGCTCGACAGAATCCGACGCCCCATTCCCGTGCCCATACCGAATGCCCAGTACTGAAACCCGGGATCGCCGGGCTTGGCGTTGGGGTTGTCGCTACGGTTGTATCCGCTGGGGTATTTGCGGCCGCACTGGTAGGTGTCATTCCCGCCGGCGTCAAGGA
The DNA here is from genome assembly GCA_964607575.1 of uncultured Planctomycetaceae bacterium. Classification (GTDB taxonomy): domain Bacteria; phylum Planctomycetota; class Phycisphaerae; order SM23-33; family SM23-33; genus BS750m-G57. Next base: position 4,059 of record CAZSLS010000254.1, on the reverse strand, counting down.
CGGCGCCTATACCCCCCGGTCCGCCGAACCCTATCGCATATCCGAAGCTGGTGTGTTTGTCGGCGCCGGCGAGGTCGATCAACAGGCCTATCCCGGCTACCGCGGCGCCCTGCGTGAACTTCGAACCGGTGTATTTGTCGTCGCCCGCGGCGTCCAGCAGGATCCCGATTCCCCCAAAACCCGCGCCACCGGAACCGCCGGCGAGCTTGTAAGTGTCGTTGCCCCTGCGGTCCACGAGGATCCCCACGCCCAACCGCCCGGTCGCCAGACCAAAGGCCCCGCAGTCATACGTGTCGTCTCCGGCCAGATCGATCGCGATGCTGTTTCCGCGATCGGCATCAAAGCTTGCGCCGACCGGAGAACCGTATGAATCGTCTCCTCCAATGTCAATCAAAACCGCAACCGGACCCTTGATCTTGTACGTGTTGACGCCCGACCCGCCGATGATGATCAGGCCCGCATCGCTCTTGCGATAGTACAGAATGTCGCCTGTGACGCCCGCGACTTCCTCCTCGATCGGTTTGGCGCCCCTGCACGCCCGCCCCAGCGAGGCCAGGTGCGCTTCTCCGGCCAGAGATGACAGTGTTTTCGCTGCGGCCGCCAGCTTCTTCCAGTTGCACTGCGTTTGGATCAGGCCACAGAATGCCCGATCATTCTGGCAGAGCTGTCGTGTCTTGTCGTTCAACACGATCTGCGGCCGCAGTGTATTGACGATGGCGCCAGGCCATTTGTGCATGAAACCACGCGTCTTAGCGGGCATTTTCTCGAGTGCCAGGTCGCGTAATTTGTCGGCCGCCGCAAGCCTTTGCGCCAGGAATCGCACGTGATCGTCAAACGTGACCGGTGTTGCAGGTGCTGACCGCGGGAGCTTCCCACCAGCAGGAGGTCTTCCTCCGGACGCACAGAGCAGATCGAGGATGGGCGGAATAACAGGTCCCTTACCTCGCATCGCCGCCGCTATTGCCAGACCGCCGACTTCCAACTCAGCCATGCCTCCCCACGGATCAGCAATGCCTTTGACGCGAACGGGCAACTTGCCCATGGCCGGGGCCTTCATGCCAACTGCGAGTTGCCGGCGGACTTTCTTGTCCTGCCCACCCAGGCGGCGGTCGATCTCGCCCTGGACTCCCGCCCGGATCGCGGAGACAACCGCACCCCTGCCGGCGGGTTGGGCTACCGCGGGCGTCTGCGCCCTGGCGGCGGTTACTGCCAACAGCATCGCCGACACCAAGACCGCTTTGAGAACAAAGAAGAGTCGGCTCATATCGATTTGCCTTTCCAGCAAGTTAGACAAATGACCTTACCACAGGTTCCCTTTTGATGGAAACGAATCGTAGGATTCTTTCGGAGCGGTGAGATAACCGGAGGACTGGATGATGCACATGTTTAAAAAGAAGAATCTTCTGATGGCGGGGATTGTGGTGGCGATCCTGTCCATACTCGCGGTTACAGCGCGCTGGTCGATGCAGACCGCCGGTGCTGATACCGGTAAGGCCATCGAGACCAGGAACGCGAAGATTCGAGAGGCTTTCAAAATGGCTGAAGGGCGGTAACGCCTGATTATATAAGCATTAATAGGGTTGGGTTCCCAAGGCAGGTCCGTGTGCAGTTCAGTGCGCATACGGACCTGCCTTAATGGCACACCCGGTGGGGGTGATATCGTATCCTGACAGCCCATTATTGCTAAAGTAGTCCATATAAAAAGACTTACAATTCCGGTACGGGCATTGCATACTCTCAAGCGGGAGATAATGCAATGCGTTTAGACAAACTGACAGTTAAAGTTCAGCAGGCTATGGTGGATGCCCAAGCCGCCGCCGCGGAGGCCGGGCATCACGCCATCGGACCACTCCACATTCTTGCGGCGCTGCTCAGGCAGGAAGGCGGGCTCACAGGCGCGCTTCTCGAGAAAGTAGGCGTTCCGAAAGATCGTATTCAATCTATCGTGGATTCCGAACTTCAGCGCCTTCCCAGCCAGTCTGCCCAGGCCGGTCAGACCGCCGACCCGGCCACCAATGCAATCGTGTTCCGGGCGGCGAAGGAAGCAGACAATCTCAAGGATGAGTACATCTCCGTTGAGCATCTGCTGCTGGCGTTGTCGGACGAAGCCTCGCAGGCTAAAGAAGTGCTGACAACGCTCGGGGCGGACTACAAATCGATCCTCGCTGCGATGGAGGACCTCCGCGGTTCGCAGCGAGTCACCGACGATAACCCCGAAAATAAATATCGCGCGCTCGAAAGGTACGGAATGGATCTGTGCGACCGGGCCCGCGAGGGCAAGCTCGATCCGGTGATAGGGCGGGACGACGAGATCCGCAGGTGCATACAGGTTCTCTCCCGGCGACGGAAGAACAACCCCGTCCTGATCGGACTGCCCGGAGTGGGCAAGACCGCGATCGTTGAGGGGCTTGCGCAACGGATCGTTAACGGCGACGTACCGGCAGGGCTTATCGGTAAGACAGTGGTCGCCCTGGACATGGGGCAACTGCTGGCGGGAGCCAAATTTCGCGGCGAGTTCGAGGACCGCCTCAAGGCCGTCCTGAAGGAAGTCACCGGAGCCGACGGGCAGATCATTCTGTTCATCGACGAACTGCACACCGTAGTGGGTGCGGGTGCGGCGGAGGGGGCGATCTCCGCGGGCAATCTCATCAAGCCCGCACTGGCCCGCGGAGACCTCAGGTGTATCGGCGCCACCACGCTCGATGAATATCGAAAGCACGTGGAAAAGGACGCCGCCCTCGAGCGGCGCTTCCAACCGGTGGTGATCGACGAGCCGAATGTCGAAGATACCATCGCTATTCTCCGCGGACTCAAACCGCGGTACGACGCGCATCACGGCGTGCGAATCCAGGATGCGGCGCTGGTGGCGGCGGCAGTTATGAGCCAACGATACATCACCGATCGCTTCCTGCCCGACAAGGCGATAGACCTGATAGACGAAGCCGCCTCACGCCTGAGAATCGAGAACGATTCGATGCCCGCCGAACTCGACGAGTTGAAGCGGCGCCTGGTTCAATTGCAGATCGAACGCGAAGCGCTCCGCAACGAGAGCGACGATGCCAGCAAGGAACGGCTCGTCGTCCTGGAGAAGAATCTGGCCGATTTACAGGCACAGTACGACCAGATGCACGGGCGCTGGGACAACGAACACGGCGCGCTGGGCAGGATCAAGGACCTCCAGGAACAGATCGAATCGGCGAACACCGCACTGGAGCAGGCCCAGCGAGCAGGCGACCTGGAGACCGCGGCGAGGATTCAATACGGGCAACTGCGTGAACTCCAGGCCCAACAGACCGACGAGTCCGAGACGATCGCGCGCCTCCGGCAGGGCGGAGGGCTTACCAGCGAGGAAGTCACCCCCGAGCACATCGCCGATGTGGTGGCCAAGTGGACGCATATTCCGGTAACCCGGTTGATGGAACCCCAGCGCGACCGCCTGATGCAGATGGAGCAGCACCTCGCCCGGCGGATTGTCGGACAGAGCGAGGCGCTGACCGCTGTAAGCGACGCGGTGCGGAGGAATCGTGCCGGTCTGGGCGATCCCAAGAGACCGATCGGAACTTTCATCTTTCTCGGGCCGACGGGTGTGGGCAAGACCGAACTGTGCAAAGCGCTCGCCGAACTCCTGTTCGATTCCGAAGACGCCATGGTGCGAATCGACATGAGCGAGTTCATGGAGCAACATTCGGTCGCAAGGCTCATCGGCGCACCCCCCGGATACGTCGGGTACGAAGAGGGCGGGCGCCTGACCGAAGCCGTACGCCGCAAACCGTACTCGCTGATCGTCCTGGACGAAATCGAAAAGGCCCACGGCGATGTCTTCAACGTGCTGCTGCAGGTCCTCGATGACGGGCGCCTGACCGACGGGCAGGGAAGGACCGTGGATTTCAAGAATACGCTGGTCGTCATGACCAGCAACATCGCCTCCGACGTGATCCAGGAGATGGCCGACAACCAGGCCGAGCAGTGGGAGATCGACGCCCGGCTTGCAGAGGCGCTTAAGCAGCAGTTCCGCCCGGAGTTCCTCAACCGCATCGACGACACCATCGTGTTCGAGCC
>CAZSLS010000253.1:0-8766 GCA_964607575.1 uncultured Planctomycetaceae bacterium | reverse complement strand
TGCTGCGAGCCGCCGGAAGTGTTGAAGCTGAAGACTGTGGCGCCTTCGGCCGGTTACCGCGGCGGCCGGGTTGGTCCGCACGGATTTTGCCGTCTGGTGCTTGTCCAGAGCGATCAGGTCCTTTAAGGGGTGGCCTTCGGCGGACACACCGTCGCTGTCGGCCCGCTTGGGGCCTTGTGCCGCCTGGGAAAGCACGTCGTCCATGTCTACGTCGTCCGCCATAGTTCTTGCCAAAAGGATTGCAGGGGCGGGATTTGAACCCGCGACCTTTGGGGCATGAGCCCAACGAGCTACCGGACTGCTCTACCCTGCTGTGTCCGAGCGGGCATAGAAAAAGGCCACGCGAGTACGTGGCCCCACGTGGCCTTGTGTTCTATTGCATCACCGAAGGGATCAGCTCCGGTGTCGCTCGGTCGTATTCGATTGTCAGTTGCCGCCGGTTACATTGGGACGGCTCTTTCGCTTCTGCTGGTAGTATTGGCGTCGGGGGTGACGGGAGTCAACGAGGAAATGGGGTAGAGGGGAAAATCGTTACGCATGTGTAACTATGGGCACAAAATTGGAAGAAAAATCGGTAGAAATGGGCGGCCTGAGCTGAAAACACCGACGGTGCAGACGCCGCTGTTGCCTCTTAAACAGCAGAAAACAGATGCGGCTTCATCCCCCATAAAGCCCCGCAGTTTGAGTAGCGTTTTCCGCTACTTTTTTACCTGGTTCGCCGCCTTGTAGTAGATGCACAAGGCGCAGGCGACCGCCTTGTTTCCACACTTTGCTTTTCTCAGGGTTTCAACAGCGGGCTGGTGGCACAATGTTCCTTCGACTTCCCAGCAGTTCCTGTCTGCTGTCTCAAACATGACGCAGTCGGTCTTATTGCAGCCAAGATACTCGTAGCATTTTTCCATTTTGCTCCATCTTCCTTCGGATAACCCGGAATTCCCGGATAATCACAGTCTATACACTGAAAAACTGGTCCGTATTGAGTGAGAGTCTCATTGACATCTCCATTCCGCTAGGTTGCATGAAGCACCGAAACATCTGGCGAACCGGCCGGCTGCTTGTCCAGGACGGCGGTGAACCAGAACACCGAGCCGGCGCCTTCGACGCTTTCGACGCCGATTTGCCCACCCATCAATTCTGCGATCTGTTTGCAGATCGCCAGGCCCAGACCCGTCCCGCCGTACTCGCGCGTGGTTGAGGCGTCCATCTGCGAGAAAGACTTGAACAACCGGTCCATCCGGTCAGCGGGAATGCCGATGCCGGTATCGCGAACGGCACAGCGGATGGTTGCCTGCGTTGGCGTCTGGGACTCCGGCGTCACGGATATCTCCACCTCGCCGGCTTTGGTAAACTTGACGGCGTTGTTGCCCAGATTCATCAGAACCTGCCGCAGTCGAACCGGATCGCCACGCAGCAGGGTCGGCGTTTCGGGATCGACGAAGCACGATAATTTCAAACCCTTGTCCGCGGCCGCAACCGCCAGAATGTCGGCGGTCTCTTCGACAACGGTGCGGAGGTCCAAGTCGATCGTCTCCATTTCCAGCTTGCCGGCCTCGATTTTCGAAAAGTCCAGTATGTCCTCGATGAGAGCCATAAGCTGCTCGCCGCACGTGTTGACGATCTCGGCACATTCCTTCTGTTCATCGTCCAGGTCAGTGTCCATAAGCAGGTTGGTCATCCCGATAACGCCGTTCATCGGCGTGCGGATCTCGTGGGATATATTGGCCAGGAATTGGCTTTTGGCGATGTTGGCGGCTTCGGCCTTGCAAAGCGCCTCGGTCAGCTTGGTCTTGCGGTCCTCCAGGATGTTCATCATAAGATTGAAGGTCTCCCCGAGGTTCAGAATGGAATCCTCGCGAGCGGCCTGGAAGACCTCGCATTGGCTGCAGCTCTCTAATTTCTGGGCAAATATGCCCTGAATCTCTCCCTTGCAGAACGTACCGGCGACCTCCCAGCATCTCAGGTTGTCCTGGTTGCCGTAGGACGGGCAAGTCTCTTGCCCGCACTGCTTGACTTCCCAGCATCGAACGAGCGAATCATTCTCGAATCTTGAAACCTCGTCGCCGCCTTCTATCTGTACTTCCATTAACTCCGTGATCTCTTCGGCCACCTGGACCAGGCGATCATTCATGTGCTCAAGATCGTCCTCGGCCTCCCTACGTTCGGCGATTTCGGTTTGAAGTTGTTCATTGGATCGGGACAGTTCGGCCGTACGCTTTCTTACCTCCGTTTCCAAGGTCCGATTAACGTCTTTCATGCCTGTTTGCCACTTGCGAGTGGCGCGGAATACGACAAACCAACCGAAGAGTACGAATGGGATAACAACGACAGTAGCTAAGGCGTAAGAGTAGCTCAAATACTGACGCTCTTTCAGAATCATCTCTGCAGCGGCCGAAAGGCTGTGGTCAAAGTCGTTCATCCCCTCTGCATAGATCCGTTTCTGCTTTTTATACTCGTCGCCGAACAGCAGGTCCCTGGCTTCAACGAGATGTTTCTGTCGGATCAGTTCGAAGGCGCATTTCTCCATGGCGACAAGTTTGGTATTGGCTTCGTCGGTCGCAGAAACGCCTGCGGCGCTGTGGGCTTCTGGCGCAAATTCAACAGCTTCTCTGATGGCGGCGTCCAGCTTTGGTTCGAACGTGCGATATCGCTGTTCCCACCGAGGGTCTCCGGTCGCCGCAGCCATTCTCGCCGACATGGTCAGCACTTCGTCGAGGTGGATAATGATCCCGCGCAATTCGGCCAGACGAAGGTGAGGAGGACGCAGATGAGCAAAGTGGGTTATTCCATGTGCGTAAATCTGTTTCTCTTTGTCGTACTCATCGCTGGACAGCAGAGATATGGCTTCGGCTAGCCGGTTCTGGCGGACCAACTCAAAGGCGCGATTCTCCATTGCGACAAGCTTGAGATTGGCTTGGTCCGTTTCCCTGGCGCCCTGGTTGCCGTGGGCTTCCGGCGTAAGTTCAATCACTTCTTGAATTGCGGCGTCCAGCTTTGGTTCGAACGTGCGATATCGCTGTTCCCACCGAGGGTCTCCGGTCGCCGCAGCCATATACGCCGACATGGTCAATGCCTCGTCCAGATGGGTGATAATCCCGCCAAGCTCCTCGACTCGCATATCTCGCTGGGTTGTTGCTTTGAGATCTTCGTACGAGCTAAACGAATACCAATTCAGCCAGCCCAGCAGTATGCAATTCAAAACCAACGCGATTGTAAGGAATACAATCGGGCTATGCTTCTTCGATGTCACCAAAACCGGTTGGCAATGGCTCTCCGCCGGCAACTCTGAAAGGTACGTATTCACACGAAGATTTCTCCCAACACCGGCTCCGATCCTATCGTTGTTTCGGTTGCTTCGCAGGGCCGCTTTAGCAACTATCGAGATCGACACGAGCCTCCGGGCAAAGCACATCACCGACCCGCCTTCTCCCACGTCGTCATCCTTACGCCACAGAGGCGGCACTCCCGACAGCGCATGATCCGCCCGCCGTGGTACGGGCGCGTGTAGACTACGCGGAAATGTTTGCAGCCGCAGTGGCGGCATTGCAGGCCGTAGTCATGTTTCGTCCCGGCCTGTCGCGTTCCTTTGCTCATGCTCGCCTCCTGTGTTGGATCTCGTCCAGCGAAACACGTTTCCGTCGGGGCGGCGATTCGATCGGCTGGTGGACGCCGCCCAGTACGACCCCCTGTATCGAAGCGGCTACGGCACAGCCGACCAGGCAATCGAGCCAGTGGTTGTCCGGCCGCAATGGTTTGAGACGCCATTCGCGCACGTCGCGGCCGTGGCCGTGGGTGAGGGCGGAAGTCTCAGAGCCGGCGACGTGCTGGGCGAAGAGCGCGTGGTTGGTGCGTTTTGTGCCGAACAGCGTCAGGGCGCCACGGTCGCCGGGGGCGGTGGCTAGACGGGCATGGACGAATGACTTCCAGTAGTTCGTGTCTATCAAGGCGTGCGGAAACTCACCGCTTCGGCGGATACTTGGGAAGTACCAGTGGTGCCCGTGTGTCTCTCCCGGCTTGCGCCTGTAGGCGCTCATCGGCTTGCGGCCGGCGGTTATCCCCACGCCTTTCGAGAGCACCATCGCCGCACCGCCTGCCTTGTGCTTGACGGCCGCGACTACGCCGGGGAGATAGCCGGAGTCCACCAGCAGCTTCTCGATCCGCATCAAGCCGCCGTCGGCGCGCCGCCAGTCGCGGGCGAGAAAGTCGGAGACGAGTTTCTCCAAACCCGCCTGGATCGCGCCTTCGACGCCTGCGCCGGGCGCATGCTGTGCGAGGGTACGCCTCGCGTCGCGCAATGTGAAATGCGAGCGCCGCTGGTCGGGATATGTGCCATAGTCCACGACGTATCCCGTGAAATCGGCCTGCCAGGCGCAAACGCACCAGTACAGTAGTTTGTCGTGCACGTCGGCGAACATCGTCAGATGCGTGCAAGCCAGAGGAATTTCGCCGCGCTTGCGCCCGTTGTAGAGGCCCTGGACGTCTTCGGGCGTCACAACGTCCTCGGCTTCCTGCTGCTGGACCGGCTCGTTCTGGTACTCGGCGAGGAAGGCTTCTTCGTCCCGCATTTTCAGGTTCATCGCATGCTGGAGCGCCGAGAGTTCCTTGTCTCGGTCGTATCGCTCGGGCCAGGCGACCGCGGAGCCGGCATCCATCTCGGCGCGGTGCTTGCGATAGTGTTCGGTGGCTTCGCGTCCGCCATGGCCGGCGCGGAGGCTGTCGGCTCTGATTTCCCCGTAGCGGTCCCAAAGCTTGGTGTTGGTGGGGAAAGCGTAGACGAGTTTGGTGCACTCGCCCTGCCATTCGGGGTTCTTGTCGCGGTCGAGTATCTGGTCGGCGAGGTCGTCGTCATAGATTTTCGTGCAGGTCAGGACCGCCGAGATCGATTCGCCCGGGCCGCCCATGCAGAGCACGTCGCCGTTGAGGAGCTGCATACGGTACTTCGTCTGCGACGCCGAACGCGCGGACTGGCGGGTCTGCGGGTCGTCGAGCAGGACAAGGGACGGGCGGATAACCTGCCCGTCCATCCGCGTGTGCTGCTGGCCGCGGATATTCGAGTCGAGGCTCGTGACCGTGATGATCGATCCGGAAGCATCCCCGCCTTCGACCGTCGGAAAAACAAGCTTGTCGGCCGCCCAGGTGCAGTAGGTCAGGCGCCCGTCGATATGCTGGCCCGCTTGCCGGCGGGCGTTGTTCTCCAGGCAGCGGAGAGGGTAGATCGCTTCGGGGAAGTCGGCCAGAAGCAGCGGGTTTTCCAGAATCGCCTTGCGGATCGGCGAGAGCAGTTCGATGGCGCGGTCCTGCGAGCCGCCGATAAGACAGACGAAAGGCCGGTAGCCGCCGAGGATAGCCCAGAGGGCCGAGAGTCTCGCAAGCGTAGTTTTTCCGCTCCCCCTCGGCATGGCGAAGGCGAAGAGCCCGCCTTCCTTGACCGCCCGCTCGATCTGCTCGATGACGCGGAGGTGGTCGTCCGACCATGCGCGATAGAGCGCGCTGGCGAAGTAGGTCTCGCAGAAGTACCGGAAATCCTCGCAGGCCTTGGCCCGGCGGGCGGGGTCCGCGACTGCGGGGATCGGGGCGATGTTCTGGGCCCGGTAGGTCGCGGCGTTCTTGCGGGCCAGGTCGGCGGCGCGGGCGTCGGGTTTCGGCTCCGGTGGGCGGTCGGCTTCTTCGGCAAGCCAACGCACGTATTCCGGCAGCCGGATGTACTGCCCGTCGTGCCAGCGACGACCGGCGCGATTCATCTGCCGGTCGAGGCGGGCGCGCGTAAGCACAGCACCGAGCGCCGTGGAATTGATGATCTGCACCAACTCGTTGCGCGTCAGCTTGTTGGGGTCAAGTTGAGGCATCGGCCCTCCCCGCGGCGGTATTCAACCATGCGGCGTAGAGGACCAGATCGATCCGTTTGCCTGTCCGCAGCGGCAAGCCGCGGGCGATGTGTGCGCGGATCGCCTTGGCCGGGACCCGCAGCAACTTCGCGGCGGCGGTGATGGACATCGACCGGATATCGAGTTGGCCGCTCATACGCCCACCGCCTCAGGCCAGGGCTTCGCGGCGCGTTTCCGGGCGACCGCGTCGGCATTCTGCATCTTTTCGACGGGGACGTAGGTTCCAAGATACCGCGTCGGCAGTGTCTCCCAGGTGTATGCGCCGAAGAGTCGGTCGATATCGACGTGCCGCTCCAGAATCGCCTGTCTGTGCCGCGTCGAGCCGTTGCGGAACTTCGGAGTCGACGCCAGCCTGGCGATAACTTCCGAATCGTCTTCGGTGCCTCGCAGGACCAAAGCGTCGAGCACCACCGTCGGCAGGCTTTCGGTGCCATGCGATTCTGCGGACCAGAAACGATTGCCGCGGAAGAAAACGCTCCTGTACTCGTCGTGTTTGTCTTGGCGGAGGGTTTTGGCAATCCGCTCGCGGTAGTTGCAGTAGCTCATGGGCCAGCAGGCGCAGGGGGTGGCCGGCATGGCGCGGAACGGCGTGCTGTGGAGTTCGATGCCCCATTGCGGATCGACCTTGTCGAAAGGCGCATCGGCGGCGGCAAGATCCTCTACAAACTCGAACCAGTCGTCCTCGGTTTCGGTCGGATAGCCGACGATGTTGTATATCTTCATCCGGTTCGGCGCCACTTCGCTGCTGCCCAGGCCGTGAAAGAATGCCCGAAGCATCTCGCGTGTGATCGGTTTGTTGACCGTACGCCGGAGCCGTTCGGAGAAACCGTCCAGGCCGACGATCCGGAACTTCGGCAGACCCCAGCTCTCGGGCTTCTTCAGGTCGAGTTCGAAGATCGTCTTTTCGGCCGAGCCGCCCCAGAGGGCATCGCCCGCGCCGGATTGGTTCTGCATCCCGCCGATATGCCGACGGTGCCAGGTGTAGCCACAGAACAGGCACTTGCGTTGGCAACCGCTGGCTGCCTCGCGCCAGGTCTTGCCGTTGGCCAAGTCGACCGGGTGAGGATAGAGTTGCCGCCCGGCGTCGAGTATATAGCTTCTGTCGATATCGAAGTCGGCAGCATAGCAGACCGACGGGTGCTCGTGCTTCTCCCCTGCCAGCGCGGCTCGGACCACCGGCACGACATAGTCTTCCGAGCGGCCAAGGCAAAAGATATCCACCCATCGCAGGAATGGTCGTACGTTGAGCAGGCCGGCGCCGCCTGCGATAATCGTACCCGCCGACTTCCATCGCAGCCGTTCGGCCACAAACGGATGCCAGTCGCATCCGGAAGTAATCGAGACCAGGACGACCTTGTACCGCCCCACCGTTGCGGCCGAACAGTAGTCTACCTCGATGCCGGCGTGGCGCAGGGCATGGCATATCAGTTCCAGGCCCGGCCACGCGCGGGTGTTGTAAGACTCGACCTTGTACGCCGGCTTGGCGTATCGGCCCTGTACGTAGACGGCGACCTGTGCGGTGCTCATGGCGGTTACTCCTTCGGAAACTCGTGCCCGCATCTCGGGCAGCGGATGGTTGCAGCGGGATCGTCGGCGTCCGGCGGATCGTTGAGGTCGGTATCGTATTCGCCCAGGTGCTCGGACAGTTCCTTGTCGGAAAAGCCAATCAGCTTCAGGTCGAAACCCCCGTCCCGCAGTTCGCCGAGTTCGATGGGCAAAAGCTCCACGTCCCACTCGGCCTCCTCGGCGCTCCTGTTGTCGGCCAGGCGGTACGCTCGGGCCTGCTCGGGCGTGAGATCCTTAGCGACATGGACGGGTACGGTCTTGAGCCCAATCTTCTTCGCGGCTTTCCAGCGTGTGTGCCCGACAACGACTATGCCGTCGGCATCGACCACAACAGGCTGGCGGAACCCAAACTCGCGGAGCGACGCCGCCACCGCTTCGACGGCCTTGTCATTTAGTCGAGGGTTGTGTTCGTACGGCTTTATCCGGTCAATTTTCCATTGCTCGATCTTAATAGTTGCTACTCCCCGCGCCGTGTGCGCGCTCTCGAACGAAAAAAACATACCGTGCGACAGTTCCCCCAGCCGGCGCGCTGTTTTATTGGGCCGGTAGGACCCGCGGCGTTGCATTTGGTTGCGTCTGGTTGCTTCGAGCAGACGCAAACGTCCTTGCTGATCTGCGGACCGTGGTAGTCTGAACAGTAGTGCCACTGCCTGGGTCGAATCATTCCGAGATCACTCCAGAACGGTCGCATTGCCGGCTCGTAGTCCGCCTTCGGGATATACCGCACGAGGCCGCGGGTATCGCACCGACCTGTGGCGTCGTCCCATCGCCGACAGTCCTGGCAGCGGCAATTCTTCAGGATCGTGACGTTCCGATCCGGAGGGGGCGCATTACCGGTTTTTGGCCTTACCGGTAAATTACCGGGTTTGGGGGTATTACCGCCCATGTGCGCGCCCGCGCGCCCGGGCGCACACACGCGCACGCATGGGGCGCAAACCGGGAAACGCGGTAATGCGCGGTAAGCGGTAAGGTTTTCGGTAAGGTCGCTATTCATCGGTTTTGCCCTTAAGTGTCAGGTGCAGCCAGCACTTCTGTGTCCTTCCGTTCAACCAGGCGGCTTTGTCGCTGTAGCCGTGTCCGCGAACGCGGCTGTTGAACGCCTTGCGGGACAGCACGTCCTCGCCTATGTCGCGACACCACACACAGTAGACCGAGTAGACTCGCTCCTTGGCCGTCTTCATGCCCTGCTGCGGGTGCTCCCGCCAGTCCGCGCAGCACTCGTTTAGAAAGTCGGCGACGTGGTCGGACTCGTCGCGGTACTCTTCGGTGGCTTCCTGGACGGCCGCGGGGAGTTCCAGATCGCACTGCCTGGCCCGCC
>CAZSLS010000252.1:0-8812 GCA_964607575.1 uncultured Planctomycetaceae bacterium | reverse complement strand
TACCTAGAAACAATAGGGGCTCTCGGGTGACAATGCAATACATGATTATCGCACAAGAGAAGAAGAACGCAGACATGACATCGGGCTGACAAGGACGGATTTGCGAGTTTGCGCGAGTCGCTTGAGTTGCTTGCTCAGCGCGCAGGATTATCGACTGTTGTTAAGCGGGATGGAATGAATTCACACCGGACTTCACGCCGGTGATTGATGATGCGGGACTATTTGGCGGTTACTTTGACAACCTTCCTTCGTCTCGGACGGAACAGTGTGATCAGGGCTCCGCCCAGCAGCAGACCCGCCAGCGCCCAATCCAACTGAGGGGCCGGTGAGGCGGCGAGGTTTGAATCAGATGCGGATGCTTCGGCCGGGGCCTGAGAGCCCGCGATTCCCATCTGGCCTAGAAGCATTACGCCGACGACGATGATAATAATAGTCGCCAACAGCACGCGCGATGAAAGCACATTCCTCATTTCGTCCCGTCCTCTTTTTCAGGCTCTGGTAACTGGTAGCTGGTAACTACTTCTTCGGCAATGGTTCGACGCTTGGGCCGGAATAACGTCCGGCTCGCATCCTCCGAGCAAAATCCATTATAAGGTGATTCCCCTATCTGTCAAGTGCGAAACCGTTTCGTAAGGTGATTATCTTACGAGCGAACGGTTATTTGCATGCTGGTTGGGAGTTTGCGGCTGTGCGGGAGAACTCTTTCAGGCTCAATCCTCACCGGGCATGTGTCCGCGAGCTATGGAGTGTTTGTAGAAGAGTCTCGCTATTTTCAGGGCCATTTCGTCGGCGAGTTCGGCCGCGATTGTCGCCCCGTGGGTTGTCGAGGCATTATCCACCTGCGGGGTTTCAGCGGTTTCGGGTCTGTGTCCGGAAGGTCGATCGATCGGCCATTTGGTCTGGCCTTCGAGGTCTACAACGCGAACCGCAACGCCCAGCTTACCGTGCCAGAGACTTATGTTCGGATCGTCCTTCAGTGAGAATTCATCCAGGTAGACGTAGACGATCTGGCCGGCTCCGAGTTCGCGGGCTACGTTGGCGATACCCAGGCGGTTGAAGTCCTTCTTGCTTGCCGCCAGGCGGAAAACATCTTCGTACGAGACCACTCTTTTGGCGGCTTTGTTTTCGAGCAGGAGTCTGTTTACCTTCTCGGTCAGCAGGCGTTTGATCTGCTCGTATCGCACGGGCTTGCCAAGGTCGTCGACCAGCACGAGCACTTTGGTGTCTTTGTCGAGTTTGTAAGCGGCCGGGACTTTCTGGGGGGGCACCATTACGTTGTACATCCACCCGAAAATCGTGCAACCGCCCAGCGAGGCGCCCATAACCGTCAAGAGCGTAATCAGGATAATCTGTCGTTTGCAGTTCATAGGTCTTCCCTGTTGACCTTGTATGAGTAGAATTTCTTTGTGAGTTCATCGCTGAACTTCATCAGTATGACCGAGCGTATGTTAGCTTCACCCTTGGCGGTTCGCACCGTTGGTGTTTTTGGAAAGTGGACTTTTATATTAGGGCACGTCCAGACCATCGCGTCCTGCTCAGGTTTCGAGCAGTCGAAAACCTTGATCTCCCCGTTGACCCTCCCGCGAAGCAGATCCACGTAACCCTCCTCGACCGTCGAGAACTCCACCAGCGAAACGAACAACACGAAATCCGCTTCGAGCGATTTGCCCAGGGCGGTCCTGTCCATCTCCGCCCAGTGCAGATTCTTCCGCTGGTAGGCGTTTATCTTTTGCGAATCGACAGTCGTAAGCCTTTTTACTTTCGCCCGGAGTCTCGATGAGATCATCGCCGAAAGATTGAGCGACGCCCAGGGATATTCGAACTGCGTCGATTCAGGGGCGAAAATGACCACCGCGACCTTGCTGCTCCGCAGACCGCCGAACTCGGCGGGGATTGTAACGGTGCGCCCGAAAGGCCAAAAGAAGTATATGAACTTACCGCACCCGCCGATCGGCAGGAGCATCGTTACGCATAATGACGCCAGAAGCAGCGTTCGGCAGGCTGATGTCGTCAGCTTTCTCGATTTACTTGTCGGTCTCACTTGAGCACCTCTAATGCGTGGGATATTGTCCCGTATTGTACCCGATCGCCAGCTTGACGGCCCATCCGGCCAGTACGCCCATAATCAAAAGCCCGCCGAACAACCACCATCTGCGACGGAATATCCGTCCTAGCATGTTTCTTCCGCTGACGGCTTGAAGAGCGCCAATCACGCCCGCCAGAACGAGCGCGAAAAACAGAACCGTTCCGAACACGTTGGCGCTGACCGATGCGCCGAAATCTCCGTGTGCGGCGGCTGTTATGGACGTCGTAAGACCGCACGTCGGACAAGGCACGCCGTCGACCACCATCGAGCGGCATCCGGGCAGACCTATCTGCGTGTGCGTTCCGTCGCCCTTGCTGCGAGCGGTCAGGGACATTCCCACCGCCAGTATTGCCCAGCACGGTAAGGCCGCCGCCGCGCCCGCCAGACGCACGCGGCGAGACTTCCTGTCCGGAGTTTCCGGTCTGGCTGGTGTGACGTTCGTGTCCGGCATGGTTTCCTTACCCTCGCTGGAACCGTATTGTAGACGCCGACTCGCCGCGGGGTCAACGAATTCTCATCGAACAGACCGCACCGAGGGCTTTCATTCGGTCAGGTATTGGGATATAGTTCACCCAGCCGGGCAACTCCCCAGCGATCCAGGCCCACAGGCCAACCAACCGGAACAGATGCGATGACCACCGAAGCGGCCTGCGAAACATTGATTTTGGCCTCGAGCAGCCCCAGGCGCAAGATGCTGATGCGCCAGGCGGGGCTGACTTGTCGCGTAGTGCATCCCCCGATCCCCGAACCGAAGGATATCGACGTCCGACTAACCCCCGCCGAACAGGCCGAGGCGCTGGCTTACTTCAAAGCCAGTTCCGTCGAGAGACTTAATGATAGCGGCGCCGTCCTCGGTGCGGACACTGTGGTGGCTGTAGGTGGAGATATCCTGGGCAAAGCCTCCGGGCCCGAGCAGGCCGCGGAAATGCTCGCAAAGCTCTCGGGGACGCGGCACGAAGTGATTACGGGCGTCGCGCTGCTGGGACCGGAGCATTGGCGGATGATCGCCTCTGCGACCACACACGTGACGATGCGAACCATAACGCCCGCGGAAATCAATGAATACGTGGAGTCCGACGAGTGGCGCGGAAAGGCCGGCTCATACGCCATACAGGAAACAGGAGACAGATTTGTTGTTGAAGTCGATGGGAGTTTTTCGAACGTTGTGGGCCTGCCCATGGAACTTGTCGCCAGGATGCTGGAGGCGTTTGAGCGGCGCAGACGGCCCGACGGAGGGTGAACCTATGGATCGCAGTTGCAGAAAGCTGATATTCGGCGTGTGTTTGTGGCTGGCCGCGTTGTGCGTGTCGCCCGGGATCCCAGGATGCCGCGCCCGCGCCCGCAGCGGCCCGCCCCAGGTTAAGATCGGATCGACGGTCTGGGACGTTGACCTGGCGATGACGGATGATCAGCGGTATCTCGGTATGGGCAAGAGGGCTCATCTCAGCGAATCGGTGGGCATGCTGTTTATGTATCCCAATGCCCGCCCACGGGCCTATTGCATGCGAGATTGCCTTATATCGCTGGATATAGCTTACATAGACAGCGACTTACGAATCGTGAAGATATATACGATGCCCGCCGAAATCGATCGCCTCGGGCGCGTGATATACCCTTCGATTGTTCCCGCTCAATACGCCCTGGAAGTCTCCGCCGGAGCATTCGCCAGGAAAGGTATCCGAGAGGGGGACAAGGTGGAGTTTCTCGGAAATATCCCACCTGCAACTAAAGCGGCCCCGGGACCTTGACGATTATTCCATAGAGACTCGCTCGTGCGAGGCTTACGTCTATTGGATACGCCGGTGAACGGGACGGTTTTTTGTCAGACAGACCTACATTGTTGTGGATCGGCGCTGAGACGGCCCCCCAGACCGTACGGCAAGCCGCCGGGGACCGCTGGGATATCAGGCCCCTCGATCGCTCGCGACCGATGTCAGATCAGCTCCGCGACGCCGGTGTGGCGGTGGTTCGCCCCAGCGACAATGGCGACGGATCGCTCCACCTTAGCGTGATTCTTCAGGAACTGGAGGGCAGTTCAGCAGTTGTGCTGGTCATGCTGGATGAATCCGAAGCCACCGGGCGGAAGATGCTTTCCAGTCGGGCCGGGCAGTTTCTCAGCGTGCCCACCACCGTCTCGCCCGAAGTGCTGGAAGCGCATATCGCCGCGATCTGGGCGCTGCAGCCCACAATCGCAGACCTTCATAGCGATATATTCAATCTGCGAAGCATCAACGGCGCCACACGCGGAGCGATAGAGACCCTCGACGAAGAGATGCGCCTGGCGTCAAGGCTGCAGCGAGACTTCCTGCCCCGACGCATGCCCGAAATCGGAGATGCGCGATTCAGCGTGCTTTATCGTCCGATCAGCTTTGTAAGCGGTGATATATATGATGTTACGCGTCTTGACGAGACGCACGTGGGGTTCTATATCGCAGATGCGGTCGGTCACGGCCTGCCCGCTGCGCTGCTGACGATGTTCATCAAAAAAGCCCTGCAAACCAAGCGTATTGTGGGCAACACCTACGAGATTATCCCTCCGGACGTGTCGCTGGCTGAGCTCAATGACGACATCTGCGCACAGGAGCTGTCAAGCTGCAACTTCTGCACAGCGGTTTACTGCGTGCTGGACACCGCGACGCTTACGCTCACCTACGCTCGCGCCGGACATCCCGCGCCCGTGCTCGTTCGCAGCGACGGGTCTTTCCAGTCGCTCGAGGCCGACGGGTGCCTGCTGGGCGTCTTTGACGATGCGGAGTTCGAGGCCCGCCAAGTCTCGCTCGAACCGGGCGATAGGGTGATACTCTATACTGACGGCGCCACAGATTCGCTGGCCCAGGAAACCACCAGTTCGTTCACCGAGATCTTCGAGCCCGAGCTCGCGCTGCCCAAACCGGAGATGATGGGGCGGATCAGTTCCCGTGTTGAAGACGCATGCTCCCAAGGCCGGCAGACCGACGATATCACAGTCATGACGCTCGATATCGAAGCCTGAGTCGCCCGCACGTTCACAATTGGTTCACACATTTGTCGACCGCCCATCGCCCGCCGACCGCTCATTATCACCGCACGACAGGCCGCCCTGGCTTACCTATCCTGCCGCCAGACAGCCGCTTACGACACACAATCCCCCCCCCGCGCCGAGCCAATCCCAAACGCTCCGTTCGCCCGCCTCGCCAAGAGGTGTGAACCTGGCGCCAATCCCGCAAATCAGAAAGATTCACTCGATGCGATGCTGTAACAGCTTGCGTGAAAGAGAGTTACGTTGGCTTATGTCGTTTGGAAAAAAGCTCAAAAAAACACTTGACGCCGCGTGGCGCTTCACAGCATCTTAACATATGTGTTGGCAAATGGTTATGTCGCCAAGATGGAACAATAGCTGGAGGTTTACTCGCCCGGCCTTGTTGCGTTGACGCCTGCTGTCTGCGTGGTGAGCGGTGTTGAAATGCTGCGCCGGTGATCATGAGATGTAGTACAACAGACCGTACAACTACCTGGCGGATGAGCGTTTGTTCTGCTGACGTGCCTAGTATCAGAAACTGCCCAAAACGGAGAGAGCGTATCTGTAAGTTCTGAAGGGTGAGCGTGTGATAATGAAAAGGGGGTTCATAAAGGGATTGGCCGCTGTTATGAAAAATCCGGGCGTTGGTGCGTTTCTCCGGATTGCATTACGTGCAAGAAGGCGGATCGATAATCCGCCCTGTCGGTAGTGTGTCTCTGGCGTTGCGACCGGGAAACTCGCCTTCAATGGTGTCTAGAGGACTTTTGACCCCTAGCACGCCCTTGGCGCCTTCGGCGACAACATGTGTGTAGATCATAGTGGTCCGCACGTCCTTGTGCCCCAGCAGCTTCTGGATAGTCCGGATGTCATATCCCCCCTCCAACAAATGGGTGGCGAATGAATGACGAAACGCGTGCGACGTAACCCGTTTGACAACACCGGCCGCTCGAACCGCTCGCTTGATGGCGCGCTGGACCGACGACGGATGCACGTAGTGCCGACCGCGCCGACCCGTACGGGGATCCCGACTCAGCTTTTGGGAAGCGAAAACAAATTGCCATCCGAGTGATCGGGCGGCCTTGGGATATTTCCGTTCTATGGCATAGGGTAGTTGCACGCGCCCCTCGCCGTCGGCCAGATCCTGCTCGTGGATCGTCCGTCGCCAGGTCAACTGCTGGTCCATCGTCTCTATGCAGGCCGCCGGAAGGATTGTCGCCCGGTCCTTCTGACCCTTGCCTTGTCGCACGATAAGCTGCCCGCGCTCCAGGTCCACATCCTGCATTCGCAGTTGGCAGCAGCCTTGCATCCGCAGACCTCCGCCGTACATGACCTCCGCCATCAGGCGGTATACGCCTCGCATGCCGGCCAGAATTGCCCGGACCTCTTTGCGAGACAAAACGACCGGCAAGCGTTGAGGCCGTTTGGCGCGAACGGCGTTGAACTGGCCCGGATCGCGGTTCAGGACGTGCTTGTACATGAACACGATCGCCGAGAGCGCCTGGTTCTGGGTAGTCGCCGATACGCGCCCGCGAACGGCCAGATCGGTCAGGAACTCCTCGATCTCCGCTCCGCCCATGTTTATCGGGTGCTGTAGTTTGTGGAAGCGGATGAAACGGACCAGCCACCTCACATATGACTGCTCGGTTCGATAGGAGTAGTGCATCGCACGAAGCCGATGTTTGACCTGATCTATGAGCTTCATGCAGGCAGTCTACATGCGTTTCCTTCACAATCCAAACAAATACCTAACATTATTCTAATATATTTGATAATAATGTATTGTGGGAGGCGCCAGCGGCGAGACATGAGCGCATATCACCAGAATTGCATGAATATCACGCCTTGGCGGGGCCCGATCCGGCAGTTGACTCGGACGTCCAGTCATCGCAAGTTCTTGAAAAGAAAAGTGGTTCAGTGGCTCCGGACCTGTATAATACTGTCAAATACCGATGCGAGAAGATGCAGTAAGGGCTGCACGTTTTTGCGCATCAACAATCGCGTTTCAATTGCAGTAAGCAGTGCCCGTGTCAGGTGTTCAGACCAAAACAGCCTGTCCGGAGTCTGCATGTTATCATGCAAAACGCGCGAGATACATTGTTAGCATTCCAAGGAGATCAGATTGGCACTAGATATTTACGTTGGTTCATTGGCGCGTTACTACACACAAGAATGGGAAAATGTGGTGCAGGCCTATGCCAGAGAGTCGGGGCAGTCGTATCAGAAGATTGGTCCCGGGGTTGATCAACCTTTGCCAAACTGGGACGAAGTGGCAAATGTATCGAAACAGTGGCTGGAGGTCATCAATCAGCAATTGTCTTCACATCTGGATGGTCCAATTACCTGGTCCGAAGAGCCGACGTCCCCATACTTTACTGATCGCCCGGGATACGATGGATGGGGTGCTATTGTCACTGCTGCGTCTTATGTGAATGCGGGCAAACCCATACCGGAAATGCTGTCGGAAGATTGGATGGCGGATCCGGTTGTTCTTGAGGCAATGGAGACAAAGGAATCCGGCAAGAATCGGTTCATAATGATCACTTGTTCAGGACTTTGGCTGCCAGCCGATTTTGACTTTACGTTTGACTTCGTCGATGTCTGCAACGAGAAAATCAATATTTCATCAACCGGTCTGCTTGCCATTGGGCTCCGGATGCTCAATGAGCAGACCGTGGAAATGGATGCGGGTGAGATGAACAGTGCACTACAGGCGCAATTGACTGCAGAATCACCACTGGAAGATGTTTTCAGGTTTTCTTTATCCATGTACACGGATCTGGCGCGCAAAGCGCATGAAAACAAACTGCCAATGTTCTATGATATGTAGGGCCATGCTAACAAGACGCTCCAGCGGATCCGCCTCCGGCGGACCGCTGAGCTTGGACGTTATGCAGACGACAAAATGATTGAGAAGACAAGACAATTTCGGGGCGGGGCTCTTGCGGCCCGCTATGCACTTGTCGTGCTGTCTGCTTTCTTGTGTAGCTGTGATTCCCAGAAAGAAGACGAGCCGCGGAGAGATCTTGCTGCCATGAGCCAATTGAATCAGGTGCATGAATGTCTAGCAGAACGCCGGTATGATGATGCCATCGCCATCTGCGAGAAGGCCATTGCCATCAAGCCGGATTTCCCTGCGGCGTACCATAACATGAGTGCTGCCTACTTGGGTCTAAAGCAATACGAGGACGCTGTTGCCGCCTGCAAGAAGGCCATTGCTATCGAACCGGATTACACTGCTGCGTTCAATAACATGTTCATCGCCTACCGCAGACTCAAACGGTACGACGATGTAATCGCCGCTTCAAAACAGCTGATCGCCATTAAACCGGATGATCCCCGTGGGCACTATAACTTGGGCTTGTCTTATGAGAAACTTGGAGAGAAAAAGGCTGCTATCGCAGCTTACGAAAAAACCACCGCCCTCGATCCAGAAGGGTGGAGCGGCTCTCTGGCACGCGCGCGGATCAGCGAGTTAGCTGCAACACAACCGGCGAACAAATAGGCATAACAAACGTGTGTCCGCCTGTGGCGGACCGAAGGCGGACCAGCGGCGCCGATGACACGAAACGTTATGCATACAATAATGAATTGTGAAGACACACAATTATGTCCAGTCGGGATGTTGCGGTCTGTTATGTTTGCGGTCGTTCTTCTGGCGTGCATTGTTGTGCCGTGTGACCTGCCCCCATTTTCTGTACCACTGTGAATGAGAGTCAGGTTACCGCTTT
>CAZSLS010000251.1:0-8901 GCA_964607575.1 uncultured Planctomycetaceae bacterium | reverse complement strand
TGACTTCGATCCGCCCGCCCATTTCCAGGACGATTCCCTGGACGACCGAAAGCCCCAGCCCCGGGTTCATTCGCTGACCGCCGGCGTGCAGACCCTTGGTCGTGAAGAACGGATCGAAAACGAGGTCCAGGTGCTTGATGTCTATACCCGCACCGTTATCGGCGAAAGTCAACACGGCCTCGGAATCATCTTTGCCCGGACCGATAGTCAGGAAGATGGTCCCGCCGTCGGGCATGGCCTCTTCGGCATTGGTCAGCAGGTTGCCCAGTATCTGGTGCATTCGGTTGGCTTCGACCGCCACCACCGAGACCGGGCGCAGGTCCAGGTCAAGCTCGATGTTCCGCTCGGCAAGAGGCTTCTCGACGAGGTGCGTAAAAGTCAGAACAACTTCCGTGAGATCCGCCAGGTCGGCACGGTAGGAATCATGTTTTGCGAAGCTCAGCAGCGATTGCGTGAGTTTCGACGCCCTGACGGCGGCCTCGGCGGTCATCTGCAGAGCACGCTTCATCGCCGAGGTGTCTCCGGAAGTAAGTGCGAAGTCCACGAACGTCGCGACCCCGCCGAGGATGTTGTTGAAGTGGTGGGCGACACCGCTGGCCAGGGTGCCCAGGGACGCCATCTTCTCCGCCTTGTTGAATTTCTGGACCAACTGGACGTGGCGGGTCTGGTCGATGATCCACGCCGCAATACCCTGCACCCGCCCGTCCGAGTTGGACATCGGCGAGAGAAAAACCGTTACGTCCTTCGGTCCGCCGGGAGCGTCCTCAACGCGAACGTCAAACTCGGAGCTCTCCATGCGGTTTACGGTGCGCTTCAGGAGCTTGTCGAGCAGATGACGCCTGGCTTCGGGCACGACAAGTTGAAGCGGCTTGGATTGCATCCGATCGCCCTGCAGCCCAAGCAGCGCGGCGGCGGCCTGGTTCCAGTACCGGATGTTGAAATCGGCGTCCGTGGCAATCATCGCGACCGCCGCTTCCTGGCACAGGAGGCGATAGAAGCCGTCGGGCACGTCAGACGAAGGGTCGTTGGCTTGGCTGTTCATTGTGCGAGTCATTAAAGGTTATCGGGTCTCTGTGGCGGGGGATACAGACAGCGTCATTTTTTCTCCGGTAACATTTCGGCAGTCGGTGTCAGAACCAATACTATTTCGAAATCCATGCCCTGTTTTTTCTCTATGAAAAAATGACGTCCGACGCTGTGAGGCCGTCGCGATGCGGCGCCCGGTCCGATCACCAGGAACTCACCGGGTCTCATGGGCATCTGGAACATGAGGTCGTCAAAACCGAACATGACCGGTTTATTGACTATTCTGATACCGGCAGGTTCGCTGAGAAAACGCGTCCTGCTCTTTCGGGATCGCACCTGCGGCATACCGGTCAGGATTATCCTGTCCGCATCGTCCTGGTCGACCGTGCATGCCACCGTCAGCACATTGTCGCCCGGAGGCATGTCCGAACCGCTCAGGGTCCGGTCCGCATGGAAGCTGAAAATGGTCTGAACGCCCTGGTCGCGCTTGAGGATGGTATGGTGAGGCGTCCCGCTTCTTCCGACCATCAATCTCCGCCCGAGCGCCTTTCCGGTCATCCGCTTCAATACCCGGATGATATCGGGCATGGACTTGGTGCGCCCCAGTCCCACGCGAATCCCGTTTCGCCCGAGCGACACCAACCGTTCGGCGCCGATCGGTTCCTCGTCCAGGTAGCTCCATATTTCCTCTGAACCGCTGGCCTGACCGGCAGGGACCTCGACGTAGATGATGTTCATCCGAATAATCTCGGGGAACCGCGGCGGTTTGCCGACGTCCTTTGTCCCGGACTTCACAACAGGAGGTTCCGATACACCCGCCCCCTCCGGACCCATAGGCGGGCAACCGGGCAGCAGAAACACAGCCACAAGCAGGAAAATATTGCAGAAACGATTCATCCCATGCCGTTCCAGCAGAAGCTTCGGAATCTAGAGTCGCGAACCATAGATAGTACATCCTTGACGCAAATATGTCAAACCGACTGAGAAGTTGAGCGGCCTTATTCTCCGGAGAAAGTAATCTCGCCGACATGTCACAACTGGTTCACACCTTCCCCCCCGCGCCCCTGGCTGGGGACCGGGCATTCTTACCGCGCAACACGCCCTCGCAACCAATCTATTCGGACGTCGCATATGTATTTACAACATATCGAAACTTCTTGATCTCTTATTGCATAAAGAACCGCCGCCCGGGCGCCGCGCCAGGAATGTGAACCTGCCGCCAACGGCGTGAACCGTAAACATCCACTCCGCGTTGTGCTATAATAACTTGTTTGCAAGAGAGTTAGAATAACACAAGCCACCCCGGGGTGTTCTCAAAACTTCATTTGACGCCGCATGATATGTCACAGCATACTAACGCGTTATATATCAGGTTGTTATATCGGTGACATAGAACAACAATCGAAAGTTCTGTCGAATGATCCTGAGCGAAGTCGAAGGGCGTCACTGACAAACCGCTAACGATCAAACTTAGAATCGCCGGAAGAACCACCCGCACACAACGTTCTGAGATTTCTCGATTTTTTCCTTGGTGGAATCGTCATTGTATGATATAGTCTTCATTGCTCTAGCTCGCTACGGGAGCGGCAGAGTTATTCTCAACAAAACGAGGCACGGGCGTTCTCGCTCACTCGCACCCCCTCAAGGCCACACCGGCCAAGTTCCCACGACGTAAGGGCTCTGTACGCAGACTGAGCCGTCTGCCAGGGGTAGTGCTCTTCTGAGTTTACAGGACCAGTCCACAGGCGTGAAAGGGACATAGGATATGAGGATAGGAGAGCAATCATGAAAAGTATGAAAGCACCGGCCGTACTGGTGGTGGTGTGCGTTATGATGGCCGGTTCGGCTCATGCGGCGGATTGGCTGCCGACAGGATCGGATGACTGGCTGAACAAGTTCAACTGGCAGATTCCACCGAACCCGCCCGGGCTGGGGATCGATCCGGCGGACATTAATCTCGCGGAGATCGCCAATGGCGGGACTGCGCAGATCGCCACTACCGGCGCGGGTTGCGACACCCTCGAGATTGGAAGCGGCAGCACGCTCAGTTTGCTCAGCGATACGTCGGCGGCAGGCAGATTGACCGTGCAGAATTCCGCCACCATCAACTCTGGCGCTATCACCCAACAGGACAACACGCGCCTGGATGTCCTGGGACATTGCTACCTCGGCTCGAGCAGTGGATCGAGCGCAACTTACACGATCAATGGCGCCGGTGCGTTGTACGGGGGACATATACTGACTGTTGGCGTAAGCGGCACGGGCGCCGTTGACCACACTGCCGCCACGGTGAACGTTGGCGTGGGCACGAACGGCTGGCTTCGGCTCGGCGCTGAGTCGGGTTCGGAGGGAACGTACAACTTCAACAGCGGCACGTTCCACTCGGATTCTCTGGACGTCGCCGGAAGCGGCAAGGGAACGTTCAATCATATCGATGGAAACGTCACCGTTGACGACACGTTCTACATGGGTGTGAATACGGGTGGTGACGGCTTCTACAACATGACCGACGGCGAGTTTCTGGCGCCCCGGGCCCGTATCGGATACCGGGCCAAGGGCAAGTTTGTCCAGGACGGAGGCACGGTCACAATCTCCGGCTTGCTGTCCGGCAGCCTGTACGTGGGTGATGGAGGCGGCAGCGATGGCACGTACCAGTTGAAAGATGGCGAACTTTACGCCAGCGTTATTACCGTAGGCCATGGCGGCAAGGGGTTGATCGAACAGAGTGGCGGCTATCTGGAAACAGACTACGACCTGCAACTCGGCGACCTCGCCGGTAGCGAAGGTACTTACAAGTTGACCGCCGGCGAAGCCTACATCGGCACGGAGATGCGAGTCGGTCATCGCGGTACCGCCACGTTTGAAATCGGCGGTACTGCTGAAGGGATCAGTGTTGAACAACTTACAATCGGTCGCATTGACGACGGCAAGGGCACGGTCACTCAAACCGCCGGTTACGTTTACTCCCAGACTGATGTTTACATGGGCCAATTCGACGACACCTCGCAGGGTGAATACACCATTGATGGCGCCGACAGTGAGTTCGAGGTCGAGGAGACCATATACGTTGGCCAGTATGGCATCGGCGAATTAACGCAGAAGAACGGTACGGTCTGGGCAACAGCGGTGATTCTGGGCAGTGAGTCCGGCGGCGATGGGACCGTGCGCGTCGAGGGTGGCGAGATGGACTGCGAAACCTTGAGCGTCGGGAAGCAAAGTACAGGGAATTTTACCCAGACCGGAGGCGTGGTCGGCGCCTCCTATGTCGCCGATGTCGGTTATGCAGGCACCGGCGATTACACTATGGAGGGCGGCACGCTCAACGCCGACCACCTGCGAATCGGCTGGTGGGGCGGTGATGGGGTCTTCTACTACAGCGACGGTGAGCTGAACATCGATCGGCTGACCATCTACTCCGATACCGACGAAGGTGTCCCATTCGGCTTCCATTCCACGAAGGACTGGACTTTCGGCGGCGATCTCGAGTTGCAGGGCACGTTCAACTTCGGTGAGTTCTGGTCGTTCACGTTAGACGGCGGGTCGGGTGATCCGCCTCCGCCGGGTGGCGGTCCGCCGCCGGGTGGTGGTCCGCCGCCGGGTGGTGGTGAGACGGCCCAAGCCGGCTTGAGTGGGCGATTCACCGCCATGGACTTCATCATCGGCGACGCCGGGTCGGCGTCCGCATGGACCGATGGCGGGATCTTCACCATCCACAACGACCTGATCCTCGGTCAACAGGCCGGCGGTTCGGGCCAACTGGACCTCGCGGCTGAAAGCATGACCGTGGGCAACTTCCTGTACGTCGGCAAGGCCGGGACCGGCGAAATGACCAACTACGGACCGCTCACCGTTACCACCGCCCTGGTCCTCGGTAACGATAGAGGCGCAGAAGGTTCCTTCGAGCATTCCGGCGACACTCTGACCACACCGGTATTGATCGTTGGCAGGTCCGGGAACGGCGATTTCACACAGGAAGGAGGAACCGTCAACGTCAGCGATACATTGAATTGCGGCGCAGACAACGGTGCGCAGGGCAACTATACGATGGTCGACGGCGTGCTCAATGCCCACACCCTCTACGTTGGTGACGGAGGCGGGGCGGTGTTTAAACAGAACGGCGGCGATGTCCACGTCTTATCATTCAAATTGATCGTCGGTGAACAAGCAAGCCTCGATTTCAGCGAGTACCGGCTCTATGGCGGCGATGTCGATGCACCGACAACTGTCATCGGTTACGAGGGCGCCGGTAAATTCAAGCAAGTCGATGGCACGCACACCGTCAGCGGCGACCTGGTCCTCGGTGAAATCGCCGGCTCCGACGGATTCTACGAACTCGATGGCGGTGAGGCCTCGGCGGACACCGTCCACGTCGCCAAACTCGGCGAAGGCGTAATCACGCAGAGCGGCGGAACCATGAATGTGTTGAACGATCTGTTCGTCGGCTGCCAATTTGGCGGCGATGGCAAGTACACCATTTCCGAGGGAACGCTCGATGTCACGCACGGTAAGATCAGCGTCGATCTGAACGACGGCACGGGCCGCTTCGAACTGTACGGCGGTGTCGTCATCGTAGACAAATTCGCAATCAGCCAACCCAGCGCTTTCAGCTCCGCCAACGTCACCTCCACTCTTCGCGTCAACAAGCTGACCGGATTCGACAATCCCAACTTCTCCGGGAGCGTCGAACTCGGACACACCGTCACGGACACGGTCACGTACACCGTCGCGGCGGATGAATCGCTCACCGTCGGCGGGCGCCTGGTCGTGGGAATGGATGCCTACACCTGGCTCACACAGACTGGCGGTACGGTCAGCGCGGGCGCCGATCTGCTGCTTGGTGAGATGCCCATGGGCGACGGAGAGGGCGGCGTTTACCAGTTGGACGCCGGCACGGTCAACAGCCACAACACCTTCGTCGGCAACGAAGCCGACGGGTGGTTCTACCACTACAACGGCGAACACCGGATCACCGACAGCCTCGTCATCACCCCCCTCAACAGGCCCGGTACAAGCGGGCTTTACGAGATGCATGCAGGGGCGCTTTCCAGCGCCTACGGTTACGTCGGCAGCGAAGGGGCGGGCAGTTTCTGGCAGTACGGCGGGTCCTATACCCTGACGAACACGCTCTACATGGGCTACGACGCCGCGGTCACAAAGGGTTGGTACTGGATCGAACACGGAAACCTGAACACCTGGGCGATGGTCGTGGGGCACGAAGGCGAGGGGCTTTTCCAACAGGTTGGCACGGGTGCGAACGTGCGGGTGACCGACAGCCTGACCGTTGCTCATAAACAGACCGCCCGCTACGAACTCGAACACGGCGATCTGCACACCGGATCGGTGCTCATCGGCGATCAGGCCGCCGGTGCGTTCGAGCAGACCGGCGGTTCGCATACCGTCGACGGCGATGTCCAACTGGCGGTGAACGGCAATGCTACGGCTGAGTACCTGCTTCAGGGCGGGCAATTTAACGTTAGCGGGTCCATCGGCTCCGGCAGCGGCGTCAGCCGCCTGATCCTCAGCGGTGGCGGGATGTACGTGGCGGGGGATATGACGGTCGACCATCTCAACGTTGGCGGCGATTCCACTTACCAGCGGACCTCGCGCTCAACGACGGTGCGCAACACCATGACGCTTGGCGCCGGCGCATTCAGCGGCAGGTGGGATCAGTCCGGCGGAACACTGGTCGTTGGCGATCTGTTAGTTGGCGGTGCAGGCCGCGGCGTGTTTGGCATTTCCGATGCCTCAGCACAGGTAACTGTCCGCAACCGCCTGGTGTTCGGCGCGGACAGTTCATTGGTCGCCGCCCCCGGTTCGCTCATCCACATGACGGGCTCGGATTTCCAGAACGAATCGACCAATCCCGCCGACTTGGCGGCGTTGAGTAATCTCGAGCTGGTCTTTGAAGGGGGCCCGGGCGTCACCGACAGCCTGGAAGTCGCCGGCGAGAACCGTGGCGACACACTGGCCGGTTTCACGGAGAACTTCGCGCATGGCGTGCTGACGCTCGGCGGCGCAGCGGTTGGCCGGGTGCGACTGGACGACCTGATCGATAACCAGCCCGGCTGGACCGGCGCCGAATCCCTTTACGTGATCAATCTCGCCGTCGGTGCCGGATCGACGCTCGATCTCAACGGGATCGATCTGTTTTACCTCAACGCGACGGTTGATCCGGCAGGGTCGGTCATTGGCGGAACGATCGCTCGCGTTGATGTGCCCGGCTCGGACGCTCTTATCGAAGACGCAACGACCGGCTTGCCCGTCTCCGTGAACATCACCGAGCATGCGGGTACGGGCTACGGCTATGGAACGGCGGGAGTTGTCGGTGAGGGATCGTTCGCACCGCTATCGACAACGTTTGAACTGGACGCCGGCCAGATGGACGCCGCCATCGCCGCATCGGGCGAAGGATACGTGACGCTCAAGCTGTTCTACGATGAGGGCGAATTGGCCGCGATGGGCATGAATGAACAGGAAATGCGCCCCTACTGGTGGGACGAAACCGCCGGCCGGTGGTTGCTCGGTGGAACAGACACCAACGGCGATCCCGGTGAAAGCGTATTCGCTGGCGCCAATGTGGATATCGACTTCTACGGTGTCGGCTACTGCGGCCTGGATACCACAGACAACTTCGTCTGGGTCAATGCGACGCACGCATCGGTATACGGTCTTGTCGGACAGCAGGAGGTCATTCCCGAACCGGCCTCCGCAATACTGGTGCTAATGGGATTTGCTGCAGCCATCCGTCGGAGGAGAAGATGAAAGCAGTGGTGCTATACGGAATTGCCACGGAGGGCAGGCCGGCTACGCTAATCCTAATGGCCGCAGGCCTTCCTTTATTGTTGAAGCACCGGCGACGCCGGAGCTGAAATCCCGATAAACATCGGGAGCGTTGGGCGGGCTCGCATTGGTGCGGTGGCGGCTTGTCGGGTCGAAGCTGTTGAGCGAAGACCGAAAACACAGAGAGTTCAAATAACCACGAATGGAGAGGGTACGACTATGAAGAAAACAATTCACATGATGTGCGTAGCCGCAGTTGTTGCGGCTTTAGGTGTGGGAACGGTTCTAGCGGACGTTGGGTATCTTGGTGACGGTGTTATCGTTTCCTGGGGCTATGACGCCTACGGTCAGGTCAGCAGCACGCCGGCGGGATCAGGTTTTGCCGCCGTAGCGGCGCGCGGTAACCAAAGCCTTGCCCTGAAGAACGACGGTTCGCTCGTCTCCTGGGGTGATGACCATGCCGGCCAAGTCAGCGACACGCCGGTGGGGACCGGCTTTGCGGCCGTGGCGGCGGGCGCCTACCACAGCCTCGCCCTGAAGACCGACGGCTCGCTCGTTTCCTGGGGTCGTGACAATTACAATTATGGCCAGGTTACCGACACGCCGACGGGAACCGGTTTTGCCGCCGTAGCGGCGGGCCATATTCACAGCATCGCCCTGAAGAACGACGGTTCGCTCGTCTCCTGGGGGCTTGACAATTTTGGCCAAGTTACCGACACGCCGACGGGAACCGGCTTTGCCGCCGTAGCGGGGGGCTCCCACCACAGCCTCGCCCTGAAGACTGACGGTTCGCTCGTCTCCTGGGGGGGGGACGGTTCCGGCCAAGTCAGCGACACGCCGACGGGAACCGGTTTTGCCGCCGTAGCGGCGGGCCATATTCACAGCATCGCCCTGAAGAACGATGGTTCGCTCGTCTCCTGGGGTGATGACAGTTACAGGGTTGTTAGCGACACGCCGGAGGGATCTTGGTTTGCCGCCGTGAGCATAGCGGCGGGAAACGCCTACAGCCTCGCCTTGAAGACAGACAAATCGCTCGTCTCCTGGGGCTATGACGAGTACAATGTGCTCAGCGATATACCGGTGGCCGGGTACTAC
>CAZSLS010000250.1:0-8973 GCA_964607575.1 uncultured Planctomycetaceae bacterium | reverse complement strand
GCCCGTGCGGGTATTTCACCGACCCCAAGCGGACCTGCAAATGCACGCCCAACGCCCGACAGCGGTACATGGGGCGGGTCTCCGGACCGCTGATCGACCGGATTGACATTCACGTCGAAGTTCCCCCCGTACCATGGCGCCAACTCCGCGGACAAGCCGAAGGCCTGAGTTCCGAAGACATGCGATCGCAAGTGATAGCCGCCCGGACCGTTCAGACCGATCGCTTCGCCGACGGCAAGAGCAGCACAACGACCAACGCGTCGATGACTTCCCGGCAGGTCCGCAAGTTCTGCAAGCTCGATTCGTCGGGCGAGTCGCTGCTGAAGCAGGCGATGAGCGAACTTGGCCTGTCGGCCCGCGCCCACGACAAGGTACTCCGCATCGCCCGGACGATCGCAGACCTGGAAACCCGCGAAAACATCGCCGCCCACCATCTGGCCGAAGCGATTCAATACCGCAAGCTCGACCGGAAACTGTGAGCTTGATATTCTGTTGTTTTGAAAACGAGGAGATATCCCATGATTAGATTGAGCATGCACACGGACAACTGGCGGACGCTGAGCGGGTCGATGGACCAGGCGGTGGTTGCTGCTAAGAAGTTCGGGCTGGAGTACATCGAGTTCGGCGTGGTCGACGGGCAGGACTTCATCGAGGGGTTGGGTTACAGCCCCGCGGTCTCACTGGACGCCAACCCGATCCGCCTGAAGCGCTACCTCGATGACAACGGCCTGAAGGTTTCGCAGATCGACGCGGGATATCCGATCACCGGGCCGATGGGGGCGACCTTCGGCGTGCGGTACATGCAGCGGGCGATTCAGTTCGCCGCGGCCGTTGGGTGCCCGTTTGTCGACACCACCGACGGAGCATCGAAACCCGAGGGCTACACCGACGAGCAGGTGCTGGCAATCACCAAAGAGTCGCTTCGCCAGATTCTCGAGTGGGCTGAGGACTACGAGGTAACAGTCAACATCGAGACGCATGGACCCTACACCAACGATCCGGAGATCCTGGAGCAAATGCTGAATTTCTTCGACACGGAGCGGTTGGGCCTGAATCTGGACACAGGCAACACGTTCATCGCCGGAGGGAACCCCGCAGAATTCGTGCAGCGGTTCCTGGGCAAGCTGCGTTACATGCACATCAAGGACGTCAGCGAATCGCTGGCCGCTGCGCTGCGGGGCGAGGAGACGGGCATCGCCATGAGCGAGTCGCCCATCGGACAGGGCGTCAACGCCGAAAATATCAGCGAGTGCATCCGCCTGCTGAAAGAGGCTGACTGGGACGGGGTGATTTCCGTGGAATGTCTCGGTACAGACGAGAACCTCACAGCCAGCATCGACTGGCTACGAGAGCAGATCGCCACCGCGTAGCTGCGGGGCTATTGTAAATCGCGGTCGACGACTTTTTTGGGCAGCAGCAGTTCGGTCTCGCTGCGCGCCAGGAAAGGGGGCACGGTCAGCAGGATGCGCTTGCCCGTACACTGATGGAACTTCCACAGGTTACCGGACTTACCTTTCGGTACGGGAATGCTGTGGAAGCCCGGTTTCCGACCGTCGAATTCGAAGACTGTGTTCCCGGCGCCATCCTGGAGCGTCCCGGCGCCGTCGGCGAACAAGCCAACGGTTTTCGTGCCCTTGGGGACGTAGAAATACAGCGACCATCGCGTCGCCAGGTTTGCCGGTTCACGGCGGCTGGACATGATCGTCACGGGCATCCCCGCATCCCATCGAACTCGCGTCGCGTCATTGCCATCGGACACGGTGATCTTGTGCAGCCCGGTCTGTTTGGCCCGGAGAACAATAGTCCGCTCGACGCCGTCGGGGGCCGTCGTGCCGCCGGCGACACGTCTCTCGCCGCGCCACAGGTCGACCTTGGCGTCGCCTCGGTCGCGGTAATGAGCGATCAAACCACCGGTGACCTTCAGGGCGATTGTGGCCGGCGGCTTGTCAACCCACGTGTAGAAGGTCTGCACGCCCCGTCCATGACTGCCCGCGGAACCGGGGACAACTTTCCGTAGTTTCAGCGGCGCCGCGGGCACCAACTCCATCCCGAACTCTGCGCCCTTGATCTGCGCGACCCGGTATCTTGCGATACCCGCGGCGAGGAGGCCTTTAAGTTCGCTCTCGCTGAACGCCTTGCTGCTCTTCCAGGGATTCTTCCCTTCGGCGACGCCCCACTCGGCGGCGGCGGGAATAGTGACCTTCCGGTCGCGACGGACCAGGTCGCGATACAGGGCCTTTGAGTGTACCATCATCGTACCGCGCATCCGGTACGTGTGACGGATCAACCGTTCGAAGGCGGCCTGCCTGGCGGCGCCCTTGGCGGAGCGATAGTCCCTGAACAACTCGACATAGTGCGTGTACAGGATCAGATCACCGATCCGTGCGCGGATCTCGGGCGTATCGGCAAGCCCCCTGGCTTTGTCGAGCAGGCGATACATCCTGGCGAGCAGATCATCGCATAACAGGGGGCGATTTGCGCCGTCAATAAGGCGATACAATTCGCCCATGGGCGCCCCGGCCGGGCCGAATGCGCGCGTGAGGAAGTCGTCGACGAGGGCGTCGATGTTTTTTGCTTCGCCGGTGTCCCAGAGCATTCTCGCAGCCAGATAGTAGCCCAGCCCGCACGGCCCCCAGCAGTCGCCCGATTCTGCCGACATGAAGCGGGCGCCCTTTGCGTGGAAATGCGGGATGGTTCGCTTGAGGTACTTCAGGTTGGTTCCTCGAGCGGCGCCGGGCAGATTGCGAGACCACATATTGACGCTGTAATACTCTCGCATACCGATAGTTGCGCCCTTAGCAGCCCAGCCTTCGATCAGTTCGTCGACGGTGTATCCACCCCGGATGAAACCCGTGGCGATGCTGATGACGACGTTCGGATGGACGCGGATGTTCGGCGGCGGGGAATGTTGGCTGTAGGCGTACATACCGACGTACTTGCCCTTGAAGCGGCCGTTGACGCCTTGAGCCACCGCGTTGGTCAGCGTCAATGCACGATCGCTGATGCTGCCCAGAGCCCCGCAGCGGTCGCACTGACACCAGCCCCCCCCGTCACTGGGGTCCATCGAGATGCTGTCGGCCTCGGGGTGCTTGGCGAAATAGCGAATCGCGTGGGCGACCACCAGCGCCCGCAACTTGGGATTGCCTATACAGATCTTCGTCGATGTCCGCTTGCCGTTGAGAAGACCATAGAATTCGGAGTTAGCATCGAAAGCCTTCCTGTTTGCGCTGATGATCCCCTGGTAGGCGTGTGATGTGCGCAAGTTGAAGCCCAGCACCGCACGATTCCGCACGCACCATTGCTCGTAAGGTCTTCGGTTGTGGTCCCAAAGCCCAAAGCCATACCAGATCCGCCGGGCGCGGTAGTCCGGGCGCTGGTCCGAGTTCACCGCAATGCTCACGTCAGGCGTTTGCGGTATAACCTCCCACGTCCGGCCCGGGAAGAACTGCCTGTGTCCCAAGCGGTAAAGGAGGTCCCACACCGCATGCTCGACCGCCGCTTCAGTCGCACCGATAACGTGTACGCCCCGCGCGTGCGATTTCAGGAGATAGTGTTCGCGGTCGTCAATGCTGCCGACGGAAAACTGCCCGGCAAGACCGAGTTTGGGAAAATCGCTCGCCAGTCCCACCGCCAGCCCGGTCGTGCCGTCGCCGCCGGTTACCTTGATCTTCGCGGAAGATATCCTGGCGAGATACTCCGCCAGCGTCGCCGCAGCCGCTTTGACTCGATCGGACGCCGCGTTGCTGACGACCACGGGCATCAGGGGAGAGCCTTTGACCGTCACGCGTGTCGGCTCGATCGAAGTGCCTGTCACACACCCGCAAGTCCCCATGACTGCAAGCACAACCACAGCATATCGCATCTGCCTTTCCTTTCCGGACGGACAATACCGATTTCAACGGTCGCCAAGAGGTTACCGCAGTTTACCGCGGATTGCGATGCGTAACCGTAGTGCGTTCGATAATGCCCGGAAGGTCAGCTTATAAATAATTTTGCGCTGAAGCCTACCGGGTGAATTGACCGACTTTTAGAGTAGCAGCATACCGCTGTCGGCGGTCGATGTATGGAGACCATAAATCCAGACCGAGGTTGGCGACGATGTATAATGAATATTTCAGTTTTAGCGAAGATCCGTTCAATATAACCCCGGATCCCCGCTTCCTTTACATGACACCACAGCATCGCGAGGCGCTGAACCACATGCTGTACGGTATCCGTCAGCGCAAGGGTTTCATATGCCTCACCGGCGAAGTCGGTACGGGCAAGACCACGCTCTGCCGCGCCCTGTTGAGGAAGCTCGACGAGAAAGTACACACCGCGCTGATACTCAACCCCGTACTCACCCAGACCCAGATCCTCCGCGCGATCGTCGAAGAATTCGGTATCAAGACCAAGCGACTTGATCGCCTCGGATACCTCAATGTCCTAAACGAGTTCCTGCTGAAGATTAATTCGCAAGGCCACGATGCAGTCGTAATCATCGACGAGTCGCAGGATATGTCAGTCAAGACCCTCGAGCAGGTACGCCTTCTGAGCAATCTCGAGACCGAACGCCAGAAGCTGCTGCAGATATGCCTGGTCGGACAACCCGAACTCCGCAAGACGCTGGCCAAACCGTCGCTGCGCCAACTTGCCCAGCGGATTACCGTTCGCTTCCACCTCAGGAAGATGAACCAGGGCGACACCGACGCTTACATACACCATCGTCTCACAGTAGCCGGTCTGGGCGAGAGCAAGTCGCCGGTCCGGTTCGAGCCCGACGCGGTCAGGGAAGTCTACAAGTATTCGCAGGGAACGCCGAGGCTGATAAACGCCATCGGCGATAAGGCCCTGCTGGCGGGATATGTTTATCAGAAACAGTTGATCGACAGGAGGCTGGTGAGAATCGCCGCCGCTGAACTGAAGGAGACGGGCTGATGAGTCTAATAAATGATGCTCTGAAACGAGCCGATAACGCGAAACTCGACAAGCTTTCCGAGACCGAGTCAACGCCTGAAATGCCCAGCGCCAATTACAGTCAGTCGCGGGGCAGGAAGATGTTGGGCCCGATAACGGTGGTGTGTCTGCTGCTGGTCGGCGGCGGGCTTGTAGCTTATCGTTACCTGGGTCCCGGCGATGGTCCCGGACCGCAGGCGGCGACGGCAGAAACAAACAAACAAACACCGCCGGTAGCTGCGGTCACACCAACCAAACCGGAGGCCGCCGAATGGGTTAATCCGGCGTTCAAGGACCTAACCCCCCAAGCCGCAAACGCCATGAGGACCGAGGTCTCCGGGGCAGTCGTAAAGCAGTTCTTCGACACCGGAAGTTCGCTGAACGCCTATGCAGCCTCGCTGAGTACTGCCGGTGCAGAAACACTGGCCAGGGCCGAAGCCAAAGCCAAAGCCAAACTCAAGGCCGAGGCCGAGGCCAAATCCAAGCAGATCTTGTCAGCCATCGCCGCCGGTGTCGACCCGACCAAGTTTCGCGTAAACGGGATCATGTTCAACGGTCCGGATTCCATGGCGATTATCAACCAAGGCGTCTACCGTGTCGGTCAGAAGGTTTCCGGCGCGGTGGTGGAGAGCATTACCCCATCGGCCGTTGTCCTGAGAGTCGGCGACAAGAAATTCAGAGTGGGCATGTAGGCGCCGAGATTCCGGGGATCTTACTGGATATGAATCGGCAGGCGAACGGTAAACGTTGAGCCCTCGTTCTCGCGGCTTTGCAGTTCGAATTTGCCCCCGAAACGTTCTACGATATCCTTCGCCCCTGCCAACCCAACACCCGTGCCCGGGATGTGCCCTTCCCTGGCGTTAGATGCACGGAAGAACTCGGTGAAGAGCTTGGGAATGTCGGCCTCGGGGATGCCCATACCGTTATCGGCCACTTCCAGAACCGCCCACCGGCCGTTTCCCCTGAGCGTAACGTCGATCGTACCTTCGCTGCTGTATTTGATTGCATTTGACAGCAGGTTGGAGACGACCAGCGCGTATCCCTGGGAATCGAATCTGACGTGCAGTTCTTCGTCCGGTAGTGCGGTTTTCAGCACGAGCCCTTTGGCCTGGGCCTGCTCGAGGTACGGCCGGCAGGCAGCGTGAGTTTCGGCGGCGATGTCGAGTACGGATATCTGTCCCAGGGGGTCCCCGGCCTTGACTCGGGCCAGTTGGAGCATGTCGCTTATCAACTCGGTCATCTGATCCATTCTGGCGGCGATCTTGGCAGTGAACTCTTCTACCCTGTCCGGCTCGTGCTGCACCTCGCCCAGCGCGTAGATCATCATTTTCGTCGCTGACACCGGCGATTTGAGTTCATGGACCATGACGCGCATGAACTTGGCTTTCTCCTTTTCCAGTTGTTTCATCGAAGCCAGGTCGTCGTACAGGCGGGCGTGGTACAGTGCGTAACCGATCAGCCTCGATATGGTCTTCAACGCCGGAAGATCATCGGCGCTGAACGGATTGCCCCTGGAGTTGACGGCCTGGACAACTCCCCTGATCTGGCCTTTGAAGGTGGCCGGAGCGCATATGACGTCCCTGGTTCTAAAACCGTTGATCCTGTCCCAGCGGCTGTCGAATTTCAGCTCAGGATCGATGTCACCCAGTTCGCCGTAAGCATCTTCGACCACAAACGCTCTACCGGTCAGCGCGCAGAAACCGGCCAGGGAATTTTTGCAGATCGGGATGCGGACGGTCCTTGTGATATTGCCTACCATCGCCGCGGCCTGGAGTTCCTGGGTCTCGGGATCTATCAGGTATATCGAGGTCCGCCGCGCGTCGAGTTCTCGGCAGACCACGTCTGCAACATCTCGCAACACATTGGGAATCTCGACGTCCCCGATCATGCTGTCGTACAGCTCGAAGAAGCGTTCGTTAAAAGCTATGTTGCGTTCTATCTCGCGTTTGTGTGCCATGGATGGCCCCTCTGATTGCTGCATACTTACTGGCGTCCGATGAGGCTTACCGCCCGGACCGTTCGCGTACGCTCTTCGCCTTCATCGCTGAGCGTGCCCTTGTTCCAGAACTTGGCTCGATAGGAGAATTCTCCTCCGGTGGGCAGGCATTTTACGGGAGCTATTCTCAGCGCTTGTGGGCGGTGGGTAGGCAGCATGGTTGCGTCGGGGCTTTCGTGGCATCCGACGCAGGATCGCCTCTCGCCGGGCCTGGCGTGCATCCATATCAACTGGTTGCCCACCACGCGCCGGTCGGAATCGAGGACCTGGCAGTGAATGAGGCGGTCGGCGGGCACCTCCAGCGAGAACGAACCGTCTGCCGCCAGCGGGACCGTGCCCAATACCCGCGCGTGAGTGCCCACGTGGTTTTTCCACGACGGGCCCTTACCGTTGATGTGCGTTTCGTGGCGGGTAACTATGGGCTGACCCTCTACGATTCGCACCAGCCTGCCCCGATTACGCGTGCGGGCCTCCTGGGAGATTCTCGCCGAACTGCAGAATAGCGTAGCGGTATACGAATTCGTGCGTCGCGATTCGGCCAGAGTTCGCGGCCTGGGGCGCGGGCGGATGGGGCGGGGCTCGAATTCCGCAGTCTTCGGATCGTTGTACACCTCGGTAAGCACGCCGGTTTTGACGTCCATTTTGTACAGGCCGAGTTCCGGCTTGGATGCATTGCGAACGGTCGCGGCGCAGAGGATCGTGTTGGCGTCCAGCGGTATCGGAGAGGTCACAGCCATG
Organism: uncultured Planctomycetaceae bacterium; assembly: GCA_964607575.1. Classification (GTDB taxonomy): domain Bacteria; phylum Planctomycetota; class Phycisphaerae; order SM23-33; family SM23-33; genus BS750m-G57. The sequence goes on along the minus strand of CAZSLS010000250.1, from coordinate 1,304 downwards.
TTTTTGTATCGCGGGATCACGGTTTCCCGGTGGCGTCCGGGCCCGATGATCGTCAGCCCCGCCGTCGATGCGCAGACGATGCGCCCGTCGTCGAAGCTTTGGGGCTGGGTCATGCGCAATACGCGATGCCGCGGCGCAACTTCGCCCCACCAGCCTTCCTTGTTGACGCGAGTCACGTTACGCCAGAAAGCCCTTCGCTCGGGTCCGTAGAGCGTCACGTCTCGCGTCCCGTCGGGGTTTATCGCGTGGACGGTAATCTCGGTTTTGAGGCGCGAGTAGAACAGTTCGAGGCGGCTGAAAACGATCCGCCCGTCGGGCAGCATCGACGGTTCGTTGTCGCGCCCGACGTTCAGTCCGATGAAGTGCATGTCGCTTCCGTCGGCGTTCATGATCGTCAAACCGGTGGCCGGATAGCCGTGGTACTCATCCCTCATCCCGATGCGGCTGGAGGAGAACACGATCCGCCCGTTGGGCAGGTAAGCGGGCTGAACGTCGTGGTACGGGCCTTTCGTGATCCGGCGCAGGCCCTTACCGTCGGCGCCGATTTCCCAGACATCCCACCAGGGATTGTCCTTCCCGCCGCGCTTCGCGAAGATAATCCGCTTCCCATCCCAGGACACCTCGCAGTCGGCGACATATCCGTCAGTGAAGTTCGTAAGCCGCGTCACGGTTCCGTCGGGGCGAAGGATGTGGAGGTTGTCGCCGATCCGGTAGGTCGGACCGGAATCGGTCGTCGAATACGTCTGGCGCCACGGGTCTATCTGGAACCGGTTGGGCATCTTGTTGGCGCCCTTGATGAATACGATCGAATACGCCCGGGAAGTTTCGCCTGTCGCGGTTTTGATAGATTTCGCGGGCGCCGGGGTGTGGGCTCGCAGTTTGAGAATACCTCTCTTCCAGAGCGCCTCGCGCGCAGTCAGGCGAATGTGGTAGAACGGATGATCCACTTCGGTGCGCTCCAGGACCTTCAGGGCCTCGTCCGTACCCAGTTCGTCCAGCGCAACCGCGACGGCATGACGAACGCCGAGAACGTTTCGGTCGTCCTGCAGGATCTCAGCCAGCATGCCGATATGCTCAACCGCTCCGAGTCTCCCCAACGCTCGCACGAACGCCTCTCGCCACCGCGGGGCCGGATCGTTGTATTCAGCGTGACCCTGGGTCTTGTTATTGAAATACTCGCCGTAGTATCCGAACGTCGCTTCGGGCTTGGAGGCCTTGAGCAACTTGGCGATCGATGCGATACCCCGCTTGTCGCCCATAAACATGATCGCCTTGGCGGCGTTGATTCGCACCCAACCGTTCTT
>CAZSLS010000249.1:0-8978 GCA_964607575.1 uncultured Planctomycetaceae bacterium | reverse complement strand
GCACGAGCACGCTCTACCAGTCCAAGGATATTCTGCATCTCGTGGCGACAGGCGCCGTTCAGTGGGACGGTCTGTTCGCCCGGCGGGGCAAGACTTACGAGACGTCCGGCACGGCAGACGGTAATCGCCTGGTGCTTTCGGTCGAGGATAACACGAATATGGACCTGGTTACCGCGAGTATGCTCGGTTCGCGCTTGACGCTTGCCTATGCGCCCGGGGCGGCGGGGCAGGCCGACATCACTGTCCGCGCGACGGACCCCGAGGGCGCCTGGATCGAAGAGACATTTACCGTGACGGTTGTTGGGTCGGGCACTGAAGTCGTCGCCCGCCACGTCTTTTACAACAACTCAGTTTGGGATGGGAACGATCCTGCCGCCGGTTCCAGTGACGATGGTGCTATCGCCACTGACAAGATGGTGCTGCTTCCGGCGGGGGCGGCATCGTCATCCAACTATTCCAGCTACTCACGCGGGATCAATGGGATCATGGTAGATTTTGACTACCTGGGCGTTGCGCCGACGGCCGACGATTTTGGCATCCGGGTCAACGAGTTGGGCTATTCCGACACATGGTCACCCGGTCCGACCCCAACTGTTACTGTCCGTCCGGGCGACGGTGTCAGCGGTTCCGATCGCGTGACGTTGATCTGGGCTGATGGTGCGATCACAAATACGTGGTTGGAAGTGACGGTGAAATCTGGCGGGGGTATTAATCTTGAAGCTGACGACGTGTTCTACTTCGGCAACGCTGTCGGGGAGGCCGATGGCGACAGTGTAGTCGGGACCGGTGACTATGACGTGCTGATTGCACAGTTCGGTCAGAGGGGCTCGCCCTTGGACGCGGACTTCAATGGCGATGCGATGGTAGACCTCGCGGACTTCGCGATCGTGCGGTCAAACTATGGCAAGATTCTTCCCGAAGCACCGGTGCTGTCCGGAGATGCCGACGGAAACGGTGTGGTTGACGGCGTCGACTACGAGATCCTGGTTGGCCAGTTTGGTCGGCGTGGCGCGAGTCTTGTTGGGGACTTCAACGGAGACCAGCGGGTGGATCTGACGGACTTCGCAATTCTGCGAGGCAACTTAGGCAATACGCTCCCGCCCGCGGCGCCGGTGGTTCCGGTTGCCAGTCCGTCACTCGATATTCGCAATGCAGCGAATGCGGATGACAGCTCAATTACCGCGGGCGGACCCGCACCGGTGGTCGATCTGCTCGCAGAATTTCCGTCGGCGGATGACCATATCCCCATATCTCCCCCGGTGTCAGTCGGCTCATCTGCGACAACGTTTTACCGCGCGGCGACGGTGGGGTATGACCTGCGGTCGCTGAGTGATGATCTGCCCACTGACGCCGAGAGTGATCTGTCGGCGGATATCCTGGCGGAATCATTGTTGAACGGTAGCTATCAGCTATTAACAGTCAGCTTTCAGCTACGTTAGGACCTATCTGAAGGACGGGTTGGGGCGTCGTGTTTGCTCTTCTGTTATCGCGTTATTGCTTTTGTCGGGCGAAGCTTCATGGTTTGTAAGAACTACGCATACAGTATGTTAGTGGTTGCCGGGAGAGATGTTCGCCTCCGATTTGTCCGATTATCCGCAGGAGTTCTTGACAAGATGTGTTCTCGTGCCTACTTTCTATTGTTAGGCTTGCTCCCTGTTGGGGCATGGGCACGGCATTTGGTTACCAAGTGGACCGTGACACAAGGCTGCGAAACGAAGAGTTGTCCCTTCTTCCGCAGGTTGTCGGGAAAGGGTTTTTTGGGAGTTGTCTATTCAGGGAGTTTGACATGGGATGCAGGAATCACCCGGACGTGGAAGCGGCGGACCGCTGTACTGGTTGTGCAGAGTCGTTTTGCCAGAATTGTCTCGTGGAAATCGGAGGCCAGAAGTATTGCAGTTCCTGCAAGGTAATGGCCCTCCAGGGCCAACCGGTTGCTGAATCTGCAACCATACCGTGCAAAGAAGCCAATACCGCGATGATATGGGGGATTGTCAGTCTTTTCTGCTTAGGTGTTATTCTCGGTCCTGTGGCCATTATACAATCGATGAAGGCCAAGGAACTGATGAACGCCAATCCGAGGCTTACCGGCTCGGGCAAAGCAACTACCGGACTGATCTTGGGTATTATCGGCTTTGTCGGACATATCCTGGTACTAGTGATCAGGTTTGGTGGTGCGCGCTAGTTCCTGGCGAATTACAGTACTGCGCCGTGAGATTCGAGGATGATGATGGAAAAACTCTGTCCGAAGTGTCAGTCCGTCCTGACGATGCACGACGCGGATACGGCGGTATGTCCTAACTGCAACAAGCGTTATCGCGTTGTGCGCCGCTCGGCCACACCTGCCACGCAGCCCGCGGCGCCAGCGGTATCGCCGAATCCGTACGCCGTTGCTCCCGAGCCGCCCCCGGTACAGCAGGGCATTGCTGCGTCCCGTTTGGCGACTACAACGATGGAAATGGGCGTGACGTGCGGCAACCATCCGGGCGTGCCCGCGATCACCCGCTGCCGTGAGTGCCGCACGCCCGTTTGCAGCACATGTGATTTCCCATTCCCCGGCGGGATCCACCTCTGCCCCAAGTGCGCTACCTCGACCTCGAAGAAGCTCTCGCCCAAGCGTAAGGCGCTTGTCGGTTGGTCTTACGCGCTGGCGGTGTGGGGAACGGTGGGTATGGCGATGATGCTGGGCGGGGTGTTTGCCGATTCGGTGCAAACGCAGAAGGACGCGGAGCAACTGAGCGTAATGCTGGCTCTTTTAATTGCTCTACCGACCTTCATTGGCGCGGTAATGAGCTTTGCGTGCCTCGATAAGCGGTTGGGTAATCCGCTGTCGGTCATCGCGGTGGCGGTATGGAATGGAATATTGCTGGGGGTATGGATCTTTCTGAGCATTCTTGGAATGATGCAGCAGTAGGTCCGGAGCGGTGAGATATATAATCAAGAGCGATACCTTTACCGGGAAGTGTTCGCTGCAGGTCGATTCACAAGGCGGGTGATCGACCTCTTGGTCGCCGGGGTGGACAGGGCACGGGGGCTGACAGGCGTCTGACCCGATGAGACATCGGTCACATCGGATGGTACGGTGTGGAACCGCTGAGAACTTTGGAGACGTACGATATGGCAATGGTAACTATGCGAGTCTGGGACGTGACGGGAAGCCGCTCACAGCAGGTCGATGCCCCGGACGATGTGCCCGTCGAACGCTTGCTGGTGATCCTGGTTGAGCGAATGAACCTGCCGATCAACAGTCCCGACGGGCAAATTATGAGCTACAAACTCCACCACAAACGCACCGGTCGACAACTGCTGGAGAAGCAGACCCTCGCCGAGGCGGAAGTTATTAATGGGGACGACCTGAGGCTGCAGCCGGAGATTACGGCGGGGCTTCGAGGCTGACAGGTATGCCCGAATCGTCGACGATATCGCTGACAGAAGGACGCTTCGCCCGTTTTGAGGCGATACGGTGGTGGGAGCAGTCACTGCTGAAGGGCGCTCGCGTCCTGATCGTCGGGGCCGGGGCTCTTGGAAACGAGGTGATCAAGAACCTCAGCCTGCTGGGCGTCGGTCATCTTCTGATTGCAGATATGGACCGGATCGAGACGAGCAACCTCTGCCGCTCTGTCCTGTTCCGCGACGGCGACGAGGGTCAACCCAAGGCCACCGTCGCCGCCCGGGCTGCCGAGACACTATATCCCCAACTGCGGGCGACGCCACTGGTCGGTAACATCCTGAGCGACGTCGGGTTGGGGTATTTCCGCTGGGCGCAGGTTGTCGTTGGCGCGCTGGATAACCGCGAGGCCCGCGTGTTCGTTAATCGCGCCTGTGCCCAGGTGCATCGCCCGTGGATCGACGGCGGTATTGACGTTCTGTCGGGTATCGTGCGGGGCTTCGAGGCGCCTGAGACTGCCTGCTACGAATGTACGATGGGCCAGGCGGACTGGGATCTGCTGGCCAAGCGACGATCCTGCTCGCTGCTGGCCCGACAGGCGTCGGTCGAAGGCGGTACGCCGACCACCCCGACCACCGCATCGATTATAGGCGCCATTCAGGCCCAGGAAGTGGTCAAACGATTGCACGGTATGGAAGCCCTGTCCGGGCAAGGCTATGTCTTCGAGGGACTTACGCACAATTCTTACCAGGTCGCCTATCCGATCTCTCCGGACTGTCCGTGGCACGAATCGCCGACGCCGATCGAGACGATGTCGACCTGGAGTTCGGAGACCCTGCTGCGTGATGTGTGGGCTTGGGGCGTCGATCGTTTTGGCGGGCTCGACGCGATCGACCTGTCGCGAGAACTGGTCGAGCGATTGGACTGTCCTTCCTGCGGTCAGTCGCAACAGGTAATGCAGTCGATAGAGCGTATCTCCGAAGACCAGGCGGTTTGCGAGTCCTGCGGTGGCGAATACATTCCGCAGTTCCTCCACAGCCTGGATGGCGAGTCGGTGTTGCTGGATATGAGTATTGGAGATCTGGGACTTCCCGCCTGGGATATCGTATGGGTTCGCAGGGGCGCCGAAGCGGTCGGAGTGGAGTTTTCTGCCGACCGTTCAAATGGCCTGGCGACTACCCCGCCAGGCCCAACAGAGGAGCAAACAGGTGGCGCGTAAGAAACCGAAAAACAAAAAGATGAAGTCGAAAGACACCCCCTCGGGGGGGCGAACCGACAGCGATGGCAAATCCGGCGACGATGTTTCTGTCGGCGGGCAGTGGACAGAGAGGAAGTCGCTTCGGTGGTTGGACTTCCCCATTCGCGAGGAGATCGACGAGCCCATTCGGGTGACCTTCTCGCCCAAGGCGTATGCTGAAGTGGTTTCGCAGACAAAGACGAACCTCGATACGGAGATCTGCGGGGTACTCGCCGGACAGTTCTGCGAGGATGACTACGGTATGTATGTTTTCGTCCGTGCGGTCATCGAGGGATCCGCCGCCGAGAAGGGCGTCGCGCACGTGACCTACACGCAGGAGACGTGGACCGAAATTCACGAGCGCATGGAGAAGGACTATCCGCACTATGATATTGTGGGATGGTATCATTCGCACCCGGGTTTCGGGGTGGCGTTCTCGGACATGGACCTGTTCATCCAGGAGAACTTCTTTGCCGGACGGGGACAAATTGCATACGTTTCAGATCCACTGGGTGGTGAGGAGGCCATCTGCGTCAACACGCCCAGCGGTATAGAGCACGCCTCGCGGTTCTGGGTTGATGATCGCCAGCGGAAGTGCAGCGCCAAGACCACCGCCTCCTCGCCCGGCGGGCAGATCGAGGGCGCCTCGGTGGTCGAAGCTCTCGAATCCGTGGAGCAGCGACTCCGCCAAACTCTCCAGTCCGTCGATGCCCTGCGAACAAGTTACCATCGCTTCCTGGGAATGGTGGGAATGATGATTGCGGTCGGTATCCTGTTCGGGATCGGGTACGTTATCTTTGAAAAGTGGAATGCTGACACGACCCCGCCCAGAATACAAACCTTCGCTCAAGGCCCGGTTAAGGTCGGCGGGAAGTGGCGTTGGATCAGCTCCACAGTGGTAACCCGCGACGTGCCCCCGCAGGTAGCGTCCGCACTTCGCGAACGAGAACGCCAGGAGTTCATTGCTGCTGAGTTAAAGCGACAGGGCAAGTCCGGTTCCCCGGCGGCCTCGCAACCTGGCGCCGGGGCAAAGTCGACGGGCAAACCACCAGCGGACCAAAAGACGAAAACTACACCGCCTGTCGAATCGGACAAGGCCAAGACACCCAAGGATAGCACGCCATGAGTGAAATGAATACTCCGTCTCACTGGCCGGGCTCGGGCTCGATACGCATATCGAGCGAAGAGGCCAACAGCGAACACGTGGATAACCTCCTCCAGCGACAGGCTTCGCTGCGAGGCGAAGGCGGTATCACAACCCACAGCAGGGGCAAATGGTACTATCAGAACTGGTTCCTGTTCATGCTGACGGGCATGGTGGCGGCTTTCGGGGCCTGGGCAATTCTCGAGCCCTACTTCGACGATATGTGCTATATCCAGGGCACCCTCGAGGCGGTGAACGTCGAAGACGAGCATTCCGGGCGCATCAGCGTGGGGGCGCAGGAACTCACGCTTCTCCTCAAACCGAAGGGTTGGGTGAAGGTCAACGGCGAGAAGGTCTGGATGTTCGAGCGCACCAAAGGTATGACCGCCGACGACAAAGTGGCGGAGTTGGACCTGTCATCGCTGAAAGTTGGTCAGGAGATCGGGGTGTATGTGGTTCCCGAACCGTACATGCAGATGGAACTGGCCCTGGCGGGCTTCATCGTACCCGAGCCGTCTGCCAATCCGCCTGAAAAGGCTTCGTATTCTCTGAGGAAGATAACGACGCAAACCGCGACGGCCGGAATGGTGATGTTTGCCGTGGTCGCCGCGATGATCGGTCTGGCTATCGGAGCATCGGAAGGGATAATCTGTCGCATTCCCCGGCGCGCGGTGATAGGCGGTCTGGTGGGTCTGGTGGTGGGATTCATCGGCGGATTCATCTCGGGTTTCCTCGCCAATATTGTCTACGCGCCATTGAACCAGATGGCCATGGAACAGGAGGGCTCCGGTCCGGGCGGGCTGACGACGTTTGCGTTCATGGTGCAGATGGGGGGGCGTTCTCTGGGTTGGTGCCTGGCCGGAATGACGATGGGACTTGGACAGGGACTCTCGCTTCGATCGGGCCGCCTGTTGCTATACGGGTTCCTGGGCGGGATCATTGGCGGGCTGCTTGGCGGAATGGTCTTCGACCCGGTGGACCTGCTTCTCATAGGCGGTCTGAATCATCCCAGTGCACACGTCAGTAGGATGATCGGTATCACTGTCATCGGCGCCACCGTCGGGGCCATGATCGGGCTGGTGGAACTCTTGGCGCGCGACGCGTGGCTTCGCATGACCGAGGGTCCCCTTGCGGGAAAAGAGTTTCTCATCTTCAAGGATATCATGCATCTGGGGGCCTCCCCGCGATCGGAAGTTTACCTGTTCAACGACGACGGGGTCGCGTCACAGCACGCAACTATCCGCTGCTCCGGAGATTCCTACGAAATCGAAAGCCTCGATGAATCATACCCCGTCTACGTCAACGGACGGACCGTCTCCCGAGCCAAATTGCGCAACGGCGACCAGATCGCACTGGGTCGCACAAGCTTCCTGTTCCAGAAAAGGAAGAGGTGATCGCCAATGGCCGATCCACTCCAACCTGACATGCTGATCTGCTGCTGCTCCCAGTGCGGTAAGACGTATCGCTTGTCAAGAGGGCACCTGGGCAAGATCGCCCGGTGCAAGGCGTGTCTGCAGAAGTTCACCGTCGTGGAGGCGGCGCCCGAGGCTTTTGATCAAGGCGCCCAACTCCCCGTGCCACCACCACCGCCACCGGACGGTTGCATCCTTTGCGCTGTCTGCCAACAGCCCGTAGGCCCCGGGGAGGCCACGAAGCGCTGCTCTGAATGTCAGACACCGTACCACCAGGACTGTTGGGAGTACAACAAGGGTTGTGGTATCTACGGGTGCGGACAGGCGCCCGAGACCGAGACCCTCCGGAGCGTTGAAATCCCCGTGTCTTATTGGGGCAAGGAAGAGAAGAATTGCCCCGGTTGCGGTTCGGAAATCCAGGCCGCCGCCCTGCGATGTGTAACTTGCGGTGCAACGTTCGAGTCCGCCGAACCCGAAGACCGCCGTGCCTATCAAGACCGCCGATCCTCCCGGCAGCGGCAACCGTCAGTTGGGAATACCGCCATAGTGATGTTGGTGCTCAGTATCCTGTCATGCACGGCGCCGTTTGTAGCCGTCTTCGGTACGATCTGGTATCATAGCAACCGCAAAGACGTCCGGGCCCTGCCGGGCACGCGGTTGGCCATGTGCAAAATCGCCCTGGGACTGTCGTACTTGCAGACGCTGACGATTGTTCTGATTATATGTTTTCTATAATAGTCCTTGACCGCATTGCCCCTGACCGGGAGTTACACATGAATCCACGCATTCGCAGGCTGCAGTCCGACCATCAGAAAGTTATGTCCGCCTTCGCCAACCACCCACGGATCCGCATTGTCGAAGTTGCCGGAACACCTCCGGAAAAATACATCGTGGAGTTAAGCGTTCGAAGCCTCATACCCGATGGCGACAGTGGGGTCCGCGAAGGTACAACCCACCGCGCGGAGATATTCCTGTCGCTGGACTACCCGCGCCGCCCACCGTTCTGCAGGATGATGACGCCGGTTTACCATCCCAACATCGATCCGCAGAAGATATGTATCGGCGATCACTGGAGTGCCGGACAGGGTCTGCCCATGCTGCTGGTGCGCATCGCCGAAATGCTGACATATCAGAGTTACAACACCAAGAGCCCACTCAACGGACAGGCCGCCGCGTGGGCCGAACAGAACGAAGACAAACTACCGCTGGAGCAGGTGGACCTGTCCGCCGGTTGTCTGGGTTAGACCCACCCGTCGGGTCAGCCCGTGGTGGCCGGCGATCATCCTGATCGTTGCGATCTACGGCATCGTCCGCCTGTTCATCGGGTGACGCTCGCCTTCGGTGCAATGAAGTCAGAAAGTTTGACCCAAGCCGGCGGAGCCGAACATTCGTCAGAGTACACCAGCGGACAACTGATTGCCGGCCGTAGCTATTTATGTTTGTTCTTGACCGCCAAGCTCTTTTATGATACCATATCAGTCCTAATTGGAGTTCCTTCAGTAGCATATTGAGCCATCCGTCATTTGAGGATGTATTTGACCTGAGGCGCGGTTAGTTCTGCTGGATAAGTCTGTTATGCCTCAGTCATGAGCTGCCCGACGTTTTGTATCCGCCAGGCGGTCGGAGTCGGTTGGAGTACTGATTTGGCAGCATTTCGTAGAATAGCAGCCGGTCGTATCGTATTTCACAGTGCGACGCGCGACCCGCGTGCCGGTATTCATTAAGGAAGTAATCAACACTTGTCAGGAGTGATATCATGCGTACACGTAGTTTTTTAACAATCGTATTGGCTCTCGGAAT
>CAZSLS010000248.1:0-9066 GCA_964607575.1 uncultured Planctomycetaceae bacterium | reverse complement strand
CCGACGTTAACGACGAACTCAACGCCGCCATCTTCGAAGGCATCGCCGGCTCGGGCTATCTTGCGGCGTTGGATACGTGGATATTCGCCGGATGGCAGGAGATCGCCCCGGACGACACCTCCCTGACCGGAGCACCAGTGGTTCTGAGCGTAGGTTCAGGCACTATCGAGTACTTCGAGCAAAAGGATCTTGTCCAGATTGTAGCCGCCGGCGATGTCCAGTGGACTGGCATGCACGCGAGGCTGGGTGCGGACTATCCAACGTCCGGTACGGCTGACGCCAATCGCCTTGTGTATTCGGTGTCTAACAATACGAATCCCGGTCTGGTTACCGCGAGCGTTGTCGGTGCGCAATTGACTCTTGACTACTCCCCGGGCGGGAGCGGAGTCGCCGATATCACCATCCGCGCCACCGACCCCGACGGCGCCTGGGTCGAAGACACGTTCACCGTTACGGTCGAATCTTCGAGTGAAGTTGTCGGTCGACACGTGTTCTACAACAACTCATCCTGGGACGCCGGCGGCGACGACAATCAGGCCGTCGCCCCCGACAAAACACCGCTGCTGCCCGGCGGTTCGGTTACTGCGGCCAATTACACGAGTTACTCGCGCGGGATCAACGGGATTATGGTTGATATCGCCGGGATGACCGGAACTCCCAAAGCCGGCGATTTCATCATCAAAGTTAACGCTTCCGACGATCCCGACACATGGTCCGCCGGTCCCGCTCCGACCGTCAGCGTGCATCCGGGCGAAGGCTTCGGCGGATCTGATCGCGTGAAGTTGATCTGGCCTGACGGCGCCATCGCCAACCAGTGGGTCGAAGTGACTGTGCGCGCCACCGGTAAGACCGGACTCGGCGCCGCCGACCTGTTCTACTATGGCAACGCAGTTGGCGAGACAAGCGGCGACGGCGTGATCGGCCAGGCCGAGTACGATACATTCAAGAGCCAGTTCGGCCAGCGCGGCGGGATCGGAACACTTGCATCCGACTTCGACGGAGACGGCCGCGTGGGCTTGCGCGACTTTGCGCTAATGCGAAGCCGCTTCGGCGACGAAGTCCAATCACCGACCGTCCCGGCTCCCGCTCCGCCCGCAGCTTCACCGTTAGCAAGCGCTGAGCCTGAATCCGACGATGTTGCTCCGGCGTCAGATGCTTTAATGGATGCTGAGAAAGCAGTTATATCGCCGGTCAATACGCCTGCGGCGCCTCTGCCGTTCGTATCGGTGGGCAAGGTCGCCTTGCCTGTTGCTGATGAACATCCGGTATCGACGCCTTCTGTCGAGCGTGAACTAACAGGCGTATTGCAGGGCGACAATGCTGCTGGCGATGATTTGCTAATCGATATCCTGGCTGAATCAGCGTTGGACCGAGCATTGGCCGGACCATTTCAGTAATCACACCGCAAATCCGGCGTGATTCTCCAGTAGAAATCTTCTTGTCAGAATGGCCGGATGTGGTATCATAGAATGTCGCCGTACTTGGAGGTACGGAAGATTACGTCACCTTTAATTCCGTACTTGGATGCTCTTGTTTCCTGCTTGTAAGAGAGGTAGTTGTGTTCTATGAGCCGTTCTGCAATTAACCGTAACGAAATACCGTTTCTTGAACCGCTCGAACCGCGCCTGCTTCTCAGCGGATCGGTTGTAATCTCGGAGTTCATGGCCTCCAATGACGATACGATCCTGGATGGCGACGGTAACTCTTCAGACTGGATCGAGTTGTACAATCCGACCTCTTCGCCCGTCAGTCTCAACGGGCTGTTTCTGAGCGACAATACGGGCAATCTGGACAAGTGGCCGATCCCCAACATCACGCTGGCTGCGGCTGGCGATCCGGGGGGGAATGACTATCTGGTGATCTTCGCCTCCGGACAAGATAACTCTGATTACCCCTATTGGGACGGACAGTACTATCACACCAATTTCACGTTGAGCAAGGAAACCGAAGATGTTCTTCTGGTGGACACCGACGGTGTGACGATTATCCACTCTTATATCGATTACCCGGCGCAGGTTGCGGATGTCTCGTACGGCTTCCATATCGGCGGTACGTGGAACACGCTTGTTGACGCGGGGCAGAGTTTCACCTATCGCATTCCGACACCCGGCGACGCACCGCTGCTGCCGGCGCCTGGCGGAGGATGGACGGCGGAGGGTTTTGATGATTCGTCCTGGTCTGTGGACACTTATTATGGGGCTGAGACGGTTTTGGTCACCGAGATCAACACCGGCGACACCGATTACGTCGAAATACAAAACGCCGGGCACGATCCGGTCGACGTTACCGGGTGGATGGTGCTGGTCAACGATCCGACCGGAGGCGTCAGCGGAGTCAACAGCGTAGCCTGGAACCTGACGGGGACAATAGGCACGGGCAATGTGCTCCATCGCGACGACACGACCTGGGGAAGCGATATCGCCTGGGAGCTGGACGGGCCCGGTTGGGCGATGATTATCGATAATCTCGGGCAGGTTGTTGATTTTGCTCCCTGGGGATACACCGCCGCTGAGATCGCGGGCATGAGCGTCGATTACGGCGCCTTTACGGGCATAGTCCCGGGCGACGAATGGACCGGTGACGGAGCCGAACCCGGAGCCGGAGGCGGCGCGGGCTCGGGCGGGGGAGGCGGAGGAGCCGGGATCAACTACTCCGGCGGGACGTACGACGAAGATTTCGACTCGATTGGATCGGCCGGTACTACACCCCCGACCGGATGGACCGCGGGCAAATACGCCAGCACGCAGAACCGGCAACCGCCCGGCAGCCAACCTAATGACGAGGCGCTTTACGTCGACAACGGTTCGTCGACCAGCAAGGGACGCAGTTACAATTATGGAACGAACGGGGACTCAGACCGCGCGATTGGGCATATGGCGACCACGGGCACCGGCGATCGGGCGCTGCAGCTGGAGATAACCAACGACACCGGTTCGGCGATCGAATCGTTCACGCTCGGGTATACGGGCGAGCAGTGGCGCGACTGGGACGGTGACGCGGGCGACCCTCCGCAACAGCTTACCGTCTGGTTCAGCACGGACCCCGGATCGGGCTTTGTATCCATGGGTTCGACGTTTGATTTCACCGGTCCGCAACAGACCGGGGCGGGCAGCCCCCTGGATGGAAACGACCCGGCCAATCGCCAGATCATCAGCACAAGCTACGCGCCGCCGACCCAGATAGCGCACGGCGAGACGTTTTACATCACGTGGCACGATGTGAACGACAACAGCGTTTCGGACAATCCGCTGGCCGTTGACGACGTATCGTTCAGCGCTGTGTTCGGACCGCGCGAGGTTATGGTTCGCAGCGGGAATTTCGACACCGATTCAGCCGATGATTTTCGACGGAACAACAGCCCCACTCCCGGCGTGCAGAACCCGAACCTGACCGTTCCGTTCGGCGTGACCGTGCCCAATCTGCTGGGAGTCGGTTTCTCCAACGAGCAGGATGATTTCGAGGCGATCATAGAAACTAACGTTGAAGCCCAGATGAAGGACACCGGCGCCAACGCGTCGATCTGGACTCGCATCGATTTTGAGGTCCTTGATCTGACAGGCTACGAAGGCCTGTCGCTCAAGATGAAATACGACGACGGATTTGTCGCGTATCTGAACGGAACCGAGATCGCCTCAAGGAACGCGCCGGTCACATTGGCGACCGATTCGGCGGCGACTGCGGCGAATCCCGATCTGCAGGCTGTTGTGTACGAGGAAATTGACGTAACCGCCTTCATGGGTCTGCTCCACGTTGGGACGAACGTGCTGGCGATTCACGGTTTGAATGTCGATGCGGCCGACGATGATTTCCTGCTCCAGCCGCAGTTGACGGCGACCACCAATATTTCCGATCCGCGATATTTCGGCAATCCTACTCCCGGTGCGGTTAGCGATCCGACGATTGGCGCTCCGGCGGGGGATGTCGAATTCTCGCGGTTTGGCGGTGCGTTCACCGAGACATCGTTCAGCCTGTCCCTGAGCACGGGCTCGTCCGGCGCGACGATCTACTACACGCTCAACGGTACGGTTCCCAGCGAGTTGTCCACCGAGTACACCGGCCCGCTTACGATAAGCAACACCACACAGGTTCGCGCCAGGGCGTACGAGCCCGGCCAGGCTCCGGGGGCGGTCAATAGCGAAACCTATATCGAACTCGCCTCAGATCTGCACAACTTCAGCTCCGATCTTCCCCTGATCGTGATCGAGAACTTCGGCGCAGGCAGCGTTCCGTCCAACAGCAAGCAGGCCGCCTACATGTCCATCTTCGAGCCCGGTATAGACGGCAGGACGGTCCTTACCGGCGGTCATGAGTTGGACACCAGGCTCGGGTGGAAACGTCGCGGTTCCAGCACGGGCGGGCAGTCCAAGGCGCACTATTCGATCGAGGGATGGGGCGAGGAAGTGAACGACGATGTTGACTTTTCTCCGCTCGGCATGCCCGCCGAATCGGACTGGGTCCTTTTTGCACCGTTCAGCTTCGACCGCGCCATGGTTCGGAACTCGCTGATCCACCAGTTGAGCAACGAGATGGACGTATACGCGGTGCGAACGCGATTCGTCGAATTGTTCGCCAACACGGGCGGCGGGACGCTGTCGTACTCCTCGGATTACCGTGGGGTTTATGTCCTAATGGAGAAGATCAAGCGCGGGTCCGATCGCGTGGACGTCGAAGAACTCGAACCGACCGACGACACGCCTCCGGATGTCTCCGGCGGATACATTCTCAAGATCGACCGGGCCGACCCCGGCGACAGCGGATTCAGCGCGGGCGGGCAGAGCTTGAAATGGGTGTATCCTAAAGAAGACGTCATGGAGACCCCGGCGTATGACTCCCAGGAAAGCTGGATCAAGAACTACCTCAATGAGTACCGCACCGCGATAAACGCCGGAAACTTCACCAATTCCTCGACCGGTCTGCATTACTCCGAATATTTCGACATCGCAGCGTCGATCGACCATCATATTCTCAACGTAATCACCAAGAACCCCGACGCCCTGCGCCTCAGCACGTACATGTATAAACCGCGAGAGGGCAAGCTGGCGTTCGGCCCGGTATGGGATTTCGACCGCACAATGGCTCCGTCGCAGGACGTCAGCTATATCCGTGCGGGCGATCCCAAAGAGTGGGACCCGCCCAACGACACCGCGTTCTTCTTCCAGTACGGTTGGTGGAACCGGATGTTCCAGGACCCGGAATTCTGTCAGGTGTGGATCGATCGCTGGTTCGAATTGCGGAGGGATGTTCTCAGCAGCGCTAACATCGTCAATGTCATCGGGTCGATGGCCGACGAGATCACCGAGGCGCAGGTCCGGAACGCAGCCAAGTGGCCTAAGTCGTTCGGCGGAGCCAATACGCTGAGCGACTTTGGAAAGACCTACCCCAATAACTGGCAGGACGGTGAGATACTCCGCCTGCAGGAGTGGTTTACGTACGAACAATCGATTCCGACCGATCCAATCGGACGAATGCCCTGGATCGACAAGCAGTTCCGCCCGTTGGCTGAGTTTTCTGTCGGCAACGGACAGGTCCCCGCCGGTACGACCGTAACGTTCACGAATCTCCCGGCGGTAGGGGATGTCTACTACACAACCGACGGTACGGATCCGCGCGACGTGGGCGGTGGAATACAAGGGCAGCTCTACGACGGAACCCCGATCACGATCAACGACAACACGAAGATCATCGCCCGCGTTTACGATGCGGGCGCGACGCCCGCCTATCGCGGTTTCACGCACCTGCAGTGGGGCGCCCCGTCGGAGCTTGTGCTTGTGACGGACGTTCCGGCCGATGCGAGTAATCTGGCGATCACGGAGATACACTACAATCCCCAGGATCCCACGCCGGGTGAATTGGCGGCCGATTCGTCCTTCACCAGCGAGGATTTTGAGTTCGTCGAGATAATGAACACGAGCGCTTCGACCATAGCGTTGGGAGGCGTGCAGTTCGTTAACGGGTTCGAGTTCGAGTTTGACGGTGATGCGACTCTTCCGGCCGGCGGAAGGGCGGTTGTTGTCGCCAACCAGTCGGCCTTTACGACGCGATACGGTGCGGGTATTACAATCCTCGGCCAGTACGGTCTTGGGTATCAGGCTCCTCATCTGTCCAACACCGGCGAGGGGATCGCGCTGACCGACATCCTCGGCGCCGAGATTCAGAACTTCCGTTTCAACGACACCGGCGGTTGGCCTGGCAGGGCTGACGGAAAGGGCGCTGCGCTGGAGATAATCGATCCGGCGGGGGATTACAACGATTCTGACAACTGGACGTCGAGCATTGCATACGGCGGTACGCCCGGGGCTGTGAGCGAAGATGCGCTGGGAGTGATCGTAAATGAGGTTCTGAGTCACACCGATCTTCCGGATGTCGACTCGATTGAATTGTACAACACCACCGGCGGGACTGTCGATCTCAGCGGATGGTACATCAGCGATACGTGGGGCTGGTCGTGGAATCCGAATAACGGAGACTACATGAAGTATCAGATTCCCGCGGGCACGACTATCGGCTCCGGTGAGTATCTGGTCTTTGACGAAAATGACTTCGGCGGGGTAGGTCCGCTGGATTTCGCTTTGGACGGAGCGCACGGCGATGATGTGTGGTTGATGAAGGCCAACGGGTCGAAGCTTACGCACTTTGTCGACCACGTCTCGTTCGGCGGGGCGGCCAATGGAGAGTCGTTCGGGCGCTGGCCCGATACTGTCGGCGATTTGTATCCGATGACATCGGTTACGCTCGACGGTTCCAACAGCTCTCCGCGCATCGGTCCTGTGATAATCAGCGAGGTGATGTACTATCCCGGTATCTTCCACGAGAACTTCACCACCGGCGGATCGGAGCGGTTTACCGAAGTTGCGGGGGTGTGGAGCGTAACGGCGGGGCGTTACGGTGTTACGCCCGATTCGATCGGCGACGATACTGTCGCGACGATCGATCTTCCCGAGGCCCTTCCGATCGATTACGTCCTGGAAGCCGAGATCAACGCCGCCGCCGCGGCGGGCGGTTACGCCTCCAACGCGATGCTGATATTCGACTACCAGAGCCCGACGAACTTCAAGTTCGCCGGAGCCTCCGTCAGCGGAGCCCAATGGCGGATGGGACATCGCAACTCCGGCGGGTGGATCGTCGACGCCTCTCTGGACGTTACGATTCAGGTCGGTATGGATTACCATCTGAAACTCAGCGTGCAGAACGATATCGCCACGCTAACTGTCGATGGTGCGGCCGTGTTGGGCCACGAGTTCATCGGGGCGCTCAACAGCGGTTCGATCGGCGTCGGTACGGACAATGCAGTCAGTTCTTTCGACAAGATCGCCGTCGAACCGTATGCCGAGAGCGATCTGGAGTTCATCGAACTGTTCAATCCGACGGGCTCGGAGATCGATTTGGCGTCCTGGGAGAGCAACCCCCATCCCGAAACTCCGGGGCAGTATTTTGCTGACTGGCGTATTCGCGGCGGGGCGGATATGAACTTCGACGAAGGCCTTGTCCTTCCGGCTGGCAATACGATTGTTGTGCTCTCGTTCGATCCGGCAAAGGCTGAAAACGCCTCCCGCGTTGCGGCTTTCAGGTCTCACTACGGAATAGACGCCTCGGTTCTGCTGGCTGGCGGATACGAGGGAGGTCTCGATAACGGCGGGCAACGGATAACGCTGCAGCGTCCGGATTCTCCCCCGCTTGAAGAGCCCGGTTACGTTCCGCACCTGATCGAGGATCAGGTCATTTACGACGATATTACGCCCTGGCCGATCACTCCGGACGGCGATGGCGAATCACTGCATCGCGTCCAATTGGGGACGTTCGGCAGCGATGCGGCCAGTTGGCGATCCGACGCGCCGACACCCGGGTTGGCGACGGCTTTCAGCGAGCCCCCGATTGTGGTCGATCCTATTGACGACGTCGCAGTGAGCGAAGATGCGAGCGATACGGTCATTGATCTGTCGGCGACGTTCGATGATCCCGACCCGGGCGATACGCTGACGCTGTCGGTGTCGGGCAATACGAATCCGGGTCTTGTGTCGACAAACATGGTTGGCGATATCCTTACGCTGTCCTATTTCGCCGACCAGAGCGGGACGGCTGACATTACCGTCCGGGCGATGGACCCGGCGGGGGTTTGGGTCGAAGACGACTTCACCGTAACGGTCAACCCGGTCAATGACGCACCCACGGTGACCAGTCCGATTGCTGACGATATTGTTAATGAAGACGTCGCCGACACGGTAATTGATCTTTCGTCCGCCTTTAGCGATATCGACGTTGGCGATACGCTTGTGTTCTCGGTTACGACGAATACCAATATCAGTTTGGTCACAACAGGCATAGTCGGTTCGGATCTCACGCTGTCGTACGCCCCCGACCAGAGCGGATCGGCGGACATCACGGTCCGCGCGACCGACCAGGGCGGAACGGGCCTCTGGGTCGAAGATACGTTCACCATCACCGTCGATCCGGTAAACGACGCCCCGACCCTCGTCACTCCCATCGCCGACTTTGCGGTCGATGAAGACGCACCCGATACGCTTATCGACCTGTCGAGCGTGTTCGACGACGTAGACCTCGGCGATACGCTGACATACCAGGTTGCGCTTAACACCAACGGCGGTCTGGTTGCGACGAATGTAACCGGTTCGGACCTTACTCTGTCGTATCTGTCGGACCAGAACGGTTCGGCGGATATTACCGTTCGCGCGACCGACTCCGGCGAGCCCGGGCTCTTCGTTGAAGATACGTTCACCGTGACGGTGAATTCGGTTAATGACACTCCGACTGTAGTTGCTTCTCTTTCCGACATCATTGTTGACCAGAACGACCCCGACACGCTTCTCGATTTGGCGGCGGTGTTTGGCGACGTGGACACCGGCGATATCCTGACGTTATCGGTCCAGGACAACACGAATTCTTCTCTGATAACCGCATCTCTGGTCGGATCTGATCTTACGCTGTCGTACGCCGCCGACCAGAGCGGCTTGGCGGACATTACGATCCGGGCAACGGACACTGGAACGCCGGGCCTTTGGGTTGAAGATACGTTCACCGTGACGGTGAATTCAGACAATCTGGCTCCGA
>CAZSLS010000247.1:0-9075 GCA_964607575.1 uncultured Planctomycetaceae bacterium | reverse complement strand
CTCTCAATGTACAGGTGAACTCAAAAACTGCGGGCAGAAATTGCGGACGGGGCTTACGTTCGCTTCTGCCTGGCGGTTTGCAGTTGCTCTTCCAGACCAAACTGGCGGATGAGCTTCAGCAGGGTGTTTTCCGAGGATCTGTCCCAGTGAAGGGCTATCTCCCGCAGGTCGCCCTGGTGGTGCTCGATCAGTACCATGAGGTACGCTCGTCGTGCGTAATCGATGTGTCCGGACCATTCGTGGGGCTCTCCCTCGGGCGGTGGTGTGCTTCTGGACAGTACGCCTCTAAGCACTTCGCTGTTGATGACGCCGTCGCCTTCGAGTGCGGTGCGGGGGGAAATTTCGCCCCGGACCTGGCTTTTCGTGGCGGTCGGCAGATCGTCCAGGGAGACCTCCGCCTGGTTGGAGAACGCCACCGCCCGCCGCAGGGCATTGTCCAACTCGCGGATGTTGCCGGGCCAGTCGTGGTTGCACAGGCTGTCGAGCGCCTCATCGGTCAGCCCCTTGCCGCTGGTGTTGGTCTGGCGGCATATCCGGTCGAAGAGAATCTGCGCGAGTTTGGGAATATCTCTTCGTCGCTGCCGCAACGGCGGTAAGGTGATCTGGATCACGTTCAGGCGATAGTACAGGTCCATGCGGAAACTGCCCTGGCGGACCATCGCTTCGAGGTCCTTGTTGGTCGCGGCAATAACGCGCGCGTTGACCGAGACATCCTCCACCCCGCCGAGCTTTCTGAAGGTCTTGCTCTCGATCACGCGGAGCAGCTTGGCCTGGAGTTCGCCCGAGGCGTCACCGATCTCGTCGAGCAGGATCGTTCCCCCGTCTGCCAGTGCGAACAGGCCCTGCTTTTCCCCGTCGGCCCCGGTAAAGGCTCCGCGAACGTGCCCGAACAGATTCGACTGGACCATGTTGTCGCTACCGATGTCCGAGACCAGGCCTACCTCGATGAAGGGTCCGTCCCGGCGTTCGCCCATCTCATGGAGTATGCGTGCGTGGTAGCTCTTGCCCGTTCCCGACTCACCGCACAAGAGGACCGTCTCGTCACACGCGGCGGCTTTGCAGATCGCCTGCCAGGTCGCCAGCATGGCTTCGCTGGCATGCTGGACGCCATCGGCGTCTGTCTCGGGGGGCTCGTGGTCCCGGCGCCGGCGAAGGCGGTGGACGTAATCGAGAAGCAGATCGATAATGCCCTCGTAGCTGAACCGATTTGCCGGTGTGAACTCGATGACGCTGCGCCCTCGCATCGGTTCGCACTCGGTGTGGAACTGCTCTGGTGCAAAACTGTGTACGATACGCCCCAGCAGCGACCTCACGGCACCGTGGAACACGTCGAAACTGTTGGCGAACGCCTTGGCCGGGTCGTGTCCGCCGCGGGTCAGGTAGTCTACCATCTGCGCTTCGTCGGTGTACGTCAGGACCAGGGCGATAACGTTATCGTCCGAGCCGATCTCGACATCCAGCGCGTAGATGTCTCCGCACGTACCGGATACAAGTTGATTGAAAAGCCACATGATTTGCCCGCGAAATCCACCCGCGTTGCCCAGCGTGCTTTGCAGAAAATCGGGCAGGTGACGCTGGAGTAGCGACTCGGCCAGCTGGCGTCCCGCCGCCCGCGCAACGCTCCGCCCGCAGGTCTCCTCGGCGAAGCGATAGAGGTCCTGGAGGACGGTATAGAACACGTAGGTCCCCCCGTCGCGCATTGTCTGCAGATACTCGCGTTCTTCGGGCCCTCGCCATTCGATGAAGGCTTCCCACACAGCATCGTTGTCAGGCAGCGACGCGCGCAACTCCCGCATGACAGCCAGGACGGCTTCAGCCACCTGGAAGCTCTCTCGAGCGTCAAATTGTGGTGCGGGGACGGGCATGGGTATGGCTTTGCTTGCAGAATCTTCGGATTCTCTGTCGATTCCCTTCGTGAAAACGTGCGTACTCGGTTATTTCGGCGCATGGTAGCCCTCCAACCAGTCCGGCGTCAACGATAATCCATCTCGATCCTTACTGTGTGCGACACAAGAAAGTGGCGGGTTAGTCAACGGCGACGGCTTTTGCCACAGAGGACACAGAGAACACAGAGAACGGCAACGGCGGAAGTCTTGTTACGGAAACGGCAACGACTACGGTAAGGGCACAGAGACGGCAACACCCAAACTTATTACCGTAACTGTCCGTATTGTCCGCGGTGAAATCCGTTGCCGTTGTCGTCCTCCGTGTTCTCGCCGTTCGCCGTTGCCGTAGCAAAATTCCCGCCGTTGCCGTTCTCTGTGATCTCTGTGGCAAAAGCCGTCGCCGTTGCCTGGTGCCACTTTTTTATGTCGCACACATCCTTACTTGCCCGCGAGTTGCGAGGTCAATCGCATAACCTCCGCCCGAACCCGGATTAGGCTTGCCCAATATGTCGCATCGGATACAATCATCGCAGATGCCTTGCGATCGTCGCGGCTAGGTTGTTGATCCCCGGACAAGGAGCTTGACACATGAAATACGCATCTGTGCGAGGTCGGTTTGCAATGTTGGCGATAGCGGTTGTTCTGGTCCTCGTCGCCGCGCCTCCGCGATCGCCGGCCGCAACGCCGAAACTCAAGACCGGAACGGTCCTCAAGCGGACCTATGAGTTCAAACAGGCCGGCAAAGATATGGAGTACTGCCTGTACGTTCCCAAGGCGTACAACAAGTCCAAGACCTGGCCTCTGATGGTCGCCCTGCACGGTCTGCACAGTTCGGCGTGGCAGATCATGCACTATCCGGGCCTGATCGAGCAGGCTGAAAAGCACGGGTTCGTCGTGGTGGCGCCCACGGGCTACAACGATCGCGGGTGGTACGGCAGCCTGGGGTGGAAGATGAAACGAGGTTCGCCGGAGAACCTCGGCGAACTCAGCGAGAAGGATGTGATGAACGTCCTGGCCATTACGCGGCGGGAGTTGAACATCGACAACAGGCGGATCTACCTGATGGGCCACTCGATGGGCGGAGGGGGCACGTGGCATCTGGGGCTCAAATACCCTGCGCTCTGGGCGGGTCTGGCGCCGATCGCACCGGCGACCTACCGCAGTCCCGAGGCGCTTACGAAGATCAAGGACATGCCCGTTATCGTCGTCCAGGGCGATTCGGACAAGCTCGTACCGGTCGCAATGGCGAGGCGATGGGTCGCCAAAATGAAGCAGTTGAAGATGGACTACAGTTATATCGAAGTCGCCGGCGGCGGGCACGTCCGCATCGCGTTCGACGACAACCAGGCGAAGATCTTCGCCTTTCTGAGCAGCCGGAAGCGCAAGGTCCCCGCTAAACTCGTCACCCCGGGTACCGGGAGCAAACCTTCTACCGGCGGCGGTAAGGCCAAGGTCAAGCCCGCGGCGACGAAGAAGCGATACAGTGGCGATCTGAAGCATTACGAGGCGCGGAAATTCACCGACAAGGCGGGCAAGAGCATCAAGTACCACCTGATGAAGCCCGTCGATTTCGATGCCAAGAAGTCATACCCCGTGCTGCTGTTCCTGCACGGAATGGGTGGGTGCGGGTCGAACAACAAGAAGAACCTGACCGATGCGGGCGTACCAAAAATCTTCGCCGACGACGCGCTGCGAGCCAAGTATCCCGCCATCGTTCTCGTACCGCAATGCCCGCGCGGTTCGTTCTGGGCCGGCTCCCTCTTCGGCCGCAAGAGACCTACGATGGACGCACTGGTCATCGGGATGCTCCAAGCGGTGTGCAAGGAATTCAAGGCCGACACAAACCGCCTCTACATCACGGGCCTGTCGCTGGGCGGGTTCGGTACGTTCGGGACCGTCTCGCTCAGGGGCGACCTCTTTGCCGCCGCCGTGCCGGTCTGCGGCGGCTGGCCTGGCGCCAAGGGCGTCAAGGGTATGGCGGTCGTTCCGTTCTGGATATTCCACGGCGGCGCCGACAACGTAGTCCCCGCCATGCTGTCGAAGACGATGGCAGAGGCCCTGAAAGCCGCCGGCGGCAGGGTGAAGCACACCGAATACCCCGGCGTCGGTCACAACAGTTGGACCCGGGCGTACAACACGCCGGAACTGTGGGAGTGGTTATTCGCCCAGAAGAAGAAGCCCGCGTCCAAGACGTCCAAAGCCTCGAAGTGACCTGGCAAATCCGTATTGCTGTACCGACTGTAAAAAGGGAATCTCTGAGATGAAGATCAAGCGAATCCTGTCCGCCGGCGTCAAGTTGGCGATGCTCACGATTTTATGCACCGCCGCGGTTGCCGCGGAGCCCAAAGCGACCAAGAGGGTGATACCGTGGGATGTTTCGGCGCTCTGGAAAACCCCGAAGGTTCACCCCGCCAAGGAACGTCCCGCCAAGGGCATGCGGGCGTTCTTCTACGAGGGTGCGGATTATAAAGGCAAACCGACCTGGGTGTTCGCATACTACGCGGCCCCGAAAGGCAAAGCGCCGGCGGGCGGTTGGCCGGCTGTGGTCTGCGCCCACGGCGGCGGCGGAACGGCGTATCCCGAGTGGGTGAACTATTGGAACAGTAAGGGGTTCGCGGCGATCGCCATGGACCTCGAGGGGCATCTCCCCGGCGGGAAGTCGCACCAGGTGGAAGGCAACTTCCCGACCGGGAAAACTCACAAGAACGCCGGGCCCGCTCGCATAGACTGGTTCGGCGACCGGGCCCTGGGCGACAAGGAGCAGTGGTTCTATCACGCCGTCGCCGACGTGATACGCGCCAATTCGCTGCTGCGATCCTTCAAGGAGATCAACCCCAAGAAGATCGGCCTGACGGGCATTTCCTGGGGCGGCGTGATCGTCAGCAGTGTAGCCGGATTAGACTCGCGATTCATTTTTGTCATTCCCGTTTACGGCGGCGGTTTTATCCACGAGAGCGACAATCCCGGCCTGTCGCAATGGTTCCCGCCAAAGAACATGACCGGCGCCCAATATCTGGACTACCGCACGAAGTGGGACCCCTCCGCCCATTTACCGCACGCGAAGATGCCGATGCTGTTTGTCAGTTCAGTGGCGGACCCCGTTTTTCAAATCGATATCTTCTCGAAATCGGTTACCGCCGCCGGCGGACCGAGCACGTTGTGCATACGTCCGTGGATGATCCACGCGCATGGATCGGGATGGAATGACGCATGTGAAATCACCGCCTTCGCCGACAGCATCGTCAAGTCCGGTCCGCCCCTGCCGAAATTCCAGCGCCCGAAAATCAATCCCGGGACGCATATGGTACACACGAAGTACACCGGCGACATCACGGAGGCCTGGATGTACCTCACTAAGTCCGGTGGCGCATGGAAGAATCGCAAATGGCATTTCATTCAATGCAAACTCGGCAAGGGCGAACTGGTCTCCATCAAGCCCCTTCCCGAAGGGACCACGGGGTTCCTGGTCTACGGGTTTCGGACAACCGGCGGGCATCGCAGCAACCACGTCAGTTCCGAGCTGGTTATCCTCAAGGGCAAGAAAGACAGACCCTCGCAGAAGCAGGCGAAGTGACAAGGGGCCGTTGAAAAGCGATGGTGTTGTCGTCAGGCCCGGCAGGGCCGTCATAAGGTAGCCCCGTCCGTCAGGGCGGGGTCAGCAAACACGCACAACCCCCGAGCCCCGCTAGGGGCGAAAGAAGCGTTCTGTCGCCCCTACCGGGGCTGAAATAGGAGGGGGGGATGCCAATGACACCCCGCCCTGACGGACGGGGCTACCATATGTCGGCCCCTATGGGGCCTGGGTTGCCACCCCGAATCTCACCTGTTGACCGTCAGGGTTGCCGGTTTCGCGGTGATCTTCAGCCCGCCAATGGTGATGAGCCCGGAGGGGTCGGCCTTGACCTTGCCATTCTTCGCGCCGAAACTCCACTTCAGCGTTTCGCCGGGCTTGATCTTCAGGTTCTGGATTCGACGCACGGAAACATCCGCCGTCGCGGTCTTGGGGATCTCGAAGGTCGTCTTCAAGTCCGCCGGCGAGACCAGGAAGATCGACATCGTCAGCTTGTCCTTCGTATCAGCGATATTCTTCCACCGAAAGAACGCGTTGATCTGCCCCGGGGCTTTGTCGCTGACGTTGTCCGGCCAGGGGAGCTTGCTGTTACCCGAAGCGTTAGTGAAGACAGCGTACGCCTGGTTCTTCTTAACGCTCAGCCAGTCAAACGAGTTGATAAGATCGTTGACCTTCATAATTGACGCGTGATTGTTGGCGTGGCCAAACGGGCCCCAGTAAAAGTAGAGCGAATACTTCCGGTCATTCATGGCTTTGGCAAAGAGCCCGTGCCCTCGGGACCATCCGTCGTTCTGGCCCGAATAGTCGATCGCTACCGGAGGATCGGGCAATTTGACGTCTTTCGGAACCGAGTGCGGCGGGAAACCCATGCGGTGACTGACGTGTTCGACACCGGCGGGAACGTTCGCCTTGATCGCCGCGAAAATGTCGCCGTTACGGATTCCGATACCAAGCGTACCGCTGCCGCCCATCGAATTCCCGCACAGATACACGCGGTTCGGATCGATCTGGTAAGTTTCGATCGCCCATTTCACCGTGTCGATCACGCGACGCTCCACCGGCCGCGCCGGAGCGCCGGAGTTCATCTTTGTGAGGTTCTTGTCTCGAGCGTGCATACCGCCCCACCACCAGTCGCCGCGGTTGGCGCGGCAGTCGAGGTAAAGCGCGTAGAAGTCGTCGGGCGAGCGATAGATGTCGTGGTTTCCGACCCTGCTCGTGCATCTAACGCATGACCAGACATCGTGCCCCGCCGAATGAAGAACGACGTAGAGCGGGGCGCCCTTTCGTTTGGCTTTCGGATGGACCACGACGAAACTGTCAGTCTGCGGTTTGGCGTATCCCCATTCCTTCTTCACGCCGTGCTGAAATATCTCCAGGGTTCTCCCGCTGACCGCCAGGCCCTTGGCCTTGGGCACGTCCTCGATCCGCTTCTTCGTGGGCGTCCAAACGTCTTTGGCCCCGGCGGCGACCTCTTTGACAGCCACCACGTTGACCTGGACGAACTGACCGTTATAGGGTTTCTCTTCGACCCCGGGGACGGTGAGTTTCTTGAAATTCGCGATCATCTTACCGTTCTGCCCGTCCCCGGACATGGTCAGCGTCGCGCCGCCGTCGATCTCGATCGTACTGGTATAGTCGATCGTGAACACGTCATGGGCGACCCGGTCGCAGCGGTTGAGGAAGTAGTGCGACTTCGGGGACGAAACCTCGAGTTTGTAGATGTTGTAGCCGCCGTTGTTCGGCTGACCGCCGATATAGAAATAGTCGCCATCCTTGGCGCCGCCCTTGTACCTCATCGGTTCGACCACCCCGCGAAAACGCAAGGTGACCTTGTATCGCTTGCCCTTATCCCCCCCGAAGTTCATCTTCTCGGTGAAATTGTCGGTCTTGTTCGGGTCGCCGGTGACCAGGGCGGACCTGCAGACCGCCCCCTTCCTGAGTTTGGCGGACATGGGGTCCGCACTGGGGAACTTCCAACGGAAGCCATCGAGCCCGGCCCCCGGATCAGCGGCCGTACACGCCGAGGCGACCAGCATAATGCAAAATGAGGAAACGAGAATCGCAGTCAATCGCAGTTTCATAGTTGGGCTCCTGGTTGGAGGGATAATTCGGGTAACACCATCAATCCTGTCCGGAACCCGTATTGCATCAGAAGCCAGCGGTGATGGCAAGCGTCTTCCCCGTTGGCTTCAGGGCATTCGCATCTAAATCCTTCCTACGCCAATTCCAGGCAGGCAAAGGGCCTGTCGCAGACAAGCGAGCCGTAAGCCCTGATGCATCCACACTCTACCGACGCATTGGAGCATCATGAACGAGAGTGCGTCTTTCCACGAAATCCGAAAAAACCGAAGAAAGCAGCCTGCCCCCTTTCCATACTGTCCCCTTTTCCATATCCTTCACGCCTTCTCTTACATAACGTTTAAGCTCAGCGGCGCGGCTTTTTCGCGTCCGCTGGAGCGCCTTGTTAGGCGGTTCATTCGTTCTTTGGCCTGGTTGTTGTGCCGCCTTGGATCTTCTTGATGCCCCGGGCAGCGGCATCTCGCACGTCACTGTCCTCATCTTCCAGCAGTTTCTTGAGTGCGGGTATGGCATCTTTGGCCGCAGGTCCGATATTCCCTAGCGATCGTGCCGCAAACACACGGGTACCCACGACCGTGTCTTTCAGCATTTCGAGAAGCTCGGGTATCTTCTTTCTGGCCGCAGGCCCAATCGGCCCAATAGCGTCGGCTGCCCCCAGAGCCGCTTCCTTCAGTTTGGGATCATTGCTTTTTTTCATGGCGTTTAAGTAATCGATTACCTTGTTGTGGTACTTAGGCTCTTCCACGAGAATAACTGTGGCTTTGGCTCCCTGTACTGACTTCGAGTCAAGATATGGAAGCAGGAGAGGATACTTCTCGGCTTCGGCGATATCGTCGAGTATTTCATGGGCGCACATTGCCCAATCATACACATCGACACGGATATTCAGCAGTCTGGTGATAGCAGTTTTCACATCCCCCTTCTTTAGCATGTCACGGACAACCAGGATCTGGGGATATGGCGAGTCGACTTTTTTGAGAATACCTATCATCGCTTCCCTGTAGTGTTCACTAACAGCATTGTCCTTGCCAGCGACCACACCCCACACCAGAAACTCATGTCTCGCGAGTAGTTTCTTAATATTCTTGTCGGCATATCTCAAATACTCTTTGTTTTCATGCAAGAGGAGCAGATAGGCGAACTGGATCTGCACGTCCGCTTCGGCTTTAGCAGCAGCGAATTTGTAGACGTCCATCGGATCTACCCCTCGTTTCCGGATAGTTCTTGCGTAGTGACGCACTGTTTCTATCGAGCAGGAAAAAGTCGCCCCTCCACCACCCGTCACTGCCATGAGGGTCCCTTCATCATCTCTAAACTCTTCAAACACCTCTGCTACAGCGGCTTCTTGCGAGGCATCTTCGCCATTGCACCCAGTCAACTGTACCGCACAAATCACGAGTACACATAAACATGGTGATGCTTTCATTGTATTAATCCCTTCTCGAATTCGGGGGACATCCGTGAGCAAGTCTTTGTCATCTGCCTAACGTAAAGGGTTTTATCCGTTGTCGCGTAGCGACGATGGATAAAACGCTGTTG
>CAZSLS010000246.1:0-9096 GCA_964607575.1 uncultured Planctomycetaceae bacterium | reverse complement strand
AAGTCTACTCGAAACTCTCATAACACCTGGATCAAATTTCGGGGTGCAAGCCAATCAAGCGGCTGAGTAACGATTGAAACTCCTGGCGTAGCAGTCTCTGCAATAGGTTCAACAAGCGATTGACCTGCAGCCACCGGAGCGACTGCAGGTGCTTCAGGTGCGGTCGCTGGTGCAGGAGCAGGCAGTTCCTTGCCGAAGTTGGCTCGCATTATAGCAAAGTCCCAAAGATTGACTCGACCATCGCCATTGAGGTCGCCGGGAAGCCCATCGCCTTCCTGTCTAAAGGTTCCGATAAATGTGTTCAGTTCATCGATATCAACCACATTTCTCACAGATATCTGAAAAGCCTCAGTGTATACATGTTCACCATCGCTGACCTCTACGATGATGTCATGGCTCGTCGCAGACTCATGGTCCAACAGATTCGGAGCAGGAAGCGATACTTCCGCACCAAGCGTGTTTGACGGAATAGGCGCCACCTCGCTACCGTCTATCAGATCGACCAGCGAATCCTGGTAACCTATAATACCTGAAGTAATGAGCAGCGTAGTCGAGCCGTCGGGGTTGGGCGTAATGCGGGTCATGACATCTTTGTAGTCCCAGTCATAAACACCTGCACTGTCTTCATAGCAAAGCCAATAAACGCCATCCGAATCCGGCGTATAGGTCCATTCTTCCCTTGGGAAGTCCACACCGTTAGTAAAGTGACCTGCCGTCAGGGCGGCCTGATGTTGCGTATCGGAAAGCTTAACGACATCAGGGCCTTCGTCGAATCGCACATATCGAACTTCCCCGCCAAAAAGAACCGTTTTGAACTGTGTCTAACGTCACAGTTGGTTCACACATTTTGCGGATGCGAACTAACGTTCCGCAGTGGTTTCGCGAGATACTTGAGCATCTGGCCGACTGCAACCGCCTTGCCCACCTTCAGTTATAGCAACCCGCCCGCAACAACGCCCGAGTTGCTCCAACTCGCTCAAGAGCTCTGACGCCTTATGTGCGAACCCCCATAACGCATCACATATCGTGCATGTGCATTCTGCGTATTCCCGTAACATCTTGCAGCCAAGCCTGTTACGATAACGCCACTTGCCAGGGGCTTTCTTGAAACATGATTTGACAACACCGGGCATATTCACAGCTACTAAGAGCTTTAATAGCAACTAGTTACATTTGCCGACTTGAGAATTCCGGAACACAGACAATCAAGTACGGCGTGCCCAGACATAATCCTCGTCCGGGCGGGGTATCGTAGTCCTGTCTAGTCACAAGCCCCTTTGGGGGCGGCCGAACGCTACAGGTCCGTATGGATCATCGCACAACTGTTCATTCTTTCTTGCAGACAGCTTAGAAGCCTTTCTTGATCTGGGCGGGCTTCCATTTCATAACCAGCTTGTCCAACTTTTCGCCAACGACCTCGATCGAACGCTCGTCGATCCGCCCCAGCCCCATCTCGTGGCCCATCGTAAGCTGCTTGATCTTCTTCACATCGTGACTCATGATTCTCGCGGCCGTGGCGTCAGCGGCCATGATATCTCTACTGGCAATAACCGCCCATGAGCCGATGCGTTTCTTGACGTCGACCGTCTTTCCGCCCTGACCGATGGACGGGCCGTTGCTTTCGAGACAGACGGAGAAATCCACGATCGAAAGATCCGGCTTTATAGCTTTGACTATGTCCAGGTATATCTGCGAGATCGCCCGGGGACTGCTGTGATCGAGACTCCCGCGGTTCCACCAGGTCTTATCGATGAGCTGGGCATACCGCTTGAGCTGGGTGATCCCGATGAAGTTTTTCGTCCCCAGCGTCAGCTGGGCCCATGAATGGGTCTTGGCGACCGGGATCGTAATGATCCTGTCAGCCTTTGAAACCAGATCCGAGATGGCCAGCTTCTTCTGCTTGCATTTCGAGGGGACCTCCACCCAGCCCGGGGAGTCGACTTCAAGGCAGGCCAGTCTGACCTTTCCGCTGTACTTCGAACTCAGGCGCTTGGCCTCGGTGACCATGTCCTTCTTGCCGTCCAGGGTCTTTAGCTCTCTCCAGTCATACCTGGGCAGTTGGCTTCCGTCCCCGATGATGACCTCCCGTGCACCGGCCTTCAGGCATTCGTCCGTCACCGCAAGAATGATCTCCGGTTTCGTGCACTCGCCCGTTGCAAAACACTTGTTGTGCTTTGCCCAGGGCGCATTGACGAAATTGGGCTTGATGAAGA
Source organism: uncultured Planctomycetaceae bacterium (assembly GCA_964607575.1). Lineage (GTDB taxonomy): Bacteria > Planctomycetota > Phycisphaerae > SM23-33 > SM23-33 > BS750m-G57. The sequence goes on along the minus strand of CAZSLS010000246.1, from coordinate 6,883 downwards.
CAGTTTCTCCTTCTTTGACTACGGCCTTCATTCCTCCCAGCGGCTCCAGGGCCTCCAGGGTCATCCTGGTCAGGTCGTTCCCTTTGACGGCCGAGACCCTGGATCTGCCGGCGGCTTTCCTGCCCGCCGCAAAAAGATGCGGAGCGTTCAGGGCGGCCACGGCGCCCGCCGCTGCTCCTATGAAATCGCGTCTGTTCATTTTCTGCATTTCCGCCCTCCTGATTATTTCGGGGTATCTTCCGAGTGAGGATAACGAAAGTCCACGGAGTTGTCTGTAGACACCTGCCTGGTCTTTCCGTCAGCCAGCGTGTAGAGAAACAGCCTGCCCTTGCCCGTCGTGTTGGCGTGGTAGATCACGGCCTTGCCGTCCTTTGTCCACCTCGGGTAAGCATACCAAGCCGGCTTGTACTCTTTGTTGGCGATGATCTTGTGGTTCGTCATCTTCAGTCTCTTTACGTCGAAGTCGGCAACGCACATGGCATGTCCCGGCTCCTTGAACTTGTGGCCGATCATGTGACCGAAGCAGACCTTTTTTTCATCCGGCGAGATGCTGATACGCGCCATTAATCCCTTCGCCAGCATACCGCCGTCGTCGATACGCTGGTAGGTGGATTTGCCCCCCGCTTTGGGCGTCATCAGGTAGTAACCGTAACCCATCTTTGGATGGGCCGACTCGACGAGCATGCGGCCGTCCTTCAGACAGGAGTGTATCCAGTTGTGATAGCGTTTGTCGGTGAGGGCGACGCATTGTTCGGGCTTGTTGCCGATCTCGCTCCGCATCACGATGAAGTGCCCCCTGGGGTGCTTCCGGTTCCAGACCGGCGAGTTCTTCCCGTCCCTTGTCCAGGTCGGGTTGAAATTCGTGTGCTTGTCATCGGTCAACTTCTGCAGGCCGGTTCCATCCACCTTGGCGATGCAGAGGACGGTCTTCCAATTGACTACGACCGGATCATTCTTCACCCGGCGGAAGAAGACCACCATGTCGCCTGTTTTCGACCATGAGGGTTTGAAGTCCTCCCACCCTTTCCCGGGCGGGACCATGATGGGATCCTTCCCGTCAATCCCGGAGAGTTTGTCTACACAGATCCTGCCGTTTGCGTAATACGAGAACCTGTAGCCAGGGTCGGCGGCCTGGGCTGTGACTATTAAGATCGCCGAAATTACCGCTGCCGCCAGCACCGTCATCTGTCCGCCCTTGGTTATCATTGGCCTTATCCTTTCCTGTTCTTCCGGTTTCAGTTGTGCAGTTCCACGTCCAGTACTTCCAATCCAAAGTCTTTGTGAAGAGTGAGAATCCAGCACTCGTGAAGTTCGAGACCCAACGGCGATTCAGGGTAATGCTTCAGACCCATGTCCCTTCCGAACTCCTTGAGCGGTATATCTATTTCAAAGTAATCCCCTTCGCCCCGGCTCGCCGCCACATGTTTCTTCACGTACGAGTATTTTCCAGCCAAGCCGCCATTGCTGTGATTGGCCGTGAAGCCGAACACGACCATTGCATCCTTCTTCACCATGCCTCTGACCCTGATACTTGAGCCGGCCTCCAGGATCGGAGCCGCCCCGCGGGTGTTAAGCGCCGCTAAATAGATCAGAAAAGGTTTCTGTTTGCCGTCGTCTCCCCGCCAGAGGAGAGGCTTGGCGAGGATACTGTCGGATCTTCCGTATGAAGCTGGCCGCAATTCGCCGTAACCGATATCCCGCCTGACCACCGGCCTCCAGGTAGTGGCCGATTCGTTGCGGACCCTGGCTTTGAACTCAGTCTCCTGCTCCAGCGCCGCAACGATGACGTGGTCGGCCGGGACCTTGCTCGTGCTCCCGTCGGCAAGCCGTCGAACCTGAACCAACCCCTCTTTTACCCTGAAGCTTGTGGACTGCTGTTCGCAGGCCACGTGGAACTTCGTTCCGAGAACTTCAGCCTCCGCAGTCCGCGTGATCACCATCATCGGCTTGCCTTCCGGCTGGGGCCTGACGTCTGCGAACATGTGGCCCTCGCGCAGGTGCAGGGTTTTCCGCCCTTCGTGTACGGAGAAAGTCGCCTGTGAGCGGCCCGAAAGGGAGATCTTCGTGCCGTCGAGAAACTCGCACTCAACCCAGGAGTCATGGCTCAGCGTTTCGAGCACTCCACCGTTGATCGGGGCGCCTATTTCCAGATCGGTCCGGACACGCCCCCCGCCAGTGGTCCACTGCACCGATCCGTTCAACGCCGTAACATGAGCGATGGTCCTCGGACCCGGCTCTGCGTTGAAAATAATGATTGTCGCCAGGACGGCGACAGCGGCGGCGGTCGCAAGGGCCGCCCGCCAGACCTTCAGGCGGAGCCCCCCCCTACTTTCGGTCTTCGACCGGCCGCCAGGCAGCCTCCGCCTCACCGAGTCGACAAACTCCTCACCTTCGACGGGGAGCTTCGCCATGGTATCGGCCACGAAAGCGTCCTGCCGCCATGCCTTCTCCTGTTCGGCCATGCCCAGCAGACGGTGTGTCCGCAAGCTGTCGGCGGCAAGTTCATCCAAATGCCGGTCGCTTGCCATCAGCTCGCGCAGCTCGGCGAGGCCCGTTTCATCAAGCTCGCCTTCGATGTAGTCAGTCCAGAGGGCTGTGAACCGTTCTTCAGTATTCATGATGGACTAACCTCCCCGGTCATCCGACCTTCAATGCAGTCGTGGAGCTGTCTGCGCAGCTTCCATAGCTGTTTCTTCACCGCGGCCACTGAGCGCCCCGAGCGTTCGGCCATTACTTCGAGCGGTATGCATTCATCGTAGCGCCAGGTAATAAATCTCCGCATATGTTCTCCCAGCGATTGCAGGCATGTATGGAGATGATCCAACCTCATCACCTGGTGCTCCGGCGGTTCATCGGCGCGCCTGTCCTGCTCACGATCGAGCAGATTCAGTTCGTAGCGTGCGTGGTAGTCCGCAATTCGGCGCAAACGTGTTGTTTCTGTCTTCAACTGGTACCGGGCGATCGTGAACAGCCATGCCCCGAAGTTCGTGCCGGCCGCATAGTCGCTGATACGGCTGTAAGCAGCCACGAACGCTCTTTGAGCGATCTCATCAACGTCGATACCGGGCGGAGCCTGGACCGCCAGCCATGCACGCAGAGGCCGCTCATACCGGCGCACAACCACTTCGAAGGGCGCCGTTGTCCCATCCTGCACCTGTCTTACCGCCTTCTCAACGGCTGCATCATCAATGTCACTCTTATGGCTCATCTTCTTACCCGATATGGCAGTTACTCCATGATGGTTACCCCAATGCTGAAAAAACGCTCCGAATTCATGATACAGGATAGAGGAACGGCCACTGTGCCGCCAGAACTCCATCGTAACACGAAGATCACAGATTCGGAAGTCGAGTCATTCAGGAAGGCTTGGTCTGGAACATACATCCTGAATGTTGTCGTGGATGCTGATGGTCTCTTTGGTGGATGGTAGCTAATTGCCGCTGTAGCTCACGTCCGCCGAAGCGGAATCAGCCCTGAAGGTTAATTGGGGCCGGTCAAATTGACCGATGCGGGATGTCGTCGGCGGCGACGAGCCCCGCAGCGTACGGCGGTATGACTCCTTGCATTTCTTTGAAAAAAGTTGAGCAGATCGGGACGCGAGCCCATGATAAGATAGTGAGAGGTTCCATTATGGCTGGTCCTGAAGAATTTATGGCCTTGTTTGTTAAGCACGAGCGGCGGCTCTACGGCTTTATTGCGGCCATGCTGGGCCATCCCGCAGAGGCCGAGGACTTGCTGCAGGAAACCGCCAAGGGCCTGTGGAGGAAGTTCGCCGACTATGACCCATCGCTGCCGTTTCTTCCTTGGGCCAAAACCTTTGCGCGATTTGAGGTGCTGAATTACCTCCAGCGTCAACGCACGCGCCGCAAGTATTTCAGTGATGAGATGGTTGAGCTGCTGGCCGAGGATTGGGAGCGTGTCGATGCGCAGCACGACGCGCGAATCCTGGCGTTGGAGTCTTGTGTCGAGGCCCTGCCGGCCAAGTCTCGCCGCCTGCTGAATGATCGCTACCGGGACGCCAACAGCCTGGCCGGCGTGGCGGAGCGAGAGGGGAGAACCCCAAATTCCATCTATAAGACGCTGCAGCGGGTGCGTAAGGCGCTGCGGGATTGCGTCAACCGGAAAGTCGTCGAGGGAGGAGTAGCCTAAATGAGCGATTTATCGAGAGTAGAAGACCTGGCGCAGCGCGCAGCCGACGGTATGGCCGATGAGGCGATGATTGCTGAATTCGAAGCCTTGATGCGCGACGACCCGTCGGCCCGCATCACGTATTTGCAGACGCTCCAGCTTCATCAGGATTTGGAACGCAAATCCGCGCGGGGAACCTTGAGCGGGGCCTCCGCGCGTGAGGATACACCGATCGAATTTCCGTCGCCCTCCCCCCGCCGCACGGTCCCGGTCCTTGCCGCGGCCGCGGCACTGGTGATGGCGGTCACCGCATGGATGTGGTTTGCCGGTCAGGGCGGGGTTGGCGGACCCCACATGGCCGTCATTACGCGATTGGATCAGGTTGCTGAACCTCTGGCGTATCACCAACCCTTTGAACCGGGCGACCGTATTGCAATCAACGCGGGATTCCTGGAGCTTACCTATCGCAACGGGACACGTCTGGTTCTCCAAGGCCCCGTGGATTATACCCTTGAGAACGCCGATCGCGGACGTCTTGAACTGGGTTCATTGGCGGCGGAAGTACCGCCGGGCGCCTCGGGTTTCACGGTATTTACGCCCTCGGCCGAGGTGAAGGACATCGGCACGCGATTCGCCGTTGCGCTGCTCGACACCGGCCGTACGGAATTTGAAGTATTTGAAGGTGAAGTTCGGGCCAGGAGCACGATGGCGGGCAGCGCTTCGGAATCATTTAAGAAAGGGCAGACCGCGGCGGTTGACGATGGACAAACGGACGTTCAGTCCATACCAACTTCCCCGATTCGTTTTCGCGCCGTTCACGATGCGTTAAACCGGCGCACCGTGACCGCCGTCGCAGATCGTTTTGTCCAGGGCGGCAAGCACGCCGACCAGGTCCCGACTGACGGTCCGGACGTACTGCTGCTCAAGCAATTGGGCGCGAATAACGCGGTGGCCCGCAAAGTTTGGATCCGTTTTGATTTGTCCGGACAATCGGTGAATCTGCATCGCCCGGCGAAGCTCACACTCCATACCGCCAAAGATATCAAGCCGGAATCCTGGGATGTCCAGTTACACGGATTAAAGAGCGGCTTTAAACCGGCCAAGGGGATCGAGAGTATCGACTGGCGGGAAGAAACGCTCACCTGGAACAACGCGCCGGGCAATGACATCGGGGCGCCGGTGAAGATGAATAGCGCAGCGGCCTTGATCGCTTCGGGCAAGATCCGGGTGGATCCGGAAACCGAACCGGCCGGTTCTTATTTCACCTTTACCATTCCTGCTCTCAAACCGTTCATGCAGAAAGACCGAACGGTGACTCTTATGCTCTCGGTTGTGTCGGGTCGCCATAAAGTCCTGAACCTGTCGGCCCGGGAGCACAAGAGGTTCGCAGGGCCATTGCTTACATTTGAAACGCAGTAAGATGAAAGAATCAAACAGGAGATAAAATGAAATACACGCCTGTCATTCTCATCCTCCTTGTCAGCACCGCCTGGGCGGAGTGGGACCACTCCAAGATGGTCACCACCGAGAACGGGCGGCCGCGCTATAATGCTCGGCCGGTCCCCGCCAAGTTCGTCAACCGTTGGGCGGCCGAACTGGAAACGGAGTTTCAGAAGCGCGCCCACGCCATTATCACCAATCAACGCAAGACCACGAAATCCGGCGTCAATACCTACTTCGAGAACGAGAAGCGCACCTACGGCTACGTGATGGCGCACATCCTCGGCGGGGACATGGACAAGGCCCTTAAGAATCTGCAGGGGCAAGATCATCAGCACAAGCTGTGGCACCGCGAGACTGACGGTATCGACTATTACGCCTGCTTCACCATCAAGCATCAGATGCGCAAGTACTTCTACTTCGGCGACCTGCTTGAACCGGACTATCGCAAGCTGATGTTCAGCGGCGCCAGGAAGTGGACTGCGAAGGATCCGATGCGGCGGCCGCATTATGCTTTCGCCAAGAAATCGGGCTGGGGACCAGACGCCCGCAACTCGTGGGTCGATATCCGCAGCACCGAGAATCTCTATCTGATGCGCGTCACCAGCGTGTACCTGATGGCGGAGGAAACAGGGAACAAAGAAACTACCGCCAAGTACAAGAAGCACATCCAGGATTACACCAGAACGCTGTACTGCATCGGGATCGGCGAGTGGGATTCGGAGAATTACCACGGCCACTCGATCACGCCGCTGCTGAATCTCTACGACTTCGCCAAGGACGCCGATGTGCAGGCCGCGGCCAAAGCCTGTCTGGACTTTTACTGCGCCGCCGGCGCGGTGAAGTACTGGCGCGGCGGCTTCAACGGCCCGACCAAGCGCGATTACAATCACGCCCAGCCCTTCGGCGGAAGCGCCGCCAGCGGGTTGTGGGTGTGGTTCGGCGACCACCCGACCGGCAAAACCGATCACTGGGAATCCGACGAAGTGCATCAGATCACCAGCGCCTACCGCCCTCCCCTGGCGGTAATGAACCTGGCCCGCAAGAAGTTTAAGCGGCCGGTCGATATCTTCGCGGCCAAGCCGGGCTACTCGGCGACAACCAAGTACAAATCCGAAAGCAAGCCGGAGTATCTGGAGACCCAGTACATCGCCAACAGCTATCAGATGGGCTCGATGCGGCGTTGGTGTGCGACGCTCTGGATATGGCCATCGGCATGCGATGCCCTGATGTGGGGTTGATACACCATTCGGATCGCGGCAGCCAGTATGCTTCTGATTCGATGGAGAAGATGTTCGATCGGCATGGGATCCAC
>CAZSLS010000245.1:0-9120 GCA_964607575.1 uncultured Planctomycetaceae bacterium | reverse complement strand
GGGGGTGCCAGAGGTATTGACACCGCTTGTCATCGAGGCGCGATAAGCGCTGGCGGGCGGACGATCGCTGTCATGGGCTGTGGGCTGGGCGAGTTCTACCCGTCCGAGAACGCGAAATTGTTCGAGGAGATTGTATCCCAGGGGACCGGGGCTCTGATTTCGGAGATACCAATGATGCGCGGCGTGGAGAGTCGCAACTTCCCCAAACGCAACCGCATTATCAGCGGCCTGTCGCTCGGCGTCCTGATAGTAGAAGCCGCCCACCGATCCGGATCGCTGATAACCGCCCGCCAGGCCGCCGAACAAGGCCGCGAAGTATTCGCCCTCCCCGGACGAGTCGACTCGCCAATGAGCCATGGATCCAACGCTCTGATCCGCGACGGAGCGATCCTCGTTCAGGACCTCGATGACATACTCGAACACTTAGGCCACGTCGGCGGCCCGATGAGCGTCGAGGAGGACACCCCGCTGATCCTCCCGGACAATCTGGACGCCAACGAGACGCAAATCGTCGAGGCCTTGTCGCAGGGGTCGATGTCGCTTGACGAGATCACCCAGCGAACGGATCTTAACGCCGGAGTAGCGGCCGGGGCGATGACAATGCTCGTGCTAAAAGGGCTGGTAGCGCAGAAACCGGGCAATGTGTTCGTGCTGAAGCGGCGATGAAAGCGATTAGAACTTGTGGAGGTTGCTCGCCCGAGATTGCTAATCCGCACAGCCGATCGCCGCTGTATCAAGCGTCTTGGCCTATCGTCTTCGGCGCCGCGAGATCGCCAACCCGCCAAGAGCTCCCGACGTTTATCGGGACTTACGCTTACGCTTCAGCAATAATGGAAGGCCTGCGGCCATCACAATCATCGTCGCCGGTTCGGGGGTGACTACAATCTCGAAGGTCGGGCCAAAAAGCTTATCTCTAATATAAGGCGGATCATTCCAGAGTTGGCCCATGTACATACCCCTGTATGTACCGGGAATTAAGTGACTAAAGTCCATGTCCAGGATGGCGCTGCCGCTAAAACTGAGCGTCTCACTAAACAAAAAAGGACTTAACCCCCCTGGTTCAGCCCAGCGTCCTCCAGTGAACCCGGTGAACTGAAAAACAAATTCATCCAAGGGGACGGTCCCGTAAGGGCCCGTTGTACCATAACCAGGACCATCTGTACTGAGCTGTATATATGTTACAGGTGAAAGCAGGCCCGTTCGGGGATAACCTCTTTCTTCGAGCCATTCCTCGGGCGGATAATGTTCAGGCGGGACGCTGTCTATCGGATCGAACGCCAGTGTTGAGGTCACCGTCAACCCCTCCAATCCTCCTGTGAAGGTAAAGGCCGGGTAATACCAAATATTCACGCCATTCTCATTGACATGTTCAACCGGATCGACTCCTTGTATGTACCACTCTAAACAATCATCAACCACGAGATTATATGTACGGGTAGTACCGAAAGGATCAGGAACGGTCCTGGGATCACTTCTGTCGTCCGTCTGGCCGCTCAATGTAAGCAGGGTTTTACTTCCGTCTTCATAAGGCGAAAACGTGAATGTAGGCACGGCCATTGTGCTGGTGAACATTCCACATACGCCAATCACAAAGAACCCTGCCGCCAATTTCGCTAAAAGTGTATTCTTCATTTCATCCCTTTCTGCTTTGACAGCCGAAGGTCCGCCGTGTCGCAGATCCGCCGAAGGCGGGGCGGATCCGCCGGGCAATGCCGACACATGCACATACAAAAACCTGGACGCAAAACACCAGGGAGATGATACGGTGAGCAGAACGCTCAAATCCCTCTTCATATTCAACCGCGCCGCTTCTCCTCAAGCGGGCGGTTCCCGTTGGCCGCCGGCTCACGGCAGCGTTCTTTATATATACTGCATCGCTCAGGATTTGTCAAGCCAAACCCAACTATGAGCTATTTGCGATAAAGCGATTGTTGACCACTTAAGGGGAAACTGGAGCGCACTTTCCGCGTCAGCCCCGGTCTGGAAAGGCGAACTTCGAACCCATGGCCCGCCGCATGTGTGACTAGTTTTTGTGGCTTGGTTAAATCTTGGTGTAAGAACGATCATCTGGCGCCTCCCAGAAAGTAGAGAGTAGAAAGTGGACCGCAGTAGAAATCGCTATGTTGCTCAACGTTGGTTAGGCCGTTGATGTTGTTGTTTTGCTCTACTTTCTCCTCACTACTTTCTACTGCTCTGTGTGTGAAAAGATCTCCGCCAGGAAATCTAGTCACACACAGAGCCGCCCAGAGGCTAGATTCAGCTTGTCCAGCGCACCGCATCGGATACAATCATCTGGATTGCCCACCGGCTTGTAAGGGACAGCACAATGAGAACGGCGATATGCATACTGGCGTCCATGATTCTGCTTCTGGGAAGCGGCGGCTCGGCCGCGGCGGCCGGAGCGATGGACGGCGAGATAGTCGTCGAGACGTCTGCGACCTTGCCTGTGGCGTATGATGTGGATGTCCTGGTTGCCGGTGGATCTCTCGCGGGCGTGGAGGCTGCCTGCGAGGCCGCGGGAAAAGGGGCCAGTGTCCTGCTGATCGCATCGCGTCCGTATCTCGGATATGACTTGTGCGCGACCCAGCGGCTTTGGCTTGAGCGGGGCGAGAAACCCCAAACGGCGCTGACGCGGTCGATTTTTGGCGCGAGCCGGGTTGCCGCGCCCATGCAGGTCAAGAACGCTCTTGACAAGGCGCTTCTGGGAGCGGGGGTGCAGGTCCTGACCGGCTGCTATGCCGTTGACGTCCTCTTCGCTGCTGAAGGGGGCAGGCCTGCCGGTGTGGTCATGGTGAATCGAAGCGGGCGCCAGATCATCCGTGCAAAGGTGATCATCGACGCCACGGACCAGGCGGCCATAACGCGGTGTACGCAAGCCAAATTCAGGCCATTTACCGCCCGGGCCAGTGATTTCAAGTACGTCCAGATAGGCGGGAGGCCAGCCAATGGCGTGTCGTGCCGCAAGCTCCCTGTCAGCTACACATCAAAGAAAACCGAGTTCCCCGTCTACGAGTACACGCTCAGTATGAATCTGGAAAACGCTGGATTCAGATCCCTGAGCAAAGCCTTTCATAAAGCACGGTCCCTGACCTGGGGCAAGGGGGTGGCCGACGTTTCGGAGTGCCTGTTCCACATCCCGCAGGATGCGGTCGTAGCGAGCCCGGCCGCGCCGAAGGCCTGGCCGGGCGGAGACCGGATTGAGCTGGATTTCTTCCGACCGACCGGGGTGAAGTCGTGGTTCGTGCTGAGCGGCTACGCCGGGCTGCCTCGGGAGCATATGGCAGCAGCGCTGCGCCCGCCTCAGTGGGCCGTCATCGGCCAGCGTATCGGGGCCGCGGCCGCCGGCGACGCAGCCAATTCAACCAGATCCCGCCGGATCGATGTCCGCAGCACCGATGCCAAGCCGGCGCGATTGTCGATCCGGGAGCATCAGAGTGGCGTTCGATTTCGTGACAAGCCGAAAGTCACCTTGAGCCCGCGCGGCTTGCCCGTTCTGGGCAAGTTCGACGTTGTGGTCGTAGGCGGGGGCACGTCCGGAGCGCCCGCCGCGATCGCGGCCGGCAGGAACGGAGCCAGGACGCTTGTCATCGAGTATCTCGATGAGCTGGGCGGCGTGGGTACGGCCGGGCTTATCAGCAAGTACTGGTACGGCTATCGCAGCGGCGAGGGCAAGGAGATGAAGCCCGGTTATGTGAGCCCAAAGTACATCAGCGCCGGTTCTGCGCCGAACACGTTGCGGAACGGCTACGCGAGGGAAGTCGGCAAGCAGCTTGGCGGCTCGTGGGATCCGTCCGCCAAGGCCGAATGGCTGCGACGGGAAGTATTGAAATCCGGCGGCGAGATCTGGTTCAACTGCTTTGGTTGCGGCGCGGTTGTCGACGGTCGCAAAGTGGTCGGTGTGGTCGTGGCTGGACCGTTCGGACGCGGGGTGGTGCTGGCAAAGACGGTAATCGACAGCACGGGCAATGCCGACATAGCAGCCGCCGCCGGCGCGGAGACTCAGTACAGCATTTCAAGACTGGGCGACCTTTCAGTGCAAGTGGCGGGGTATCCCCACCGCGATCTGGGCGCGAGATACGTCAACACCGCTTACACAATGGCCGACGATACGGATCTGTTCGATCGCAGGCATCTCCTGCTATGGGGCAGGCAGCGCCGATCTGATTCTTACGACGGCGGACAACTGATAGATAGTCGCGAGCGACGGCGAGTTGTTGGCGAGTATTTCCTGAAGACGTCCGACATCCTCAACGGGCGAACATATCCGGACACGATCAGTCACCACCTGAGCAATTTCGACGCCGGGGCGTTTCCCACAACGGAGATGCTGCTGGTCAAGGACATGAAAGGGCCCGCCTATGTCTGCGATCTGCCCTACCGCTGCCTGATTCCCAAGGGCATTGAGGGCCTGCTTGTGACCGGGCTGGGGGCCAGCGCCGATCGGGACGCCATGACGTTGGTCCGAATGCAGGCGGACCTGGAGAACCAGGGCTATGCTGCGGGGACTGCGGCGGCCTTGGCGGCCGCCGGCCGAACGGATGTCCGCAAGGTCGACATCAAAGCTCTGCAGAAGAAACTGGTTAAGAAGGGCGTGCTGGAACAGCGCGTGCTCAGCGACACCGACTCGTATCCGCTCAGTACTGGAAGGCTCAAAGAGGCCGTCGCGGCGCTGAAGGAACTCAAGATCGAGATCAACCAGAAACGCGACAGCCACGACCGGACCTATTCGGCGCTGGCGGCGGTCATGTCCCATCCCCGCCGATCCATTCCGCTACTGGCGGCCGCCCACCGCGGCGCCAGCGGCCCCGACGAGAAACTCAACTACGCCCTTGTCCTCGGTGTCCTCGGTGACGATTCAGGCCTGCAGACGCTGCTGAAAGCCGTTAAAGAGAGCAAGACGTGGGGTAAAGGCTACAGCATGAGTTCGAAGCGTGAAACAGCCAACACCTTCACAGAGGTCGACCGGCTGGTCATCGCGCTGGGATTCACGCGAAAGGCCAAGGCCGTGCCGGCGTTGCTTGAGAAGCTCAAGTTGCTTGACGGGCGGAGCGATCTGTCTCACGTTAAGGCCATCTGCATCGCGTTGCGCATGAACCGTGATTCCTCGTTGGCTGTTCCCCTGGCGGAGTTGCTCGACAAGTCCGGCATGGCGGGACACGCGGAGTTAGCTGACTATTACCGGCCTCAGGCCAAGCCGCACTCACCGCGCCGCGTCTCCAAGCGTGCGACGACAAACGCGGGGCTCAACGCCAAATTCAGGGAAGTGCTCCTGGCTGCATTGCTGTTGGACTGCGGTGACCGCAAAGGCAAGGCCCGTGCGATTCTCGAGGCGTATACTCGCGATGTTCACGGCCATTTCGCCGCCTACGCCAGAGCGGCGCTGGATGGGAGATTGACGCCATCGCCGAAGGTGCGCCAGAAACGGTGAGCTTTCTAGCTCTTGGCCGCCGTTGGGTTCAGATAGATTTTGCTTGAGTCTCCATCCTGGCGGATATTGAAGCGGTTGATTCGCGGCGCCGTCTTCAATCGCGGTCTCACGACCGGCACGAGTTTGGCCCGCGCTTTTGGAGTTGGGTCGGGCATTTGGCGGATCTCTTCTTTGCCCAGATACGGCCCGTTGGCGTCGACCCAGCCGATCAGGCGGCGAAGGCTTTTCGGGTCCATTTTGGCCTTGATGTGTTTTTCGTCCATGGCCCTGTTGATCAGCAGGCTCGCCGACGACATGTGCGTCATCGGTTTGAGAGTCGCAAGCGCCGCGGGAGTTCGCTCTCGGTAGCCCTCCACAATCAGGCAGCCGGAAATGGAAGCGGGCAGGCCATGCTTGTTGTGCAACTTCTTGCTTACGGGCTGATACCAGTGGTTGCCCCCGCCAACAAGGGTCAGGTACGGTTCTTTGAACTGCGGTGGGAGCTTGGGGAAGACCGGGTCGATCAGGTTGGACTGCCGAAGAGTCAGATCCAGCTTCTTGCGGGCCTTTCCGTCGCCCTGGTGACACTTGCCGCAGTACTTGTCGAGCACCGGCTGGACGAAACGTTCGTAGCCAATGCTTACCTCCGCGCCCCACGGGGGAGGCGTTAGGACTTGCGGGCCGCGGCGCATGGCGAGCCCGACATTTCCCCCGGCGGCCTTGGCGGGAGTGGAACTGCGACTTTCATGGCAGCCGACACACCCACGGGCCTCTCCAGGCATCACGCCGGTAAACGACCGCATGGTCTGTATGCAGCGGTACTCCTTATCCAACAGTTGGAAATGCAGAGCCGCGCCCGGCGGAGCCTTGAAGCAGACTGAACCGTCGGCCTCCACAGGCGTTGTTCCGAGAATGCGTTTTACGCCATCGGCTTGGGTAACGGAAATGGACGGCCCCGAGTGCTGATAAGTCTTCCGCCAGGGCGTATATGTTTTCGGATCAATCTGAAGCACCCTGAGGCGTTTGACCTTGTCTTTGGGAAGCAGCGGGGCGCCTTCAAATACATTTGCACTGTAGAGAATCCCGTCTTTCAGCGGCGGCTGGTTCGGTCCTATTTTCGGCCAGTCCACCTGATCCGGAATCACCGGCGGCTTTGTGCGCTGTTTGAGCGGCATGGCGTGCCAGACATTATGCTTGCCGGTGTAGATCAACTCGCGGTTGCCGCATAAATCCATCAAATACAGGCTAAACAGCTTTGTCCTGGGCTGCAGGATCGAAACCAGGAAATCCTCTTTGCTGATGGGGTAGGGCGTTTTGTACGCTCCGTAGGGCCCGGGGCGATAGGATGCTGTCTCTGCCTTTTCCTTTGGACCGTCGCCAACTTCGGGCCACCTTATTTCCCGAGTTACCTTGGTCAGACCGTTGGGATAGTTCATGCCCTTGGCCGGGTCGATAATGCCGATCGAACCTTGAAACCATCTGTGATGCCCCACGCCGGTGAACATGATTTTCTTGGTTCCGGGAATGGGACGCGGCTCGGCGAGTATGTCCGGCCAGACGCTCTGGTTGCCCCAAAAGGCCGCCACGCCCGTGCCGTCCGGATTCATCGTCCAGAGCGACTGCAACCGCTTCTGCTCCTTGTCGGTATATTCCCATCGCGTGTATATCACCCGTCCGTCAGGCAGCAGGGCGGGCAAGTAGTCCGGTTCGTTGTTCCTGGAAATCACGTAGATGTTCTTGCCGTCAGCATCGCACCGGGCCAGTACGGGAGAATGGTGGGTCGGACCGCACCGAACATAGGTGTGCCCCCGCGTCGTGGGGAACAGCAACTTGCCGTCAGGAAGATAGATAGGATCAAGATCATCGTAATCCCCGAACGTAAGCTGCTTGAAGCCCGTACCATCAGCGTTGACTTCATACAGATGAAACGATCTGTCTTTGCTCGGCATGAGACAGAACACTATTCTTTTCGCGTCAAAAGACAGGTCCGGACGCCACAGGAGGCCGGCGTGTTTTTCCGGGACTAATGACTTTACCGGACTATCCGGATTCAGACCTTCCAGGATCAGCAATCTTCCCTTACCGACGGACCGATACCCGTGACGATGTGCTGACTCGTGCCGGTGGCTTGGATAAGGGTTGTCAACAAGCAGGATTTGCGAAAAATCAACTGCCGGATTCTTGAAGGCTATGGTGCGTTTCAATCGTCGCACCGCCAGGTAGAGTTCACCGGCCGAAAGCCCCTTCGCTTCAGTACCGAGCTTCTTTTCCAACTCTCCAAGTTGCTTCAACTCGGCGCTCAAATCGAGTGTCTTCGACGCCTTCCCGATCCGCTCAGCCAACTGGCGCGTCCAGGTTATTTCCTGTTTCACGCGCTGGATCGTCGGATTGCCTCCGGCCTGAAACAGCCAGTCCTTTTCCAGCGGGGTGCGTTGCTCAAGTAGCCGTGTCCGGCTTTTCTTTCTCTCTTCCCCGGCTGCAGCGCGATTCCGGACAGCGGTTTTGGCTTCCGCCTCCGAGCCAAAAACCTGCAGGTTGTCGATCGCCCCATGGAAGCAAGCCTTTTTTGAATCAACGGGCGAGAGCCTGAACCTGAGACCCCCCGAGCCGTCGCCCCGGTACGTGAACGTCCGGTTGGAGAAGGCCTGCTTTGCGCCCCATGGGCCGGGCGAAACGTTGTTCGCTGCAAGCACCGTGTTGTCTGCACGCAGAAGTTCGATCGAGAACTGATTGCCCGCTTTTGTCGCCTGCCCGCCAGCGGCCCAGACACTCGGGCCTGCATCGAACGACACGACATAGGTCTTCCCCTTGACGTTTGCGGAAAAACCGACGTTCAGCGTAAGCACATTGTCTCGGCCTGCCGAGCCGACCAACTGAAGAGCCCAATCCCCGTCAGCGTGTTGCACGCCATGAATGGAATTGTGCCCCGCCTTTGTCCAGCCGCTAAGACCGGCGGAGTGTTTCAGCGGCAGGTTAGTTTGCCACTGTCTGCCGTTTCCGCCGTCTCTGATCCCATTGAAATCTTCGGTGAACAAGGCCGCATCTCGCCGACGCGTGGTTGAAGTCGACTCAGGCCGACTGCGTCCTTGCGCCTTGCTCTTCCCGGCTCCGAGGGCGACCACCGACCCGTCCCGGCAGCACATGAACAATTTGCCGTACGCCGCGGCCATCCCGTCCCAAACCGGTTGCGACGCCAGGTCGATCTTCTGCTTCGCAGCGCCGTGGCGCACCGAAACGGCCAGGAGCTTGCCTCTCTTCTGCGAGTTTAGCAACTCGTTCTGCTTCCGGAGCAAAGTCTTGTTTGATTCACTATTCGGATCAGAGAATATCTTCTCTTCGTCCAGCACATCTTCCGGCCCGGCCAGGAACAGCACGTCCGCTGTCTTGACGATGGCCTTTGCCCGCAGCGGAACTCTGCTCTTCCAGCGGAAATCGAACTGGACTTTGGGACACCGCAGGGTCCGGTACTTTCTCCAGTTCGGCCTGGTCTTGCGCAGTTCCGCATCAGCCGTGCCGCCTTTGTAGCTCTTGGGCTTCTTGTTTACCGCAAAAAGGGAGTATCGCAGCGGCGTACTCCACTTGCTGTATTCGGGGAACTGCCCGTAGCCGTAGACCGTAGTATCGTCGAAGCACAACATCTTCCCGCTGGGACTGATTCTACCCCGGATTTCCTGGTTTAGGTTTCGTCCTTGGGTATAATAGAGCATCGTTCG
>CAZSLS010000244.1:0-9147 GCA_964607575.1 uncultured Planctomycetaceae bacterium | reverse complement strand
CTACACTTTTACGCCGCCCGCCACGCGCTACATTTTTCCTCCGCCGTTTACATACCTTCGCTTGTCACGGGCGTGAAAGGCAAAGGCAAGCAGTCGACCCACCACGCCAACGAGGACCAGGGAAGCGTTGTGGTCTACGCACGGGGGGAGAACTTCCTTATCGACCCGGGATACTTCGAACCGGCGGCGAGGGATCACACCCTCCCGCTGCTGGGGCAGTACGTCAGGAGAAAATCGTGGGATCCGCGCGCCGAGGCGTTGCTTTCAGATACGTGGGAGTCCGGCGACAGGCGGGGGATCACAGTTGACGCAACAGGCGCATACGTTTCCATCAGGGCGAGCAAGGACAAACCGGCCAGCGGATCGATCCGACGCGTTATCGTACAGATCGGCGACAAGGCGGTCATATGGCTCGACGATATTTCCGCACCACAAAACCTCAATCAGGCGACTGTGCAGTACCAGTGCGGATTCCCGGTGAAACTGGACAAGAGAGGAACCGGATGCCGGATCATCGGCGCAAAGAGCGATCTGGCGATCCGAATCAACGGTCCGGAGACAAGACTCATCTGCAAAGGGCTCCGAAAGTTCAGTCAGGCCTGGTGGGTTTACGGAAAAACGGGAGTCCAATGGCATCCGGCGCGGGGAAATTACACGATCGATTCGTCAAAACCGATGATCACTGTCTGCACTCCGTTGAGCAAAGACGACGCGGAACCGGAAGTCCGCGTCACCCGCAAGGGCGGAGCCATCACCGTCAGTATCGCCGGGGAAGACCCGGTCGTATTCAAACGCGTTAACGACCGCTGGCGATCGCAAGACGCCCCGGTAAGCATGCCCCGCAACGTACTGTTCATAGGCGACAGTTTCACCAGCGGACCTTCGAAAAAGGTGATCGCTCACCTCCCGAGGACGCCCGAATACAAGGACGTCAAGCACTCGCAGATCACCCGGGACGGGGATGTCACAATTCAGTGGCATTACACGGAGAAGAACGTAAGGCAGATCGAAGACAACAAGTACGATCTTATCGTGTTGCAGGACTACAGCGGCATGGCGTTCAACACGAGCGGAACGCTGTCGAAGGGAAGATACGAACCGCCCCGTAAGGAGCCCTGGTCGAAAGTTGAGCGGAGAAGACATCTCGGCCCGAAGAATTTCTCTCGCGGAGTGAGGAACTTCCGCAACGTCGCACGCGTTCATGGCGGAAAGGTGATGCTATACATGACCTGGGCCGATCTGGAAAAACGCGACAAAGACGGAAAACTCAAAGACAAGCTCACGTACGTCCGGAAGCAGAAGAAGATCGCCGACGTCCATCTCAAAGCCGCAAAGGACTACGACTGTCGGATAATACCGGTGGGCCTGGTCTGGAAAGAAGTTCACGACGCCGACAAGGAACTGTGGAGGAAGCTCTACGCTAAGGACGGGCGTCACGCTTCGGTCAAGGGAATGTGGCTGATCGCCGCGACGATGGCGGCGTACATGTACGATCTGGAGCCCGAATCGCTGACCGATCTGATGGGCGCCGTCACGGAAGATGAAGCTGAAGTGATCCGCTCGGCGTTGAAGAAAGTTATGATTGCACATGCGCGGTCGCTATAATGTCTCAACACCCGTAAGACGTTTCCAGGAGCCCCGCCGTGAGAAAAACCTGTTGTTTCTGCCTTATCGTGTGCCTGCTTAGTTCGACCGCCCTGGCCAGAAGAGAGCCCCCCTCCAAACCGGTCAAGCAACCGATAACGGAAGACCGCTTCGAGGTCCGAAATATCGAGGGATGGACCGCCTACATCAATCGCGACCTGCAAAAACAGCACCCCGAGCAATTGGCCAAAACGCTGGATCACCTGAAGTGGGATTTGTACCAGATTAAACTCGCCGCCCCGGCTGCGGCGGTGACGAACATGCAGGAGAACACGCCGATCTGGATGGAGTATTCAGAACGTGCGGGCATGTCGTATCACCCTAGCCGCCGATGGCTGCTGGATCGCGGATACAAAATACCCAGGGATCCGCCCTCTATGATGTCGCTGAGCATCAAGTCGTACTACGGCGACAGCTACCGCCATCCGTTCGTGATCTTCCACGAGATGGTCCATGGATACGATTTTCACTACATCGGCAAGGGGCGCGGATACGGCAACAGGGAATGCGAGGCCAACTACCGGAGAATGATGAAGACCGGAACCTACGAGAAAGTGCAGATATGGCACGGTCGAAAAGGTTCGCACTACGCCCGCACCAACCGCATGGAATACATTGCTGAGAGCAGCGAAGCATACTTCGCAGTCAATGACATCTACCCGTTCGTACGGGCCGAACTGAGAGCCCACGATCCGAAAATGGCCCGCCTGGTCGAACGCTACTGGGGCGTGGACGCAGACAAAATCACGCAACTTGAAAAGGACCTGGCCGACTACCAGGCCCGAACACCCTCAATACCGAAAACAACCGGGAAACACACGCCCACCGACCGGTACGACAAACGGAACATCGACGGGTGGACCGTATACGTAAGCCCCGAACTGACCGAGCAGCCGGGGCTCTGCACCACTATGGTCAAACTGCTTTCGTACAAACTGCACGTTATCGATCACTTCGTCGCCGAGGAAGGCCAGAAACAGTTGCACGCCACGCCGATCTGGCTCGAAATCGCCAAGCCCGGGCCGTACCTGAGATACTGCGACAGCCCCGCTGAACTGAAAAGACAAGGCGCCAATCCCGACAAGCTCCGAGGCGTTGAGGTCCGCGACCCCGAGCGTATGATGAAATGGTCTATGCTCCAGCAGTCCGACGTACTCGGCCAGGTCGCCAAAGCATATTACGATCGAAATCCGACACTGGCGAAGAAAACACGCGAAACTTACGCCAAAGCCAAAAAAAGCGGAAAGTACAAATCCGTGCTGAGATTCGACGGAAAGCGTCTCCCGCATCCGGCGCTTAAAAGCGAGAGACGCTACTTCGCCGAACTAATGGAAAGCTACTTCCTGGTCAACGACCGCTACCCGTTCATCCGCTGCGAGTTGAAGGACCAGGATCCCGAAGGATACGCACTTATCGCGGGCCTCTGGAAGGGCAACCCGCGACGATAAAACACTATCTGGAGATCATAAAATGCGAAGTTTCCGTTCAGTCTGCGCGACATTGACGATACTGGCGATCTCGACGATCCCAGCCGTCGGCGAATACAAGATCGCCCCGCCCACCAAGGCCCAAGCCGAAGAGTACAAACTCGACACGAAGTTTTACAAGAAATGCACCATGGTGCAGAACATCCTCATCGCCACGTCCAACGGCGTGTCGGACTACGCCCACCGCGAGGCGGCTTACCAGTTCGACATGATCATGAAGAGCATCGACAAGAAAGTCGCCCAGCGCATTCGCGATCGAAAGGTGCTCTGCATTCTGATCGGGCACAAGGAATTCACGTCCGATCTGCCCCAGTACCGAAGCAACAAAACGGGCAAGGAGCTGGACTACTACAACTGGCGGTCTCGCGGGTTCCTCGGATGGAAAGGCGGACGCCCCACCGTAGTGTTCGCCGAAGAAGACGTGCTGGAATACGAAGGCGGAATGCAGATAGAGAGCATCCTCATCCACGAATTCGGCCACGTAATCCACGGAGCCGGATTCGACAAGGCCCTCAAGGACCGCCAGAGCGAGGCGTTCAACCAAGCCAGGGAAAAGGGCCTCTGGAATGACGGATACGCCGCACAGCGCTTCCGACGAATCAAGAGCAAGACGCCGGTGAGCCTGCTGAAAGCCCTGGTGAAATGGTTCCCAAAACAGTCGCCTGAACTGATCAAGAAGTGCCTGGACGGCGGCGATATTCTGGTCAACGGTAAACCGACCAACTCGAAGATCAAGGTCACCGCGTCGGACAAGGTGCGAATCGTTTTCGGCGGATCCAAGCAATGCTACGCGGGCAAGAACCGCTCGGAGTACTTCGCCGAATGCGTTCAGAACTGGTACGACACCAACCGCACAATGGACCACGACCACAACCACATCCACACCCGCAAACAGCTAAAGGAATATGACAAGGGCGGCGCCAAACTGTGCAAAGACGTACTGGGCGATTCGAAATGGCGATTCGTCTCTCCGCGACTGAGAGCGGGCAAAGGGCATCTGAAGGGTTACGATCCTTTAAAGGCTCCGAAGGTCGATAGACCCGAGCATATCAAGGTCGCCGCGTACGACTACTACGACAGATACTGGGCCAACTACTGGACTCGTCTGGCCGACAAGCACAAGATCGCATCCGACAAGCACACCGCCGACGATTACATAGTTTCTAAAGTCAGGGGATGGTCAATCCACGTCCACAAGGACTACGTAAACGGAGACAAGTCCGTTCTCGCCAACGCGATGAAGAACGTCGACATCCAGCTCGGACACGTCGAAACGCTCATTCCTGAGAAAGCGGTCGTCAAACTGCGCAAGATTCCGATATGGATCTCACCGGGAAGACGGAAGGCCGAATACCACTGGTCCAGGGGCTGGGTCGTCGCAAACAACCGTCCGGCCGAGATGACTCACAGCGTCCAGATAACCGACATCAATGTTCTCAGGCGCACCCGCCCGACCGGACCGTGGGTGCTCATGCACGAACTGGCGCACGGATACCACGACCGCGAAGTCGGCAAGGAAGACAAGGAAGCCATCGCCAAGGCCTACAAGAGCGCTCTCGACAAGGGCCTGTACCAGAAGGTGCTCCACACCAATCGCGGACGGAGCAAATACGTAAAAGCCTACGCCGCCACTCGCATGCACGAATACTTCTCAGAAAACTGCGAGGCGTACTTCGGAGTTAACGACTTCTACCCGTTCCTGCGGGCCGAACTGCAGGACTACGACCCGGAGATATGCAAGATCATTGAGCGTGTCTTCCACGTTACCAAGAGAAAGTAAGGAAGAGGAACGCGCCGATGATCGGAACAACCAGGCGAAGTTTTTTGAAGACTATCGGAGCCGGTGCGGCCGCCGCCGCGGGGGCAATGCTTGCATCCCGCCTTGGCGCGGCATCGGCGGGAAAGAAGCATCCGAACATACTGGTGATCATGGCCGACGATCTGGGGTATGGCGACCTGTCGTGCTACGGAGCCAAAGCTTTCAAGACCCCCCACATCGACGCACTGGCGACCGGGGGGTTGAAGTTCACCAACGGTTACTGCTCGGCGTCGACCTGTACGCCGACGCGTTTCTCATTCCTCACCGGGAAATACGCGTTCCGGCAGAGCGGAACGGGAATCGCCCCGCCGAACGCGACGGCGATCATCAAACCGGGCGTAGAGACCGTCGGCTCGATGCTCAAGAGAGCCGGTTACGCCACCGGCGTGGTGGGCAAGTGGCATCTGGGACTGGGCGCAAAGCCCGGGCCGGACTGGAACGGACTGCTCAAGCCCGGACCGCTGGAGATCGGTTTCGACTACTGCTACCTCCTTCCAACCACCAACGATCGCGTGCCTTCGGTGTACGTCGAAAATCACAGAGTCGAGAACCTGGACCCGAAAGACCCGCTATGGGTGGGCAGGAAAAAGCCCTCGCCCGATCATCCGACGGGCGTCACCGAACGCAAGAAACTCAAGATGGACTGGAGTCGCGGTCACAATCACACGGTCCACAACGGGATCGGGCGAATCGGATATTTCACCGGTGGGACAAAGGCCCGATGGCGAGACGAAGATCTGGGCGACCAGTGGGTGGCCAAGTCCGTCAAGTGGATCGAAAAGCACAAAGACGGTCCGTTCTTCCTGTTCTTCTCGTCGCACGACATACACGTACCCCGCATGCCGCACGAACGCTTCCACGGCAAGACGCCGCTGGGCTTCCGCGGCGACGCGATCGTGGAACTCGACTGGTGCGTCGGCGAACTTATGAAAACGCTTAAACGATTGAAACTCGACAAGAACACGCTTGTGGTCTTCTGCTCGGACAACGGACCTGTCCTCGACGACGGATACAAGGACGGCGCGGTGACCAAACTTGGAGATCACAAACCAGCCGGTATTTGCAGGGGCGGAAAGTACAGCACATGGGAAGGCGGAACGCGAACTCCGTTTATCACCTACTGGCCCGGTAAGATCGCACCGGGCGTCAGCGAGAAGTTCGTCTCCACGATCGACCTTGCCAACAGTTTTTCCGCACTGGCGGGACAAAAACCAACCGGAGACGCCCTGCCCGATTCGATGAACGTTATCGACGCACTGCTGGGCGAGAAAGGCGCCGCGGGAAGGGATCACATCGTTGAACAAGGCGGAGGCATCGCACTGCGAGTAGGCGACTGGAAACTCCTGAAGAACAGAAGGCGCCGGAAACGCAAGGGCAAGCCCGCGCCCAAAGACTCCGGATCGCACCAGCTTTACAACCTGAGAACCGATCCCGGCGAGAAGAAAAACGTAATCGCCGAGAATCCCGAGATAGCGACAAGACTCATCAAACGCCTGACAGGAATCATCGCCGCCAAAAAGACACGACCGTAACTGATCGGCCCCAAACAAAGAGTCCTGATCTCCTTATTTAGTCGGTCCTTCGGCGTGGGCATGGGCGCATCAAATCCGTATCCTGTCGAACCCAAGAGCGTCGACAGAAACACACAACATGACTTAACGCATTGGTGCGGCCTTATTTCTTCTTCCTAACGGGCTTCTTCTTTGCAGGCCGCTTCGTGCTGAACGGGATCACGTTGGCTCGCTTGGCGTACGCAGTGAACATGTCCGACAGCTCCTTGACCTTCTCGGGCTTGTCGGCCGCGAGGTTGTTCAATTCGGAACGGTCGGCGTCTATATCGTACAGTTCCCACTTGCTTACGTTAGGCCCCTCATTAGTCAGCACGCCCTTGCCCACCAGTTTCCATTTGCCCTTTCGGATCGCACAGTTGCGCTCGTGCTCCCAGTAGATCGCTTCACGTTTGATCTGTTTACCGTCGAACACCGGAGCGAGGCTCAGGCCTTCCATCGGCTTGATGGGCTGCCCCTTGTACGTTTTGGGGTAAGTCGCTCCGGAGACATCGACGCAGGTAGCCATGATATCGATCAGATGCGATGGGGTGTGTCGCAGCTTGCCCGCATCTTTAACGCTTGCCGGCCAGTGTACGATAAGCGGGGTTGCAATACCGCCCTCGTGGACCCAGTGCTTGTATTCCCTGAAGGGCGTGTCGGAAACGTTGGCCCAGCCTTTCCCGTAACCAATATAGGTGTCTCCCGCCCCGGCCATCACGCCCTCGCCCATCCGCATCGGATAACCGTCGCGCGTCTGCGCCGGGATCATGCGCGTCTGGAGCACATCCTTACCCATGGGCGGTTTCGTGGGTTTGTCGGCGCGGGGCTTGCCCTTGCCCCGCCTGCCCATGCCCTCGGCGCATCCGCCGTTGTCCTGGAAGAACAGGATCAGCGTATTATCCAGCTTGCCCTGCTTCTTGAGTTCGTCAACGATGGTCCCGATGCCCTGGTCCATGTTGTCGACCATGGCCGCGTACACTTCCATGTTACGGGCTTCCCACGGTTTGTTCTTGACCGAGTCCCAGTTGCCCGCCTGGGGCGAGAGTTTCGCTTTGTCATCGACAATGCCGAGCTTCTTCATCTTGGCGTAGCGGGCCTTGCGAGTGGGCGTGTAACCGGCGTCGTACTTGCCCTTGTACTTTGCGATGTCCTTTTCGGGCGCATGCATCGGCCAATGCGCCGCGGTGTAGGCAACGTAGATGAAGAACGGGTTATCGCCCTTGTGCTCGCTGATGTACCTGGCGACGTTGTCGCTGATGGCGGTGGTATAGAACCATTCATCTTTGGGCTTGTACTCGGTGTCGTTGACCGGGGTGATGTACTTGTTGTCGCGAGTCAGGGTGTTGGGGTCCCACAAGCTGCCCGCTCCGTGGATCGTACCGTAGAATCGGTCGAAGCCTCTCTGGCGCGGCCAGTTGTGCTTGTCGTCTTCGCTCTTGGGATTAATCACCTTCGTGACGTGCCACTTACCGGCCATATATGTGGAGTAACCGGCGGTTTTCATGACTTCGGCGATGGTCATGCAGTTCTTGTTCAGATCGCCGCGATACCCGTCGACTCCGCGATCGCCCATCATGTGCCCGACTCCGGCCTGATGCGGATAGAGACCCGTCATGAGACACGCGCGCGTCGGGCAGCACCGGGCGGTGTTGTAGAATTGCGTGAATCGCAAACCGTTGGCTGCAAGTTTGTCCAGAACGGGCGTATCGATCTCACTGCCGTAGCAGCCGATGTCCGAAATACCCATGTCGTCCGACATAATGAGTATGATGTTCGGGCGTCCCTTGGCGGATTTCGGAGCCGGAGCCGCAGACGTCGCCCCACCCGCCGAAAGTGCCAATGACCCCACACCCAAAGCCTTGAGAAAGTCGCGTCTGTTCAGCTTGCTCATCGCAGATTCCTTTATTGTTGTGCGTTGGTTTGTTGTTTGCGTGTCGTAAAGTCAAAACGCCCCGCCTCGTGCGAACTTGCAATTGTCGAAAGACCGCGAGAAAAAAACTCCTTGTCGCAAAGCGGCGTTTCGGAGATTATACCCACCGGCAGTGCAAGTTCCAACCGAGCGAAAGGAATCGTTTAATGGCCAGAAAGCGTGAAAAATGGGGGACGCGGGTGGGTGCAATTCTCGCGGTAACCGGAAGCGCAGTTGGGCTGGGCAATTTCCTGCGATTCCCCGGCCAGGCCGCCCAGTACGGCGGCGGAGCGTTCCTGATACCCTACCTGATCGCATTCCTGATAGTCGGACTGCCCCTTGCCTGGGCCGAATGGGCTCTGGGGCGATACGGAGGATCACTGGGACATAACTCCGTTCCGGGCATCTTCCGCTCGCTTACAAAACGGCGGGCCGGAGCCTACATCGGTCTGCTGGGAACGCTAATGCCCGTGATGATTTACATGTACTACGTGTTCGTCGAAGCGTGGTGTTTGGCGTACGCATGGGATTTCCTGGTCGGCGGGTTCGCGGAATTCGGAAGTGACGCGGGAAAGATCGGAGCCCATTTTGAAGCGTCGGTCGGAGCAGGCGCCAACGGAGCGGTGTTCGTCGGAGACGCATCGCGAATGCTGGTGTTCGTGGGCGTGTGTTTTCTTGTTAATTTCATAATGATCTATCGCGGGGTCTCCAAGGGAATCGAGAAGTTCTGCAACATCG
>CAZSLS010000243.1:0-9187 GCA_964607575.1 uncultured Planctomycetaceae bacterium | reverse complement strand
CGGTCCCGCCCGGCCCGTCGTCGAAAGAGAACCGCCACGGATTGCGAAGCCCGTAGGCGTATATTTCCTCCCGAATACCGCCGCCGTCACCGGTAAACGGGTTGTCGGCCGGAATCCCGTACTGCCCCGCGTTGGAACCGCCAACGTCAATCCGCAGAACGTTGCCCAGCAGATTCGTGCGATCCTGAGCGTTACCGAATGCGTCGGCCGGTCTGGTATCATTCCCGCCGGTGTGCCCGGCGTTGTTGTCATCACCGCTTCCGCCGTCGCCGGTGCTGATATACAGCATCCCATCGGGCCCGAAGGCAAGCTGCCCGCCGTCATGGTTGAACTGAGGTTGGTTGAACGTCATCAGGATCCGCTCGGAATTAGGATCGGCGAGGTTCGAACCGTGGCTGGTAACCATGTACTCGGCGATAACAGAGTGATGGTCGACCGGGTCGCTCGTCGTACCGGGGGCATCGGGGCTCGGGGCGCTGTAGTACACGTAGAACTTGCCTTGCCCATCGGCGCCGATCGTACCGTACTGCGGATGAAACGCCAGCCCGAGGAGCCCGCGCTCGTCGAAACCGGCCCGCTGCGGAACGAGCTTGGCGCCAATATCCAGGAATGGAGCCGGAAGCAGCGAGCCGCCCTGCAGTATCTGAATCGCGCCGCGCTGGTCGATGGTGAACAACCGCCCCGATCCGTCGGCCGCATTGGCAAGCCCTATGGGCGCCACCAGTTCGTTACTCGAAATGGGCTGCAACCTTATCTGCGGGATGTCGGCAAGGGCGAGCGATCCGAAAAGCCCGCCGAACACCATTACCGCAGCCAGCACGACCATCCACAACCCCACCAATCGATCCGAATTATCGCATCCGAGCTTGAGCATTTCCTCACCTGCTTTCTCAATGTGAAAACCCCTCCACAGATCTGAGCGAATCGCGACGCAACGACTTGTCGCAGATCTCCGAGCATTCGGTAAAAAATAATCGGTCGGCCGACAAGTTTTTGACTGAATTGCCCTTTATAGCTTGAGCTTTTTAGTCCCTTCATTCTAGGCGTCGGACTCACAGAAAATGTGGGCCTCCCGAAGAAATCCACCCGCCGCCTTCGTCGGTCTATCAAGTATCGCCAAGCACATGGGACCTGGAAGGCAATCATCTCCCGCATTGAATCCGACAGGGGTAATCGGGTGCTCGACCTGCACGCCTGGGGTGTCAGCCCGCATCACGTCGCACTGATGGTTTCTATTGTCCCCCATTACCCAATGAGCCCCGATTACTATAAGGAACTGATCTCCGAAACCGGCAAGTTCGCACATGTCACTATTGAAATCAACGAGTGCCCCGAACCGCCGTCTATACCGGTCGACGGCGCGGCGGTCTGACGAAAAACGGGCCGTTCATGCGTTGATCTCTCGTGTCTCGACCAGGTTTCTCGCGATCGCGTCGGCGAGAGATTTTGCGTTAACGGGCTTGGTAATGTAGTCGTCCATTCCGGCTGCGATGCATTCGGCGCGATCCCCCTTCATCGCGTGAGCGGTCATCGCAATAATCGTAACCCCGTGATTGAGAACGGACGAGTTCGGATCCCGAATTGCTCTGGTGGCTTCGTATCCGTCCATCTCGGGCATCTGGCAGTCCATGAAGACCACGTCATAATCGATGCGCCCGAGAGCTTCCAGGGCCTCGGCGCCATTGGTTACGGCATCGGCGCGGCATCCGAGCTTAACCTGCACCAGTCGCAGGGCCAGGATATTATTGACGGAGTTGTCCTCGGCGATGAGAACCCGCAGTTGTCGCATTCGCTCGGTCGAGACGCCGACCGGCGATGCGGTCTCTGCTGTATGGGCGATGGTAGAATTGGATGCCCGCCCGGACGACTGCTTCTCGAGGTTGATGGTGAACCAGAAGGTCGATCCCCGGTTCGGTTGGCTTTCGAGTCCGATCTCCCCGCCCATCAGTTCGACCAGCCGCTTGCAGATCGCCAGTCCCAGGCCCGTTCCTCCGTACTTTCGCGTTGTTGAGGCGTCGACCTGGGAAAAAGAGCGGAACAACCTGTCGAGCCGGTCGGCTTCTATTCCGATACCGGTGTCGCTGACGGAGAATCGCACTGTCGCGTGATCCTCGCTCTGTGCCTCCAGTGACGCCCGGACGGACACCTCGCCCTGTTCGGTAAATTTAATAGCATTGTTGGTGAGATTGATCAGCACCTGCCGCAATCTTCCTGGATCACCGCGCAACAGGGACGGAACGTCCGGATCGACGACGCAGGAGAAATTGAGTTTCTTGCTGTCGGCCCGGGCGGACACGATCTCTGAGGCCTCTTCCATCGCTGCGGGAAGATCGAAATCCAGCGTCTCCAGTTCCAGCTTGCCCGCCTCGATCTTTGAGAAATCGAGGATGTCGTTTATCAGCGACAGCAACTGATCTCCACAGGTACTGACGATCCGGGCGAACTTCTGCTGTTCGTCGTTCAACTCGGTCTCGAGCAGGAGCCCGGACATTCCGATGATCCCGTTCATGGGCGTACGTATCTCGTGGCTCATATTCGCCAGGAACTCGCTTTTTGCCTCGTTAGCGGCTTCGGCGGCGGCTTTCGACATCTCCAGGTCATCGGCGAGGTTCAGGGTTGCTTGACGGGCCGCTTCCAGTTCTTTCGCCCGACGGGCCAGTTCATCATTGGTTCGCTGGCGTTTCTCGGCGGTAAGGGCGGCCTGGTACTCGGCCTGCTCGAGGTGCTCAGCCATCCGATCTATGCCCCGACATACCATCCCAACTTCGTCGCTGAAGGGACTGTTGATCCGGTAGCTGAGGTTTCCTCCGGCCAGTTCATCGGTCGCCTTCCTGATGGTGACAACGCCCCGAGCAAGCGTTCGGGTCAGCACTACCGAAATAACGATGCTGGCTACGATAGTGACAATGGCGCCGACGATAAGCATCCAGGAAGTCCTGGTCGCCGTGGCGATCATCTCCTCTCCGGCGGCTTCGGCTGCGGCGCGGCTGTCGTGACTGCACTGCACACTGCGATCTATGGAAGCTGCGATAGCTTGGTCGATCTGGCTCTGAATCGCTTGCCCGTTGTCGTCTTTGATGTAGTCGATTGACGCGGCAAAGGCATATAGAAGCGTGCGGATTTGCCTTTCTTCGCGACGGAGTTTCTTGAGTGACTCATTGTCATTCTGCGACAACGGTAGAGTCTGCAGTTCATCCAGGAGCCCCCGGATAGCGGGAAAATACTTTCGATCAATTGCCGCTTGGTCGAAGTCCTTGTCGAAACGGTGACGCTGGAAATCAGCCTCGAAAGAGCGCAAACGAAAGGCAATATCCGAGAAACAGTCCTGCTTGAAATCCAACTCCTGGCTGTACCGCCTCAGCCCGCCAGCCATTCTGCGCAGGACCACAACCGAACCGCCCGAGGACAGGAGAATGATCCCCAGCAGCAGTCCCACCCCCAGTTGTCTCGCGCGTCTGTATGACAAAGCCATCTCTGTTTCTCGCGTTTATCGGGTGATCTCAAGGACAATACGATCGAATCCGTCTCCGGTCCTGTACAGTGGTTGGGACCATTCGGCGTGAACGATATCGCCGGATATCTCGTAGCAACTGACGATGAAGGAATATTTACCGCCAACGGTGAAGATCACGTCATCGTCGTGTCCGGTATCCAGTTTCCGGGCAAACTCGACAGTCCAGGTCCCTTGGCGCCAGCACCCTCTGGCCGAAACGTCTGCGCGGCTGCCGCTTGGTTGACGATTGGCAAAACGGGGGGCAAAAGAACCTTGATAATCGATGGCAATCTTCTCTTTGTAGGCCGATTGACCACTGTCTCCGCTGCGAAGCAGATACATCGACCCAGGCCCGGAAGAGAGCATGACCTCTTTGCTATCGTCGCCTTCCTTCCGGGGCGAATAGGACTGCCATTTATCGTCAGCGTAACCAACGGGATTGGTCCGGCAAGCCTTCCAGAACCATACGTCGGCCCGGTGCGGTCGGAGACCTCTCAGCGAAAGGTCCGTACCGAGACCCTGCATGCTCCATTTGAAGACAAACATGTCCTCTCGGTCGTTGGACGGTTTGTATATCCCCGCCTGCTGGTCCCAACCGAAGCTCTTGTGCGTCGTCGAGGGCGAAACGTCGGGGAATGTCACCAGGAAAAATATTGTCTCGCTCGTATGCACGGTGCAGATGGTGACCGTCCGCTGCGAGGAGAAATCAAGCGTGGTGATTTTCTTCGCCCTCGCCCATGCAGCTTCATCGGCAACTCCGTCGATCACGGGCGCTTCGTCGACGGCAGGGCAAGAGAGCTTCAAATCTACCGGCGAGCGTTTCGCCGACACGAGGTCCCGAAAATCACCGGGAGCGACGGGTGATATGGCGTATCCCGACTCGGTACCCATCACTGGTCTGGTCAAATCAGATGCAGAGCGCCCAACAGCCCTCTGGGGCACCTGAGCGAGCGGTTGGGCCAACCACAGCAAAACAACCGTCACCACAAGGACCGCCGTCAGGGTAGCCCACTTTCGTATTCGCCCGTTCATTCCATATCTCCTTCAGCCGACACGGAGGTCGGTTCTCTGCCCGCTTCTTCACTTCCCGGTCCACGGAGTACAGCCGCATCGTATGGAGGGGCGATACAGGCCTTGCGGGCCATCTCGTTTACCTCACACTTCAGTTCAATCATCCGTTCTTCCCGCCCCACGGCCAGGCGGTTGAACCGCTCGAGATCGGTCACCGTCGCCTGCAACTTCGCCTCTGCCCGCTCTCGCTCGGTAATATCACGACAGACCTCGATAACCTGAATCACTTCGCCCGCTTCGTCGAAGATCGGCGCGCCACTGACTTCGACCCTAGTTGCATTGCCAGCGGCATCGTAGTGCGTGTGTGTAACCGTCGTCGGCGCCCCGGTCGCCACAACCTGCTGCAGTGGGCAGGGATCGTCCAGCCCGGTACACGGCGTCTCGCTGTGATGAGACACCTGATAACATCGCAGGTCCGCAACCACCGGATCTTTCCCACCGGCCAGTTTCCGCGCTGTCTTGTTGGCCATCACGATCCGATGATCCAGGTCAATGACCATGAACGGATCGGGAATAGCTTCCAATATCGCGCGGAGATGGTCGCGAACGGCCTGCAATTCCCGCTCGGCCTCCGCGCGGTTGGAAACTTCGACTTCCAGGTCGGTATTTGCGGTAGACAACCGTTCGGTGTGCTGAGTCAACACTGTATCGACGCGTCCGAGGTAGAAGTAGAACGCCCCGAACAGTATCACGCCTACTACCAGGCAGACCTCCACACTAACAAGCATCGTCTGGAAAAAAGCCGCCTCTTCGGTAGTCAGGTCTCGCAGGAGTACCATATCGCCAACATTCTGCCCGGCGGCGTCCAGCAATTCGATGGAACAGAGCGCGTAGTCTCGCCCGGAGATGTTTGTCTCGAATTCAAACGATTCGCCATCGCACTCCCCGGAAATCACAGACTTACTCAAAGCATTGGGCGCCCCTGGGAGCGTATGACTTACTACTACTTCAGAGGGCAACTTATGCCAATCCGCATCGCGCCCCAGCATCATCATCCCCTCGGTCCACGTGGACTTATCGAGCAACTGTTTCTTGATCAGAATGCAGAAGTCGACATCAAACGCTTCACCGAGATGGTCGCTAACGTGCTCGATCTCTTCGCCCATTTCAATGTAACCGATGAGTCGCCCGTTGTCGTACCACGGTCGCACTGCGCGGAGGGTGAACGTGCCCAACGGTCCGAGTTCGATACCATGGGTGATCTTGCCCGTCCTTTCGGCTTCCTTGGCGGTGAATCGGTCTATCTTGTCGCTGCTGCGATTGGGCTGGTGAACGCGAAGCAGACAGACTCGCTCGGGACTGAGAAAGTAGAAATGCGTGATCCTGTTCTGCCGCTGTATCTGATCCAACAGCGGTTTGGCCCGCTCGTATAAGGCCTCTGTATCGCCTTTCAGCATTTCGGCCCGTAAGTCGGTGTTCCAGGCAACGGCCTCCAGTGCGGCGATTATTGTACCGGCCTCTCGGTGCAGTTCGGCCTGGAATCCGGCGGAGACAGCGTTACGAAGTATTTCGCACCTTTCGTCCTGCTTCCGCTTGTGGTTCGCATACGACACCCACCCGAAACCGCCGAGTACAACGACAAACGCTACAAATACAGGTATCAATACGCGTACGCGAACACCGCCGGACTTCCTTATCTTCGACATGCGTCTGGGCAGATCCCAAGGCCCGTCCTCATTTGTGCATGCTGCGCGGTTTTTCGCTACGTCACCCACGGTGAATACTCCTTCTCGCATAAACGCGCCAAGCGACGATGTTGTAAGCAGACAGCTCCGCCATCACCTCGTCACCAACACGCACATTCCTCCCATACCCAACGAATTTATCGGACTATTCGGAACCATACTTTCCTTAGATAACGACAGAAGTGCGCCTCAGGCCTTGCTCTATGGACAGGATTTCGTATATTCATCATTCGAATGTGGCGGCGTCTTCGAACCTGTGCGGCCGGAACGAAAACGCCCTGCCAAACACACACAAACAGGCCGCCGGAGCGCAACGCCATGAAAACTATGAGAATACTCGTATTTGCGGTAGTTCTGACGGGGCTGGTCGGCGGGGCACTGGGCGCCAAGGATGAAAACAACCGGCGACGCAGGGGAAGGAAACCCCAAGAGAGCCTTCTGGACCAAATCATCGGCGCATGCAAACTCACCGACAAGCAGCAGACCGCCGTCAAGGAGAAGATCAAAGCCCGCGACGCGGTACTGGCCACCTGGGATAAGACCAACGCGGAGAAAGTCCAGTCCGCCGAAGCCGCCGCCAAAGACGCCCGTGGAAAACAGGACGCCGAGGCCAGGAAAACTGCATCCGCCAAACTCCGGGAGTTGAAGACCGCTCGCAGGGAGGCAGGCGCCCAGACAACCGCTGCCGTCCTGGCATTGCTGACGCCCGAGCAGAAGACCGCCTGGGATGCCTGCCAGCTCTACAAGTCCACCGTCGCTCGCTACCGCAAAGCCGAACTTACCGAAGAGCAACTGGGCAAGGTCAAGATCGCATGCGCCGCGGCAGCAAAAGAGATTGGCGAAATCGACGAGAGCGAATCCAAGCCCAGGAAGATATTAAACGCGATCAATAAGAAGCTGCGATGGGCAATCGACGTACTCGTTTTGACACCCCCACAGCGTGAAGCTCTCGCCAGGAAACCCGCGCCAAAGAAATAGAAAGATAGCCATAAGCTATCAGGGGCGCCATGCCCTGGGGTGTATCTGCGGGCTGATTTCAAATGGAGAGGCGGTCTTCACCGATCCGTCAGACACCAGGTAGTTGACCCTTTCAAAATGCCGTGCGCTTTCCAGCAGCAGACCCTCTGCTACCTGCGGAGTGTCGACATTGACCATCGACTCCTGGTAGTCCACCAGCACTATGCAACCCCCGCCGGTCTGATATCTGTACGCGTAGGTGTTGATACCGTAATTGGTCAACCTCTCACCCCAGTCGGCGAGGATGAACGACTGACCGCGAGCATCCTGCATCTTCCCGTTTCCAGTAAGAGATGGCTCGCCGTTGTACCTGATGTTGTTCATATTACCGCACGTGTTGATACCGGTAGGATATCCGATACCACTGGCCTGCGACCAATCCGGAACCGAGCCCTCGCTCTCAACCTGTATGTTCTCCCAAATATGGATCATGCCCGAATCATAGATTCGGCATCCACCGTCGGTATCAATCCACCCGGTGAAACTCATCTTCGCGTACTGCCCGCCGGTACCCTCATCGTCCTGCATGATGTACTCGGTGTAAGCCCCTTTCGAATCGCGACCTCGCCGGGACTTGTAGCAATTGCCCTCTCCGATCGTATCCAGCGGATATCGCCCGAACGGGCTTTCGTACTCGACAGTCGACAGCGACCCTGACACCGAAGCTTGCTTGACTTCATCCTCGGGGCATTGGAATAACTGAATATCCTCCAGGATGTTGTTGGGAACGCTCGGCCAGATCATGCCCGTTGGATATAAACCCGCATGATACGGAACCCGGACGGCGAGCGTATTATCGCCGGACGCCTTGGCGTCGCTGGCCAGGACAAAACCGTCCCAGAGCTTCTTGAGGTTATTGCGGCACTGCGTATCGCGGACCATTGACCTGGCGGTATAGAATGAGGGGATCAGCATGATCACAAGGATGGCGATCAGCGCGATAATCACAAGCAATTCGATCAATGTAAATGCTCCGCGTTTCATGAACTGTTCCTCGAACGACTCTACTGTCTGCCTCTACGCTCCGGGTGCCAGTCTTTGCCCAGGATATCCTGAGGCCGCTGGACCAACCGCTCACCGGCGGCGGCGTAGGCCTTTTGTATGCGCCGGCTCTGCTTCCAGCGTTGGATCAGGTCGCGCCAACCGCGGTCATCCTTGGGATCGCGGTCCCTGGACAGCCTGACCCCAAGCTTCCGCAAGAGGGCTTTCATAGCGACCAGTTTGGTCTCTCTGCCGGCGCCGTGTTCGGCACGGTCCAGAAGCGTGACGATCGATTTGGGATCGTCGCATCTCGCCAGACCGCGAAGGGCGCCCTGGCGAACAGTTTCCACGGGATCTTCGGCGACCATTGCGATCAGATCGGCGGTCACTGCCTTGTCCTTGTCGGGGTATTTCTCGGCGTACGCGCCCAGCGTGTCGCCTACTATTGCCCGGACGCCGGGGTCCGAGTCTTTAGTGCTCTTTCGGAGGACCTTGATGTGCCCGGCTTTCAGGAAGTGCGACACACCGGCCATCGCCTCGCGACGAACCTTCGCCGACGGATCAGAAGCGGCGGCTTTGGCGAGCGTATCGCCCGCATCGGAGGGGCGATTGACGGCGATCTCATGAATCGCCGCGATACGTTGTGAGGGGTCCCCGCTCGATACGTCGGGCGAACCGCCGGTTAGAAATACGATGGCAAGGGTCAAAAGGATCACAGCCGCCGCGACCCCCAAAACAATCTTTCCAGAGATTCCAGACATTGTAACCTGCCAAACGTAGATATTGCGGGGCAGGATTCGTTGGAAAAACCCTGTCCCCATACCTTCATTTTAGGTTTCCAATACCGACGGTTCAACCATAAAGCGACATTCTATTTATATATCGGAAATCACAGTCATCCCATAACTGGTTCGATCCTGACAGTCAGGGCTATTTGAGC
>CAZSLS010000242.1:0-9201 GCA_964607575.1 uncultured Planctomycetaceae bacterium | reverse complement strand
CGGCCCAAAAGTTTACCATAGAACACAGAGCTGGTACAGGGCGATGCGATTGACCTGAATTCCACACCGTACTTGACAATGGCGGGCGAGCATTTAGTTTGTACTTGAAAGAACTTACCCTACCGCTGCGTTTGGCTGGCTGGAGCGGTTTTACATTGCGACACTCACACTCAGGAAGAACTGGTATGCGAAAGACGATCTGTTTGGCAATTGTGGCGATGGTTTTGTGGTCTTGTTCGGCGTCCTATGCGGTGACCGTCGAGAGCGTGTGGAAATATACGACTGTCAATCCGGGAGCCGGATGGAATCTGCCCGGATTCGAGGAAAACAAGAACTGTCCGTGGAAGAGCGGTAAGGGCGGGTTCGGTAAGGTCGGAACGCCCGGCGGGCGGGTGGCTACGCTCTGGAATACTCCGGACATCTGGATGCGCACGATCTACACTCCACCAAAGGGCGTCGACCTGAAAAAGTTGTCGCTGGACGTTTGTCATGATGAGGACTTCCAGGTCTACATCAACGGCGTGTTGGCTGCTCAGGACACCGGGCATATCGGGGCATTCAAGCTGTTCGCCATCAGCCCCAAGGCCCGCTCCGCGATCAAACCGGGCAAGAACGTTATCGCCGTACACTGTCACCAGACTGCCGGCGGGCAGTTTATTGACGTGGGGCTTACCACCAAGTTACGAGCTACCAAAGTGCGGCGAAGGGTCCTGCCGACCTGGACGCCGAGCAAGGTCGCCGACACCAAGTACGTTCGCAAGGCGACCTGGTCTGAGACGATGCTTGCCGTTCGCAAGGCGATCGGGTCGTCGGACTTGAAATTGGATGTTGATCTGGCGTCTGCGGTGGCCGTCGAGTTCTGGCGCGACTTTCCGCGTCAGACTGACTGGCTGATGCAGGACTCGCCTGGCAAGATGGACAAGTGGATGTTGGGCTATGTCGACGGTAAGGGCGACATGAGCGGTTTCCTGAAGAGGGATCGCGACGCTGGGCTGGAGCGCGGGCTCATCGAAAAAGTGCTTCCGGAATGCGGCTCTGAAACGGTGAAGCTTCGCAAGGAACTCGCTGCCCTGATCAAGATCGCCGGGGCGGATGACGGGAGATGGTTGGAACTGTACGCCAGGGCCTGTCGTGTTCGCAGGCGCAAACGACTCGCTCCGCTGCTGGGCAGAACCAAACAGATAATCTTCGCCAGACATCACAACATGGGCGGCGGTTTTTTCGCCTACACCGATTATACGAGTTGGGCGGGCAACAGATTCGGCGGCCTGTTCAAGCTCGACCTGTCCAGAGAAGCGTCGGCGGATGGAAAATTCGCCGAGACCGTCGCACTGATCAAGACCGATACCGGCGGGATCATACGCGACCCGGAGCTGTCGTACGACGCCAGGAGCTTACTCTTTGCCTGGCGGAAGGATAAATCCGACAGGAACTACAAGATATACGAGATGGATATGGACACGGGCAAGACCCGCCTGATCACCGGCGGCGGCAAGGACTACGGAGCCAGCTACGATCCGGTATATCTGCCCGACGGGAACATACTGTTCAATTCGACGCGGGTGATCCAGTCGGTCGACTGCGCCGGTCCGGATGTTGCGAACCTTTACGTTTGCGACAAGGATGGTAAGTTCGCCCGGCGTGTGGGGTTCGACCAGGTCCACGCGCTGAGTCCGTCGGTAATGGACGATGGGCGCGTGGTCTACATGCGATGGGACTACAACGATCGCTCTCAGATCTACACCCAATGCCTGATGCAGATGAACCCCGACGGGACCGCCCAGACCGAATACTACGGAAACAACACGTTCGAGCCGACGACCTTCTTCCACCCGCGCGGAATACCCGGAACCTCAAGAGTCATGGTTGCCCTCGGCGGGCATCACAATCCGCAATGCGGAAAGCTCGGCGTGATCGACAACTCCAAAGGCCGCCAGGGCACAGACGGCGTTATCGAACTGCCCTCCGGCGAGAAGCCGACCTATCGCCGGGCCGACGCATACGCCCAGACCGGCGATATGTACCAGTATCCCTATCCGCTGGACGATTCGACGCTGCTGGTCAGCTACGATCCGATAGCCTATAACCTGCGCGTGCGCGGTAGGCGGGGCTTTAACAACAAGGCCCATATGCGATTCCATTTATACTTCATGACGTATGACGGCAAGAGGGAGTTGCTGGCGGCAGATTCGCGCATATCGTCCTGCCAACCGCTACCGGTAATTGCCCGCAAGGTCCCGCACGTTCGCCCGTCGAGCGTTGATTACCGCAAGGATACCGGGCGGTTCTATCTGCAGGATATCTATCTCGGCCCGGGGCTCAAGGGCATCGCTCGCGGGACGATTAAGAAGCTCCGCGTTGTCGAATTGCGGTTCCGGGAGATGAACATCGGGCGGAATTCCAGCAGCGGAAAGGGCGGCGGGGCCTCGGTCATAACGCCGATTTCCGTGGGTACCGGATCGTGGGACGTCAAAGTGATACTCGGCGATGCGACTGTGCATCAAGACGGGTCAGCCATGTTCGAAGCGCCGG
Organism: uncultured Planctomycetaceae bacterium; assembly: GCA_964607575.1. GTDB lineage: Bacteria > Planctomycetota > Phycisphaerae > SM23-33 > SM23-33 > BS750m-G57. The sequence continues at coordinate 6,669 of CAZSLS010000242.1, read as the reverse complement.
CCAGAACGCCGGTTTATTTCCAGGCACTCAACGAAAAGAACCAGGTTATCCAGACGATGCGCTCGTGGGCCACACTCATGCCCGGCGAGAGTTTTTCCTGCGTAGGATGCCACGAAAACAAGAACGATACGCCCAAAGCGATGGCCAAAGTCGCACTGGCGATGAAGGCCGGACCGGAAAAACTAAAACCGTTCTACGGCACGCCGCGCGGTTTCAGCTTCCCCAAAGAAGTCCAGCCGATTCTCGACAAGCATTGCGTTAAATGTCACAAGCCCGACGCTAAAGGCAAGGGCAAGAACTACGTTCTGACCAGCGAAGAGGTGGTCGATAAAGGCGCAAAACGCAAATGGTATCGCTCCTATCTGACGCTGACCAAGACGACGGCCCGCGGACCAGGCAACTTCAATAAGGCCCAGTCCAACGAGATCGTCAACTGGATCAGCAACTCGTCGGTGCCCACGATGATACCGCCCCGGCACGGCGGTTCGACGCGGAGCAAGCTGATCAGCATGATCGAGAAGGGACACGAGAAGGTGAAGCTCTCCCGCGAAGAGATGGACAAACTCTGCGCCTGGATCGACCTGGCGATCCCGTTCTGCGGCGACTCCATGGAAGCAAACGCCTGGAACGAGGGCGAAATAAAGAAGGGCCGAGAACGCATCAAGATGCGCCTAGAAGCCGACCAGCGCGACCTTGATAACATCAAAGCAATGCTCCAGGCCGCAAAGTAAGAAAAGGAAAACTACGATGCACAAAAACGCTGCCTGTCGAATCGTCGCGTGCTGCCTGGTCCTCTGTGCAGTATCCGCAACAGTTACCGCCAAGACGATCAAACTGACCGCAGCCGACACAGGTAAGAATATCAAAGCCGCCGTCGGCGACAAGATTAGCCTGACGCTGGCGGGCAATCCGACGACCGGATACTCCTGGTCGATCGCCAAGACCACGGGCAATTCGGTGAAGTTCGGAAAGCTGTCGTACAAGACCAGTCCCCACAAACGCGGTATGGTCGGCGTTGGCGGGCACTACTCGCTGTCTATGACCGTCGTCAAGACCAGCAAGTTCTCGATGACGCTGCATTACCAACGGCCATGGATGAAGGGCAAACAGGCTCCCGCATCGGTTTTCAACCTGAACGTCAACGGCGGGGCGGCCGCCGCGGTGCCCGCCAAGCCGGCGGCGTTCGGGGCTTCGGAGACGTTCCTGCTCTGGCCCGCAACTCCGCCCGGAGCCCGCGATGGCGATGAGGCGAAAGCAGCCGCTACCGCCAAGGCGATAAAAGATGGGACCTACAAGATACCGGGTGGAAATCGCGGGGGCATAAGAGTTCCGGCGTGCGACGTCTATCTGCCGCCCAAAGCAAAACGAACCGGAACCGGAATAGTGATATATTGCGGCGGAGGATATGGCGCTGTCTGCATCGGATCCGAGGGCGTCCCGATGGCCAAATGGCTCAATGCAAACGGTATCGCGGTGTTCATGGTCTCCTACCGCTGCAGCCCGTACAGGCATCCGGTCCCGTTCTGGGACGTGCAGAGGGCGATTCGACTCGTGCGACACCGCGCCAAGGAGTTCGGCGTCAAGACCGACCGGATCGGTATTATGGGTTTCTCCGCTGGCGGGCACGTAACTTCCACGCTCAGCGTTCATTACAGAAACACATTCGGCCGCAAACCTATCGATGCGATCGACAAGATCAGCGCGCGGGCGGACTTCAGTTGCTTGATCTACCCGGTGATATCGATGCGCAACGGGATCACCCACGGCGGCAGCAGGCGGAACCTGCTGGGCGGAAGACCTTCTGACGAGTTGGTGGTCAAGCTGTCGAATGATGAGCAGATCGACAAGAACACGCCACCTGCGTTCCTGGCGCACGCCAAGACCGACAGGGTGGTGAAGTTCATCAATTCTCAACGCTACCACGAGGCCTGCAAGAAAAACGGCGTCCCCAGCAAGTTCATCCTGATGTCCGCGGGGCGCCACGGACCGGGCGTCAGAGACGGAAAGCCGACGATAAGAAACTCAACGGAAGACTACGCCGACGCTCTTCTGAAATGGATCAAAAAGATACTGAAGGATTGAACTATGCGAAATCTAATAGTGAGTATCGTCACCGGGTTGGTTTTGTTGGGCGTGTGTTGGTGCGGGGCGGCGGAGTCTAAGCCTGCGGGCAAGTCGGTTGTGGCTTCGGGGGCGAAGGTGGTTAAGCTTCCGGGTAAGTACAGGTTTACTGAAGGCCCGGCTGTCGATGCAAAGGGGAATGTTTTCTTTACCGATATCCCCAAGAACCTGATCTACAAATTGTCTGTCGACGGGAAGCTGTCGGTGTGGCGTGAGGACAGCGGAGGGGCTAACGGGCTGTTCTTTGACAGGAAGGGGAATCTCCTGGCGTGCGAGGGTAATCGCGGGCGGGTGACTTCGGCTACGCCCAAGGGCAAGGTCACCGTGCTGGCTGGCAAGTACGGCGGTAAGCGGTTCAACAAGCCCAACGACCTGTGGGTCGACCCGGCCGGAGGGGTCTACTTCACCGATCCGGTCTACGGGAGATTCAAGGTCACTCAGGGCGGCGAGCACGTTTACTACCTTTCGCCCGATTGCAAAAAAGTCACTCGCGTGATTGACGACATGAAAAGGCCCAACGGGATCGTCGGAACGCCTGATGGGAAGGTCCTCTACGTGGCCGATCACGGGGCGGGCAAGGTGTACCGCTACAAAAGCCACGAAATAGGTCTTCCCCGCATCGATCGGAAGTTATCGCTGACCAGCGATGCCATAGTAGTCAATGTTCGACGCGAAGACCGCCCCAAGGAGGATCCGCCATATGTGGTTTCCGGTCGTCCCGTCAACTTGAAGCAATTGCGCAAGATCATCAAAGACGCTGTGAAAAAACACGCCGACCAGTTTGTCATGGTTCGCGGCGCCACCAATGCGCTGCACGGAAATGTCGCAAGTGCAGTCGCGGCGTGTCGAGACGGCGGGGTTGGCAAGGCGAATATCAGGTACGAAGTCCGAGAACCAAAGATTGTGTTTCTCTCCGAGAAAAAACTTTTCGCCCGGGTGGCATGCGACGGTATGACCGTTGACAACGAGGGCAATGTCTACCTGACCGAGAGGGTAGTAATCGTATACAGTGCGGCCGGCAAGGAAATCGAGCGGATCGATACTCCCATGCGTCCGACGAACGTATGTTTCGGCGGGGCGGACATGAAAACGCTCGTAATAACCGGTGCAGGGGCAGTATGCACCGTCAAGATGCGCGTCAAAGGCGCTGGGGCGAAGTCACCGTAGCCGGCGGTCGTGCTCGCACGAATTCAGTTTGCCCAACGCGCCGCATCGGATACAATCACTTTGAAAGCCCCGCGATGATTGCGGGGAGAAAGGTCACACAGGCAATGTCGGTATAAGGAAATACTCGTGCGAAAATCAATTATTATTGTGCTCTCAGTTCTGGTCGGCGTCAGCTTCGTTCATCCTCTTGTCGCCGAAGTCAAGAAGCCGCAGAATGACGGCGTAATATGCGACAGGAAGTTCGACATCTTTTCACAGAAAGGCCAAGAGAAGCTCGGGGCCTACAGTATCAGGGCGGTCAGCCCTAAGGGCGCCGGGCGGATAGAGATCAGCGAAACCATGACATTGGCTTTGCGGGGGAAGTCAATTGCGTTTGAATCCACCGTCATCTACGCCGACAAGGACGGCGCAAGCCCCCTGGAAGGGAGCGCAAAAACCAAGTTGGGCGGGAAGATTTGCATGACGGGAACTGTCAAGTTTTCGCCATCGGGGAAAATTGTCGATTACGAAAGCACCGGTCATCTGGACCAGAGAACTGGTCAGGAGCTTAATCCCGCGAAGAAATATGCAAAAAGGGGCCAACCGGTCTCGCCGGGGACGCTCGTTTTTCAATCTGCGATTCCGGCGATAGGGCCTCGGATTCTACCGGCAGAAGGCGAAATGGAAGATGTTGTATTCATCGAGTTCCCCGACGATATCGGCGGCGGGGAGCTTATCAACTTCAAAGCGTCCAATCGCCTGGTGAGGGGCAAGCCCGACAAGACCGGGCAGTACGACATCAAGCTGTTCCGCCGAGGGGCGAAGGAGAGCATCGCAAGCTATCGTTTCGATAAGAACAACCAGCTTGTTTCGATGGATCTGTTTGGGAAATTCCTGGTGCGGCCGGCGAAGGCCGACAAGGCGACCCCGGCGGACGACGACAGGACCGGATTCGTCTCGCTCTTCAACGGTAAGGACCTCACCGGTTGGGACGCCAAGCCCAACTGGTGGTACGTCGAGGACGGCGCGATCACCTCGCAGACCACGCCCGAAAAGCCCTGCAAGAAGTGCAACTACCTGATCTGGAAGGGCGGCAAGCCGGGCAACTTCGAGTTGCGGTTGAAGTACAAGCTGGTCGGCGGCAACTCGGGAATCCAGTTCCGCAGCCAGCGCCGGCCGGACTGGGACACGTTCGGCTACCAGGCCGACATGGACGCCGCGGGAACGTGGACCGGCTGCGTGTTTGCTCACGCCCGGGGCAAGGTGGCGGGGCGCGGCACGCGGACAGTCATCGACGAAAAGGGCAAGAAGACGGTCACGCGGATCGGCGATGCGGCAAAACTGCTCAAGCACGTCAAGATCAACGACTGGAACGAGTACCGTATTATCGCCAAGGGTCCGAAACTGACGCTGATGATCAACGGCGTCGTGATGTGCGAAGCTGTCGACAACGAAAAGGGCAAATCCGCCCGCGACGGTATCATCGCTTTGCAAGTCCACCCGGGCCCACCGATGAAGGTCCAGTTCAAGGACATCCTGCTGAAAAAGTTAACCCCCTAATCCCCGAGGCCACCGGCGCACGCAGGCGCGGAATCAAATTTCCTCTCAGTGAATGAAAGAAATGATCTTCTATAAGTAACACGAGACCACAGGAGCTATTTGATGAACTCTTCTTTGACGCGACGAGACACCCTGAAGCTTGGCGCCGCCGTTGCGATACCGGCGATTCTACCCTCGACGGTGTTCGGTAAGTCCGCACCGTCCAAACGTATTCGCCTCGGCGTTATCGGTACGGGCGGGAAGGCATGGGGCGGAGCCCACAACCTGAAAAACGCCGGTCAATGTGATATCGTAGCCCTGGCCGATCCGAACACACCCAACTGGGCCCGATACGCAAAAGCATTCAAAGTACCCGCCAATCGCTGCTTCAGCGACTTTCGCAAGCTGCTCGAGTTGAAGGACGTCCAAGCCGTGCTGGTCGGTACACCCGATCACTGGCACGTGCTGTGCGCCAAGGCGGCCGCAGAGGCGGGCAAACACGTCTACTGCGAAAAGCCACTGAGCAACACGATCGCCGAAGGCCGCGCCCTGGCCAAGGCGATCGAGAAGTCCGGCGTGGTGTTCCAGCACGGTACGCAACTCCGCTCGGCCATTGGTAGCCGGCGGGTCTGCGGGCTGGTCCGCAACGGTTATATCGGTAAGGTCACGAAGGTCACCATCGGATCGCCTCCCGGTCTGGCCACCGGAAACCATGCGCCCAAAACCGCACCGTCATCCCTGGACTGGGACATGTGGGTGGGTCCGGCGCCTATGATAGACTATCGACCGGTCATCACCGGTGGGATCCCGGGCAAGGGGCTGCGAGGATGGTACTTCGTCGACCGATTCTCACTTGCCGGATGGATTGCCGGATACGGCGTCCACGACATTGACTTGGCGCACTGGGGTTTGGGTCTCGAACGCACCGGTCCGGTCTCCATCGAGGGGCGGGGAACGTTCCCCAAATCCGGACTGTTCAACACCGTGTTGGGTTATGAACTGACCTTCACTTACGCCGACGGCAGGCAGATTATCATGACCGACACCTCCAAGAACCGACACGGTGTGAAGTTCCATGCCGAAAACGGTAAGGACTGGTTATTTTGTCGCGGTAATATGGCCGCCAGCAACCGGGAGTTGCTCCGCGAGAAGCACAAGGACGGCGATATCAAAATGTATGTATCCAACAATCACGAGAGGAACTTTGCCGATTGCATCCGCGCCGGAAACACCAAAACCATCACGCCGATCGAGGTGGCGCACCGCTCCACCAGCGTTTGCCTGCTCGGAGGGATATGCCTCAAACTCGGGCGAAAACTGCAATGGAACCCAAAGACCGAGCAGTTCGTCAACGACAAGGAAGCCGACAAAATGCTAAGCTACCCCATGCGAAAGCCATGGAGCCTATAGACCGCCAGGACAGGACCACACAGACCCGTTTAACCCCGGAAGGCACGGAAAGCACTGAGATGTTACGGCCACGGCCGCGACTTTATACCCCTCACCCCCTGAGCTATCCAGACGCCTGTACGCGGAATCAAATTTTCTACCACCTTGCGCCCCCTCGGCAGTTCTGGTGGCCGAGTTGCCCTAGCGCGAATATTTCACCATGTTTTCCGCGTCGGCGGGTGCTTTCTCGCCCTGGCGGCGTCCGATTTCGCATTTTCTACTCGGAATATCGACCGATATGCCTTCGCAGAAAACACTCATCGTCCTTGCCAGGCCAAGAAATCACCGCGCCGACAATTACAGTGTGTTTGTCTTGCTTCCGATGAGAATGTTCGTAATGACAGTCGATCGCATAGGTTATGGGGGTTCGCGAAAAACATGGTGAAATATCCGGGCTAAGAGTCTGTCGGACTT
>CAZSLS010000241.1:0-9376 GCA_964607575.1 uncultured Planctomycetaceae bacterium | reverse complement strand
GGCTCCTGCAAAACGCCCTCGCAGCATGATGCCAGAAAAACTTCTCACACCCTTCTCGATATTACATCGAGGAGTTTATCGCGAAGCGCGTGCCGGCCGTCTATAATACGCCAGATCATCAATGATGGAGAAATCACATGCTAACCGCATTGCCTCGGATTGTGCGTATGTTGAGTTTTGGCCTCCTGCTCGCTTACTTGACGCCTGCGTTCGCCGCAGAAGGAGACAAGAAACCCCCGCCGGCGAAAGTGAAAAAAGTGAAGGCCCGCTACCGGATGCCGGCGATCATGTTTGTCTCGCACGTCGACTGGCCTAAGGATGCTAAGCACCGCGAGACGATGGCGAAGTTCGTGGCAGGAACGGGCATCAACTGCGTCGAAGCCGAGATGGATCTGCTCGACGTCTGCCGCAAACACAAGCTGTATGTGCGGCTCGGCGGCGACCTCAACGTTATGCTCAAAGCCGCCGGCCGCCTCAAGGACGATCCGGCCGTCTTCGCATACTTCATCTCCGACCGCCGCCGCGCCGGATCGTTTCCCCTCTTCGCCAAGATCGCCCGGGCCTACGAAAAGGCCGATCCGAACCACCCCACGATGTTCATCAACCGGGCCAACTGGAACGAGTTCACGCGGTTCACCGACCAAGTCAAGCCGATGATGCTGGACTACTACCATTACCACTGGAACCATCGCCGCCATCCCGAGCGAAATACCATCTACCAGGTGATGTTCCGCGATCTGGGGCTCAAGAACGGTATCCCCGTGATGCGCTGCGTGGCGGCTGACGTCTCAGCCGGGCAGATCCGCCAGACGATCTACACCGGCCTGGCATACGGTCAGCAGGGTTTTCACTTCTGGCCGCCCTGGCACATCGGCTACAAGAAGGACGCCAAAGGTAAGCCTATCCTCGACAAGCAGGGCAAAATCACGCCCACTATCACCCCCTGGGGCAAGACCATCGCCGCAGTCGCCACTGACATGAAAGTCCTCGGGCCGATCCTCCTGGGCTCTAAGTCCGTAGCGATCTACCAGACCGCCCCCCTGCCGATCGCCGCCCAGAAAGCCCCCGCAGAGTCATGGTTCCAGCCGATCAGCAAACAACTCGTAGTCGGCCATTTTCGGGATGCCAAGAAAACCGACTATCTCCTTGTAGTCAATCGCGACGCGGGCAAGAAGCAGGAAGCGAAGCTGAGTTTCAAACCGTCAGTCAAGTCAATCGAGATCGTCGACAAACGCACAGGCAAGTGGAAACCGGCTGAGTTGAAATCCGACGGTAAACAGCGAACAGTCCAGATTTCAATCGAACCGGGCGACGGGCAGATGCTCCGACGTGTGGGAGACAATGGTTGAGACCGGCTCTGTGGAAGGGTATGCTTCAATGGCGCTGCCCGGACTAGCGGGACAAGACGCTCATAACATATGAAAGGATACTAAAGATGAAAACTAACGCATTACTAGCCGTTCTTCTTGTCGCTACGATCGCACTGTCCGCCGGGTGCGAGGCTCCGGGAAGCTGGAAGTCGAAGATGGTGGGAACCTACAAGGGCTTCATACACAACGGTGAAGATAAGCATCCATCGATAACCACGTTCAAGCTCGACGGAGAGAAACTGAGCGGCAAGTACGTACTGAACGTTATGGGCAATGACATCGACGGTGATTTGAGTGAATTCACCCTGACAGACGACCGCGAAGTCAAGTGCAGGTGGGTCGACTACGCATCGCGCGCGGGCGATCTCTTCATGACCTTCTCACCCGACTTCTCCAGCTTCAAGGGTAACTGGAACGATGAAGGTATGGAGAAAGGCGATCCCTGGACCGGGAAGAAGTAGCATTTGACGGCTCGCCTCATGTATGACGCTGGGACTAAGGAAACGTGACCATGACAAAGAAGTATTCTTCGTTCTCCGCCGGTGCGCTGACTTTGGCCTGCCTGGTTTCATCTCTCGCCTGCGCGGCCAAACCGGCTGAGGGACCGCTCCAGGACTTCCTGGGCAAACCCCGTATGGAAATCCAGCAGCTTTTTGACAGGGAACGCCACCCCAACGTCGTGGTGACGCTCAAGGGGACGGTCCTGGCGACCCTGGGGAACAAGAGCCTCCGCGCTCGCCGCAGTGAAGACGGAGGCAAGACATGGGGCAAGGAGACCATCATCGCCAAACCGGGCTGGCAGGGAGGAGGCATGATCGTCGACGAAGTCAACGGGAACATCTTCGCATTCGCCGAAGACCGCCATCCGCCTGCGCCGCTGTCGGTCTACAGGAGCAGCGACGACGGCAAGACCTGGCGGAAAGTCGAGGTGAAGATTCACCCCGATACGAACGGAAACGTACCCTCGATGCACATGAACGAACATGGAATAACGCTGCGGCGCGGTAAGCATGCCGGCCGGCTGATACGCGCGGCGCGGCATTACGGCAAGGCCAACTACCCTCGCAAGCACTGGCCGACGCATTACACCACCGCAATCTACAGCGACGACCACGGAAAGACCTGGAAGACCAGCAAGCCGTTCGCCGAGATGGGAACCGGAGAGGCCACAATCGCCGAACTGTCCGACGGGACGCTCTACTACAACTCCCGCTCGCACTGGAACGCGAAGAAACCGCCGAAGCGGCGGCGCTGCGCTTGGAGCACTGACGGCGGAGAGACCTGGACCGGCTGGAAGATCGTCCAGATCCTGCCCGACGGGCCGCAGAACACGGCGTACGGATGCTTTGGCGGCTTGGTGCGCCTGCCGATCAAAGGCAGAGACATCCTGCTCTACAGCAACTGCGACAGCCCCGCCCGCCGAAACCACGGGACGGTATGGGCCAGCTTCGACGGCGGGAAGACCTGGCCATTGAAACGACTGGTGCGGAAAGGAAGCTTCGAATACTCCTCACTGGCCGCCGGACGCCCGGGCACACCGAGCGAAGGCTGGATATACATGCACTTTGAAGGACTCGTTCCCAAAGACTCGCACGTCGCGCGGTTCAATCTCTCATGGCTGATGGGAGGCAAGCCGACGGGCGACGGGACCATCCCGAGAATCGAAACCCGAACGGATGCGTCGCAAAAACTAAAGGGCAATGAGGCCTACATCTTCACCTCATTCCGGGGAAACGGTGAAGACGGGCTTCACTTGGCCTACAGCCGTGACGGGCTCAAATGGACTGCGCTCAAGGGCGACAAGTCGTTCCTGAAGCCCAGAGTCGGGGGGAAGCTCATGCGCGACCCATGCATCATTCAGGGGCCCGACAAGATGTTCCACATGGTCTGGACCTCGAGTTGGCGAGATAAGGGAATCGGTATCGCCCACTCAAAAGACCTTATCAACTGGACCGAGCAGAAATTCGTTGGCGTCATGAAACATGAAGCCACGGCGCGCAACTGCTGGGCGCCTGAAATTACGTGGGACCCCGACTCAAAGTAATATGTCATCTACTGGGCCACAACCATCAGTAAGTTAGCGGAAGGACCCAAAAAACTGTCGGGCCACCGGATATACTGCACGACCACCAAGGATTTCAAAGATTACAGCAAGGCGAAACTCTTCCTCGAACCGGGCTTCAATGTGATCGATTCGACGATCGTCAGGGACCGCGGCAAGTACGTTATGATACTCAAGGACGAGAGGAAGTCGGGCAAGAACCTCCGGGTGGCCACCAGCGACAGGGTCACCGGCCCATGGAGCAAGGCATCTGCGCCGTTTTCGCCGAAAGGCCTCTGGGTCGAAGGCGCCACCTGCCTGAAGATAGGGGATTTCTGGTATGTGTATTACGACGCCTACAGGAAGCACCGATACGGCGCCATGCGGACGAAGGATTTCAAAACCTGGGAAAACGTCACCGACAAACTCAAAGTCCCCAAGGGTATGAGACACGGGACGGTCCTGCCTGTCGCCGGCGAGGTCCTGGACAAACTGCTAAAGCAGAAGTAGATCGTTATGAGCTTAATCGAAATAACAGGACCATCACTATGAGTATCGAAGTACTGGGAATCTCAGGGAGTCCTATAGAAAACAGCAACACCGACCGAGTTATTGGGGCCATGCTGGACGCTACCGAGTTGGAATCTGAATTTGTGAAACTCAGCCGAATAAACGTCAGGCCCTGCCTGGCCTGTAAACGGTGCGTTCGGGACAATGTCTGCAAGGTTGACGATGATTTCCCGGAACTCGCCGAGAAGATCAAGCAGACCAAAGCACTGATCATCGGCGCATACCTTCCGTACAAACAGATAGACGGCTTCACAAAAGCACTTCTCGAGAGATTCTGGTCGCTGAGGCATCTGACCAACCTGCTCGGAGGCAAGCTGTGTGCGACGGTTCTGACCTACCTGACTGACGATGCGGGCGAAAGCGTCAGGCAATCACTGGCGACACAGTTAGGGCAAATGGAGCACATGGAGCTTGTCGGGCAGGTGATGATCAAGGGCAACCTGCCCTGCTTCACCTGCGGCGTGGGGGATGAATGTGAAATGAGCGGAATACAAAGGCGTTACGGATCCGGCACCAGGTCATCCAGTTACGTATACTCACGGGCCGAAGATCAGAAAGAAGTATGGGACGAAGCAATAAGCATCGGCCGCCTGATCGGTCAGCGCGTCCGAGAGTGCAAATGAAATCGACCGAACTACTTGCCGACAAGTTCACGCGGGCCTTCTACGAGAGGGCCTGGAGCGGGGCGCTCGAACCTCCCGTATCTGACCTTTCACTGGACGAAGCCTACGCCGTCCAGAACCTGGTCGCGGATATGAGGGTCCGGGGAGGTGAGCAGGTCGTTGGATTCAAGGTCGGATGCACCAGTGAAGCAATACGTTCCCAGTTCGGACTGACCGAACCGATTTCCGGGCGGCTGTTCAGCCCTCACGTTTTCTCAGAAGGGATTACCGTAGACTTCAACGACTACGCCAATTGCGCCATCGAGCCTGAGATGGTGCTGACAATCGGCGTCGATCTCTTCGGCAGGGGTCTGCCTGACGATCAGTTAATCGATGCGATCCAGCACGTCAGCGCCGGGATCGAACTTCACAATTTCCGATTCTGGTTCACGCCGCCAACCTCTCAGGAGTTGATTTGCTCGGGGGGCATTCACGCGGGGCTCATCGTCGGTAAGACCAGGGTTTCCCCCGAGAACCTGTCGTTCCAGAGCGAGGTCTTCTCGGTCCGCAAGGATGGCGAATTTATCACAGAGGCGCCCGCATCTGAAATAATGGGGGGCCCGATTCATTCCCTGCGCTGGCTGGTTGATTCTCTGACCAATAGAGGCTCATGCCTCCGGGCAGGCAGCCTGGTCATTCCGGGATCGCCTGTTGAACTGGTTTGCATCGATCAGGACACTGAGTTGAGCATAGAAATTGAAGGCGTAGGCGTTGTGGTTACGCAGTTCAAAGAAGAATAACCTGACAGGCAGCACAATAGAAGAATGAACACGAACAGCTCGTATCTCACGGAAGCCACCTACGTACACCCAACGACTTTCAAAACCAACGACGCGCGACACCCAACGACTTTCAAAACCAACGACGCGCGACACCGCAAGCGGTTTGGTGGTGAGAGCCCGCACGTTTGTTCGTGCGATGTAAAACCGCTTGCGGTGTCGCGCGTCGTCGGTTTACTATCGGTCCATGGTTATCGCCTATCACCTGATCTGGACTGCATACGGATGGTGGTTACCCAACGATCCACGGGGGAGTACATCGCACCGCATACGTCAGAGCATCGTCACCGCCCTGGGCGAACTCCACCACGGACGCAGAGACGTCCAACCCGCCGGGTGGGAAATCCGCAAGTTCTACGACAACGCTCCATCCGTGTTGAAGCACGCTTTGCTGACGATCTCTCCGGATGACCGCCGGATCATCGCCGCGAGTTTCGCCGAGACCGTCGAGGCACGCAAATACACCTGCTACGCCTGCGTTATCATGAGCGACCACGTTCACATGCTTATCCGAAAGCACCGCGATACCGCCGAACAGATGATCGCCAATCTGCAGCGGGGATCCCGTGATGCACTGCGCCTTCATGGTTCCAAGCCACCCGATCATCCAGTCTGGGGCGGACCGGGCTGGAACGTCTTCCAGGACCACCCCGACGACATTCGCAGAACGATCACCTACATCGAAAAGAACCCAACCAGTATGCGGAAGCCCCGCCAGCAATGGACATTCGTGCAGGCTTACAATGGTTGGCCCCTGCACGAAGGACACAATCCCAACTCGCCCTACGCGAAGCGACAACGCGGAGAACCGTTCAAAAAGAAGTGATTCCCACGACATCAACCCTCACGAAAAGGTTAATAACATAGTGGTGGCGCGAAAGGGACGATAGTTCCGTCCCTTTCTTATCCATTACCAAGCGAGTGTGCTCGCACCACCAAACCGCTTGCGGTTTCGCACGTCGTTGGTTTTGAATGTCGTTGGGTGTCGCGCACCGCCTGACCTACCCAAGCCCGCATTTCTACCGAATTGCCTTGAGCAACTGCTGCGCGATCTTCTTCGTCCGGGCGGACTTGGCTTTCGCGACCGCCGTTTCAAGGACCTCGCGACGCTGTTGTTTGGAGGCGTTCTTCACGCCTCTCCTGTTGCGCAGGAGATTGACGATGGTCGAGCACGCTTCCTCAGCGATTGTCGGGTCTCCCGCCATCGCCGCCAGCACCTTCAATGCGCCGCCGGTTCGGATCTTGCCCAGCGCCGAGATCACCAGAAACTTCTCCTCGCGCCGCTTGGTCAGCGGCAGGACTTCCTCGAGCCTGGCCAGCTTCTGGCCCTCATTGAGCTTCTTGGTGCCCTGGACGTATTGCAGGTACCCGCGGAATGCGAGGATGCGGTGCGACAACTTCTTGCCCGTTTTCGCCAGCGCCAGCAGCGGCGCGGTCACCGCGGCGTCCTCGGGCCAGTTATCCGGCCAGGTCGACAGCGTACGTGCCGCCTCGTCCCGGACGGTCTCGTCCTTGTCGGCGAGAGCAGACTTCACGGCGGCCAGCGCGTCGCCCCCGCCGGCGCAGGCCAGCACCTGCAAGGCGATGACGCGAATGTCTTTCTCGCTGTTCTTTGCCAGCGGCATCAGGTCGCCGGCGCACGCCGACCCCGCGCGGGCGCTGATTGTCCGCAGCGCCTTGGCGAGGACCTCGCGCTCCTTGGCGTCGGAAGTCTTCAGAAGGATCTTCACGAGGCTGGGCACGTGCTTCTTCTCACCGATCGTGCCGATCGCGGCCACGGCCGCGGCGCGACAGTCGGCGTCGGTGTCGCCGGCACACTTCACCAGCGCCGGAAGCGCCGACTCGATCCGACGCAGCCCGGCGAGATAGATCAGGACGGCGCGCGTCTTGGACGACGCTTTGGGCAGCCGGGTGGCAATGTCGGCGTCGACCTCGCCTCGGGGCAGTCTTGCCATTGTGGACTTGGCCTTCTGCGCCACGTCCGCGTCGGAATCCAACGCGGCGGCCAGCAGGACCGGCATGCAGGACGCACTGCCAAAACTTTCCAGCGCGCCCATCGCCATGAGCCGCACGTTGGTCGGTCCGCTCTTGACGGCCGCCAGCACGGCGGGCAGGGCTTTCGGGTCGCCCCGGTCGGCCAGGGCGAGGATCAGAAACGCCCGCCGGTTGGCCTTAAGTTTGCCCAACTCGCCGACCAGCGCGTCGGTGACGTCGCCGCCGGGCAGTTCGCGAGCGGTGCGCAGGCCGATGCCGAACATAGCCTTGTCCGACGACCGGAGCTGGGCGACCAGCAGTGGCAGCCCGGCCGATCCTCTGGCGAGAATCGCGCCGCGGATGGCCTCGATGTGTCTCTGCTTGGGCAGGTCCTCTTTGCGGACGGCGTCATACAGTTTGACGGCCGCGGCGGACTTGCCCTCGGCGTGCAGCCGTTCGGCGCACAGGATACACCCGTACGCGACGGAAGACTGAACGGTGGACGACGCGGTGGGGAGGAACTTTGCAAGCGCGTCGGTGGCCTTGTCGCCGCCGATCCGCCCGAGCGCCTCTCCCGCGGCCGAAGCGACTTCCGCATCGGCGTCCTTGAGCTTGCCCACCAGCAGATCGACCGCCTTCGCGTCGCGTCGGACGCCCATCGAGTTGATCGCACCGATCAACAGGTTTCCTTTGAGTGTGCCGGCGGCTTTGCGCAGCGCCTCGTCGGCTTCCGGGCCGGGAATCGCCTCCAGGGCGATCCGGGCCCACGACGCCAGATCCTTGTCCGCCAGTAGCGGCGCCAGTGCGGGGACGGCGGCCTTCGAGCCGAAGATGGCCAACTTCTTGCACGTGATGGCTTTCTCCTGCTGGGTCGCTTTAGAGGTTAGCACGCCGATGAGCTTGGTCTCGTTCTCGTCGGCGGACGCGACGGCGGGGATGACCACAACCGCGGAAACCGCCACGGTTGCCAGAATTACGTATGTTGTTATAGATCGCATATTAAGCACCGTTGTTCTCCTTGGAATCGAATCCTAAAGCCTCCACGGCTCGCGAAGCGCTTCGGACCGCAGCCGATTGGCTTCCTTGTCGCCGATGAACTCGTTCTTCTTGGGGTCATAGGTGAGTTTGCGTTTGAGGAAGATGGCGATGTTGGCCGCGTGACAGGCGATGTGCGTCCAGCAACTCGCGAAGTGGTTTGCCCGCGGCAGTCCACGTGTCTTGACGCAGTTAAAGAAATCACGCAGGTGGTTATTCGCCGGATACCCGCGTATCTTCGCGCCCCGCCCGACGAGCAATTCCGGTGAGCTGGCGTTGATGTCGCCGTTATCGCCCGTCTCGACCCAGCCCTTGGTGCCCTCGAACCGCGCCGGGCACGAGCCCAGCTTGCCCCACCCGCCCCCGCGGATCACCAGTTTCACGCCGTTGGCGTACTTTGCGGTCGCCTGTCCGTTCTCGATCGGCCAGTATTCCACCGGGGCGGTCCGGTCGGCCTGGTTGGCCCACTGGCACTGGTCGACGCAATGGCTGCCCCATTCGAGTATCCCCCCGCCGACGAGTCCGCCGCCTTTCTCGAAGTTGAATCCGTTCATGAGCCGCCGATTGTAAGGGCGCCATGCCGCCGGACCGAGATACAGGTCCCAGTCCACCACCTCCTTGGGCGGCTCCTTCTCCGCCGGCATCCATCCGCTGGTCGCCGTTCTCATCCCGCCGGGATGGGCGTGTACCGCCGTGAGTTTGCCCAGCCGCCCGGTATGTGCGAGTTCGACGGCAAAAGCAAAGTGCGGCATGTTCCGCCGCTGCATGCCGCCCTGGAACACCCGCCCGGTCCGCTGGTACGTCGCCGCCAGCTCGAGGCTTTGCGCGATGTTCTTGGTGCACGGCTTCTCGCAATAGACGTCCTTGCCCGCCTTGGCGGCCATGATCGCCGCCGTCACGTGCCAGTTCGGACCCGTGGCGATCAGCAGCGCGTCGATATCCTTC
>CAZSLS010000240.1:0-9397 GCA_964607575.1 uncultured Planctomycetaceae bacterium | reverse complement strand
ACCAACGGTTACTGAAGGTAACCAGAGGTTATGGTGTGCGGGCTATGTGCGGGCAAAATCTGGAGGATCCTTGAGAGTTCTTCGCATACTCGACAGCTCTTTTATCAATCCAATACACCGAGTTCCTGAACGCCGTGGCCGTGACCGACACCTACGGGCTGTACAACTCGGATATGGGCAGCACCGCCCGCGGCGGTATCGCGCGGACGGGCACCTCCGGCAGCTACACATACGCCACCAAAGCCAACATGGGCGACAAGCCCGTGAACACCGTCTCGTGGTATGACACGCTGCGTTTCGCGAACTGGCTCACGAATGACCAGCCAAGCGGACCGCAAGGGAGCGGCACGACGGAAACCGGAAGCTACACGCTAACCGGACCCTCATCGGTTTCGACCCTGCCGGATCATGCTGTCCTGGCAACGGGAACGACTATAAAATGGCTGCTGACCAGCGAGGATGAGTGGCACAAGGCCGCGTACTACAAGGGTGGCGGCACCAGTGCGGGCTACTGGGATTATCCCACGGGCGTTGACGTCGCCCCGACGCCCGTCCAGGCGACCGACGTAGGTGTTGGTCGGATCGGTGCAGCGGGAACAACCCCTGTCACGTCCGGAAACTACGCGAACTACAACCAAACAGCCGACTGGAACGGCCAGAACGGGAACGTCACCACGGTGGGGACCAACGGTGGGACTAGCCCCTACGACACGTTCGACCAGGGCGGAAACGTCTTTGAGTGGACCGAAACAATCAGCGGATCGAATCGCATCATCCGAGGCGGGTCGCTCTGGAACGTCGCCAGCTATATGCACGCATCAACCCGCCCCACCCACGCCGCGACGAGTGAGTACTTCAACCTCGGGTTTCGTGTCTCTGTGGTTCCTGAGCCGACCACGCTGACACTGCTGGCCCTCGGCGGTCTGATCGCAGTGCCCAGACGCCGCAAGTAGCAGCAACTGACTTACACGCATATCCCAGTAGCTGAAACTCGTGAAGAAACGAACAAGCTTTGGGAGCGGATAAAAGCTCTATAGTCTCCAAGTTCCAAGTTCGGGGGACAGCTACTTGATGATTGAGTTGCATCGAATCAAGAGACATAATCAGGTAAGGCGTCCTTGGAATTTATTTCGTGGGCTGAGGTTCGCCCTGATGTCCGGCCTCAAACGGCTTGACAGTCGCCATGCGGATGATAAGATCACAGCACATCCGGGTCGAACAACTTAAAAAGGGATTGAAACATGAAACTCCTGCTGACAATCGCCCCGCTTTTCTTACTATTGTCGGCGATATCATGCAACAAGACGGAAACCTCCGGCACTGCCGCCGGTCACGATGGCCCGGCGGTAATGACCAAGGCTCAAATCAAAGAGAGCATTTACGCCAAATTCCACACAAGTAGCCCGTATCTCCCGTACATCCGAGAGGACATCGAAAGGGCGACATCTATGTTGGATACGGAGAAGGAGTATCCTGACCGTCTGGCCAGGGTTGTTTTCCATTTCAAACGCGCCCAGGCCAACGGAGGGACGTTGACCCCCGAACAGAAGGCCCAACTCGCCGACACATCGAAAGCATTGACTAAACTGGTGCAGGACAAGTATCACACTGACTGCGGCCTCAAGAAGGAAAAGAAGTACGTCGCCGCATACCACAGTTTCAAGGACACGCTTAGTGTGATCGGCCCGCTGGGAGATGAATGGGAATTCCCTTCGGCGGTTGAGACCAACGTCCTGGCCCACATAAAGCATGTCAAGCAACTCATCGCGCCCGAGGCTATGAGCGCTATCAAGAGGCGTGAAGAGCGGGAAGCAGAAGAACGCAGGAAGGCCACAAGGCGCGTGAAAGAACTCAGACCCAAAGGCAAGTAGCCCTCAACGATCCCGGGATAAGGAATAAACCAGATTAGCGTTCTTCTTTCGACAGGACGCAAAAGGCGTGCAGAGCTATTGTCTCTTCTTGTTTGATAGTGGTTCAGCGTGGTTGTCGGGTGCGGTGCTCACTTATTGGCCGTTTGTCTGGTGTTTTGGTGGTCGATTGTTTGGGCGGCGGTCAGGTCGGGTCCGGCCGCAGACCGCGGGCGACGTTATCTGGATCACATCGCCGTGGCCGGACGGGTTGCTTGTTCTGCGTCGAGTAGTTCTCGTTCCTGCGCGGTTACGGGCATGGCGGTCGATTCGCTGGAGGGCGGAACGACGAATCTCGATGTATAGCGGGAATGCCCAGCCGTTAAACGGTGAACAGACCGGCGGGATATGCACTTTGTGTTTCATGTCGGAAATGTAACTGCTGGTTGTACAGGATGTTAATCGCCTGTGACATACAACACGGCGTCAAGCGGAGTTTTGAGGCGAGCGTTTCGGCGGGCAAATTGCTGGAACGGCTTTCGTAGGAATCTGTTACAAATGCTCACGATGACGAATGTAGATGGTTGATGGGGCAGTCGTCAGGTTCACAGTTCCGCCCCACGGGCCCGTCGGCGTCAGTGACGACTATATGTGATCGACCAATGTCGATATGTGTCAACGTGTTTATCAGGCGGTATTACAGGGAGTTGAAGTTGCGTATTCTGGGATGTGAATACCCGACCGGCGGCGGAGAACTCCGGCGCGGACCTGTGAACCATATGTGACACCCGGTACGCGAGCGGGCGCGGGCCGGGCTGGGGTACCTGTTGGTGGAAGATGTCGAGGCGATGAACAGGGTCATCCGGGGCGGTTGCGGTTGACGGCGTGGGACATACCGACGGCGCCGAGAGCGTAGATTCCGCAGGCGGTTATCAGGGCGATGGTGAAGCCGGTCTGGATGCTCAGCAGGATGCAGAACATGCTTCCGAGCACCGTTGCGCAGGAGTTGATACCCCATGCCCAAGGCCGGACGGACTCGTCCATCCGCTCGACGAGCCGCATGCCCGTGGGGAAAGGCATTCCCATCAGCAGGCCGATCGGTAGCATGCATGCGGCCGCGACGCCCCAGCGGACGTAGAGCCCGAGGCCCATCAGGTGCGGAAGGGCGTAGTTGAGGAAGAGTATTTCCAGGGCGGTGCAGGCGATGATGGCTACCACGATGCGTCCGATCCATCGCTGGGGGTTGTGGCGGAATCTCCGTGCGATGAAGCTTCCGACCCCGGAGAACAGCAAGATCGACGCCAGCGTGATGCCCATGCTGTAGACCGGTCCGCCGACGAAGATCGAGAGCTTCTGGAGCAGGGCGATCTCGACGACGATAAAGCCCAGCCCCAGCGCGGCGAAGTATGTGAACAGCCCCAGCCGCCCGCGCCCGTGGGTTCGCAGCCGGGCGCGCATCTTCAGTGGGGCGATGATGAACACGAGGCTCAGAACGATGATCTGGACAAGGCTGATGACCAGGATGATCAGTCCGAGCGGTACGCGTGTGATACCGTATCCGCCTTTGGATCCCGACAGTCCGCCCTTCCCTCCGACCAGGGCGAGCAGCGACTTCCATCGGTAAAAGTGGAAGAAGAACGGGTCGTCGTCCGTGGTCGGCTGGACGTTGAAGGCGTAGGCGTCGATCAGCGCCTTTCTTTCGGCGGGGGCGGCTTGGAGGAAACGGTCGAACTCGTTGTCGCGGCGGTGGAAGGGATCGTACAGGACTGTGAACTTTCTATCTTCGGCCCATGTGGTCAGGGCGTCGACTTCGGCGGGTGTGAACGGCGTGCGTTTCAGGAGTGTTTCGGCCCACGGGGACCGTTTCTTGTACGCCGGGCCGTAGATGATCACAAAGTGGTCCGCCGGTTTGGTCACGTCCTTTTCGTCCAGCATCGCCAACTGCGTGACAACCAGTCGCAGCGTTTCGCGGGGTGGTTCAAACAGCCATCGCGAGAACGAGAGAATACCATCTTCGGTCAGGTGCTCGAAGTATTCGTCCATTGCTTCTTGCGTGTACAGGAAGTTCTCGCTCAGCGCATAGGCGCCGCTGGACAGGGCGGTGAAGGTGTCTACGCCGGAGAGTTGGATCACGTCGAACCTCTCCCCGCAGCGCGTGAGGTAGTGGCGTCCCTCGGCCACGTGCGGCTCGAAGCGCCCCTCGCGCCACAGTGCGGGGGACTTGTCGCGATACCGGTTTGACATCGCGTCGATGGTAACGGGGTTGATGTCAACGCCGGTGACCTTGCCCGCGCCGTGGTGCAGTGCGATCAGTGCGTCAATGCCCCCGCCGACGCCGATAATCAGCACCCGCTCGGGCCGCTTGACCGTGTAGGCCAGGCCCTGGAGGTACTCGCCGAGGATCTCGGTATCCTCGGCCCGTCCGTCGACGTACATGATGCCCGCCGGGGCCGCACCGTCCTGGAAAATACCCTGGACCATGGGCGACTCGCCTTCGTAGCGGTTGGACAACGCACCGCCGAACGACCAGGCGCTTCTGACCGGTTTGAGGACGTCGATCTTGCCCACGACGTGCGACTTGGAGTACACGACCTTGTTCTCGGCGCGGTACATCCCCTTGCTCGGGGGGTAGTACAGCGGGAGGATTCTCGTGTAGAGAGTCGCGGGAACCATCACTACCGCCAGCAGTAGTGTCAGGCCATACGCCCAGCGCCGCCAGCGGACGCCCCCGGTCCCAAGCATGCACGCCACCAGCGCGACGACGGACGTGGCGAGAAAGATGCCCGGGACGGCGCCAATGGTGTTCAAAACAAACAGGGCGCCCAGCGCCCCGGCTCCTGCACCGCACAGGTCGGCGAAGTAGATCTGGTTGATACGGTCGCCCGCCAAGGCCACCAGCCGACCGATACACACGCCGGCGAAGAAGAACGGAATGCCCGCCGCGAGGTACAACAGGACCAGGCTCAGCCCGTTGCTGTAGTCGCCGCGCATGACGATGTCTACGGGATAGAAGCGGATCTTGCTGATCAGCACGATGCTGCACGCGGTGGTCAGCGCGAACATCCAGGCGAAGTGTCCGAGGCGCGCCGGGTTGATTTCCTTGTCGGCAAAACGTTTGGCGACGGTAAGGTAGCTGCCTGCCGCCCCAAAGCCCAGCAAGGCCAGGCTTATGATCAGGTATGCGAAGTGATGCCACGACAGTACGGAGAATACCCGCGTCAGGCAAAGCTCGATCAGCAGTACCGCCATCGAGAGCAGGAAGATGCTTAGTACGGTCGTCTTTGAACGTGTCATGTGCAAGTTCTCCTGGAGGTACATCTTGGGAACGCCGACAGCGACTTTACCATAGCGTATCGGCAAGTTCCGACAGGCGTCTTCAGGAGATTCGATTAAACCAGGCTACCGCGGCCGGGGCGTATTGCAATTCCAGCGATATCTGGACCTCGGGAAATATCCCCGTTAGTATGGGTAACTGAGCGTATTTGTGCGGATATGAAGATTATGGAAGCCCATCTCACTGCGGAAATATCGGTCTCGGCGGTTCGCCACAACCTGCAACTGCTGCGCGGTTGCGTCGGGGCGGATGTGCGGATATGTCCGGCGGTCAAGGCCGATTGCTACGGGCACGGTCTGGAGATACTCCTTCCGGTGATCGCCGAAGAAGCCGACGCGATGGCGGTCGCCAGCGCCGCTGAGGCGATAGAGCTGCGAGAGTTGGGTTACGCCGGCGAGATACTGATGTTCTTCACGGTCTGCAGTTGCGCCAATGGCGAGATGGTGCATCGCACGCTCAAGGAACTGCTGAGCCGCGGCGTGACGCTGACCATTGTAAGCCCCCTCGACGCGGAAGCGGCGGGGCGGGCGGCGGGGGAGTTGGGCATCGAGGCGGCGGTGCATATCATGATCGACACGGGCATGGGGCGATCGGGGGTTCCGTACAATACCGCATCGGACCTGATAACCAGAGTCCGCGGCGAGCGGGCCCTCCGGCTGGCGGGCCTCTACACCCATTTCGCCACCGCCGACGAGGCCGACAAGAGCTACGCCCTTGGGCAGATCGAGAACTTCCGCAGCGTTGTCGATAGCTGCCGCGGTGATGAGGACCTGACGATCCATGCGGCCAATTCGGCGGCTGCTATCGACTTGCCCGTTTCGCATTTCGATATGATTCGCCCGGGTATCGCCGTCTACGGATACCAGCCGTCAGACCAGATGCACAATCGCCTTCCGCTTCGTCCCTGCCTGAAGCTCACGAGTCTCCTGATGCAGATCAAGGATCTTACCGCCGGTAGCAGTGTAGGTTACGCCCTGGCGCATACGTTCGATCGCGCGGCGCGTGTCGGGCTTGTTCCCGTGGGATATGCGGACGGATACTCGAGGCGCCTTTCGGGCGAGGCCTCCATGCGTATCGCGGGGGTTGATGTTCCGGTTTGCGGGCGAGTTTCCATGGACCAGGTGATCGTTGATCTGACCGATGTTCCGTCGGCCCGGATAGGCGATGAGGTGGAGATTATCTCGCCGGATCCCTCGGCGCCGCACAGTGTCGAAAGCCTCGCTCGTCTTGCAGAGACGATTCCATATGAGATCACATGCGGTCTGGGCGGGCGCATCAACCGCACCGCGGTGAAGTAAATAGTGATAAGGGGGTTGCCATTTTTGGGATTATGGGGTACAATTAGACGTGTTATAGTGGAGTTTTCCGGTAGCTTACCGGTACTTGGAGGAGGCGTATATGCGACGACAGTGCGGGCATGTTTTGGCGGTGCTTTTGTGTTCTCTTGTCATGTGCGGAATGCTGCCCCAACCGTCGCTGGCCCTGGTGATTACTTCCCCCTCTTCGAGCTACAGTATTGCGCCGTCCGATGATCCGGGTTGGGGCAATGTCGGGCGAATGTCCAATGGCACGGGGATTTACCTGGGTGACGGTTGGGTTCTCTCGCCGTACCATGTCTACAGGCACGAGGCGGAACATTCATCCATACAGCTCGACGAGTGGTACGACGAGATACCCGGGACTTCCCGGCGGATTCGGTTCGGCGGTCCGGGCGATTATGCCGACCTGGTGATGTTTCGCATTAATGGTGATCCCGATCTAGATTTGATCACGATCCGCCAGGCCGCTCTGACCGGCAGCAAGTCAGCCACGATTATCTCCACCGGAAGGATCAAAGACGGTACTGAGCAGGAGTGGGAGATTGGGGGCAAAACGTATTCGGGTTTCGCCACTAGCGAGACTCGCGCCAAGCGATGGGGTAAGAACTGGCTCCACGACTATAATGGTTCGGTGGACTCGGGGGGGATCTACGGCCAGACGGACGCCCTCTGGTCGAGATTCGATTTCGGACCGAGTTCCGAGGCCCAGGCGGTCGGTAAGGATTCCGGCGGCGGCGCGTTCATCAAGGTCGGCGACACTTGGGAACTGGTCGGTATGATCCTGTTGGTGGGCCCGAACTATCCCTACGATCCTCACTCGGAGCCTCCGCCTGTGGTTACCCCCGCCACCCATGCGATCTATAAAAGCGACATGTACCTTGCCGATCTGCCGACGTACTACAGCCAGATCCTGGGCAATCGCCTCCGCCCGCTTCCCGGCGATGCTGACTGGAATGGAAGGGTTGACATCGTGGATTTCGCCATGTTCCGAGGGAGCTTTGGACAGACCGGTTCGGGTATTCGGACGGATTTCAACTATGACGAGGTCGTCGATGGAGAGGACCTGGAAATCCTGGAGAATAACTTCGGTATGATAAGTGGAAGCGGTATTAATATTCCCGGCGCCGCCCCGCCCGGGCCACCCGTACTCGTTCCCGAACCGCTAACGATCTTCGTTCTGGTTGGTGCGGTTCCGCTGCTGCTCAAATCGTCAAGACGTCGCGGGGGTTCCCGATCCGCCGGGTAAATATCGAGTCTGTGGCAGGTGCGTCCTTTCGCCAAAACTCCCAACAGACATTTGTCCCGCAATGCCGATACTGCTAAAGACCCGCCCCGCGGGTCGAGATACATCCGGGCCTACAGGAGCACCGCAATGGATCAGCAGGATAATCACGATCGGCCGGTCGAGGCCAAACGCCGAAAGGACCGGGCCAAGTTGATCTTTATGGGCGTTCTCGCCGTAGCGGTTATCCTGGTGTATATATCTCAGCAACGTGCTCCGGAACTGCCCGACTGGTCCGGTGACCTGCCTACCGCCCTCGCGCAAGCCGAGAAAGAAGACAGAAAGTTGCTCGTGTTCTTCGCCGGAAGCCCGCCCAGCACAAACGCCAGGCGAATGTCCACGACGACGTTGAGAAAGAACAGCCCGCGCATTCGGGATCGCAAGTTGATCACGGTTCTCATTCGGGTTAAGAAAACCGATGAGCTGGCCAAACGCTACGATGTCCGAGAACTTCCCACTTTCCTTTTGCTGGATGCCCGGGGCAAGGAGCTGAATCGCAGGGTCGGTTTTGTCGGGCACATGCCTTTTGTGACTGGGTTTCTCGATTGCGGGAAAGTGGAAAAGGCGAAACCCTGAATTACTTCCGGGTCCCGCTATCGTCGAGCGAATCGGGGGCCTTGTCGTGCGGAGTCGGTGTTATCATCCCCAGCTTGTAGAAGATCGTCCATATCATCACCAGCAGCACGAAGTAGACAACAACGGCGTGGCGGGCACGCATGACTATAGAGACCGTCACGCCCACCACCGCCGCCAGTATCGACAAGAGATAGAAAAGCCCCACAACCTGCTTGACGGACATGCCTCTATCGACGAGTTGATCGTACAGATGGCTGCGATCGCCGGCGAAAACGCTCTTACCGCTCCGTAGTCGGCGGATGACAGCCAACGCGGTGTCGAGTATTGGCAAGGCGAAGATCACGCCCGAAGCCAGCAGCCATCGGGCGCTGCCCTCCAGGCAGAACAACGCCATCATGGTCGCCACAAAAAAACCGAGCATCATGCTGCCCGCGTCGCCCATGAATATGCTGGCCGGCGGAATGTTGTAAGGCAGAAAACCGAGTACCGCCCCGGCGACCGCGAGACACAGAACCACGCGCACCTGATCGCTGCCGGGGAAGTTGTTCCACATAGCCAACCAGACCGCCAGCGCCAGGAATCCCAGGGATATGATACCCGTAACACCACCGCACAGCCCGTCCAGCCCGTCCAGCAGATTCGTGGCGTTGCAGGTGCAGATCACCACGAAGATGCAGAGTATGCAACTGGCGGGTATGACGATCCAGTCTGGGGCGTTAATATATGCGGCCTGCAGGAATGCATTAGCCATCCTCGTTCCGACTCCTCCCACGATCAAGATGCACGAGGCCAGCACCTGGCCCAGGATTTTTTTGCCCGGAGATATGTCGCGAATATCGTCGATAAGCCCGATGATCATTATCACCGTTGTGGCTAGGGCGATTGCCATCAGGTTCCAGAGCGGATTGTTCAGCAGCACCCCGAGTTGTCCATGCGACAGGGCTCGGGCCAGATCGCCCCAGGACTCCGCCAGAGTGGGCATTATGGCGGCGTAGTATCCCAGTCCGAAGAGCATACCAAGGCACATCGCCACCCCTCC
>CAZSLS010000239.1:0-9484 GCA_964607575.1 uncultured Planctomycetaceae bacterium | reverse complement strand
GTCCGAAGTAGGCCTTGCAGAACTGGTCGAGCGTGGTCTTCAGGTCGGCCATCGTAACGCCTTCGTCGACGTACAGGCCTTCGACCTGGTGGAACATGAACGAGTGGGTGGCGTCGACAGTGTCGGGGCGGTAGACGCGTCCGGGTGCGATGATTCGCACCGGCGGTTGGGTGTTTTCCATTACGCGGATCTGCACGGTCGACGTCTGCGAACGGAGCATGGCGCCGGGATAGAGATAGAAGTTCTCCAGGGGATCGCGAGCGGGGTGACTGTCGGGGATGTTCAGGGCGATGAAGTTGTGGTACTCGTCCTCGACTTCGGGTCCGTAAGCCACCTCGAAGCCCATGCGGGCACAAATCTCGCATATCTCGCTGACGGTCTGAGAGATAATGTGCGAGTGTCCGATCTTCGGGCGGTTACCAGGCAGCGTGACGTCGAGTTTCGCCGGCGTTGTCTTTGCCTTCTCCCCGCAGTCGCCGAGTTGACCCTTGTGTGCCTCGAATTCTCCGGTCAGGGCGATCTTGAGTTGGTTGGCGGCCTGACCGGCGGACGGTTTGTCCTCGCGGGGCACCTCGCGGAGGCGCTGCATCGTGGATTTAACCAGACCCTTAGTGCCCAGGTATTTTATGCGCCACGCCTCGAGCGCATCGGAGTCGGTGATAGCGCCGAGTTCGTCCGTTGCGGCGGTTAGCAGGTCCTGGATGTCATCTAAAAGCGACATAGCACACAGGTTTTTTGCGGCGTGGTCGGGCGGCTATTCGGCGGGGATCTTTGAGGCCTCGACGATCTTGTCGAAGGCGGCGGGGTCTGCGATGGCGATTTCGCTGAGCATTTTGCGGTTCAGGTCGATATCGGCCTTTCCGAGGTCGCAGATGAACGTGCTGTATCGGATTCCTCGCTGCATGCAGGCGGCCGATATTCGCGTTATCCAGAGTCGGCGGAAGTCGCGTTTCTTGGTCTTGCGGTCGCGGGTGGCCATAACGCCCGCGCGAAAAGTCTTTTCAACTGCGGTGCGGTATCTTCGGGAACCGGCGCCATAGAAACCGCGGGCGGCCTTGAGGACTTTTTTGTGCTTGCGGTGTCTAGCTGCGCCTTTGCGTACACGTGGCATGATGCGTCTCCTGTCTTTGGCGGTCAGTGGACTCTCGTTCGAGAAGTTCCTTCCGGTGGTCTGTTTTCACAGGCCGGTCGCCCCAAGGGGCTCCCACTGGACCAGCTATTGCGGTAATATATTCGTTTACTTAACGGGCTTGCTTTCCGATGAGCGCCTTGGCCTGCTTTGCAAAACCTTTGGACAAAGTCTTTGGCAGGCGGAGAGTACGATTTCTCTTGGGGGAATTAGGGGACTTCAGGTGGCTCGAACCGCCTCTGCGTACAACGACCTTTCCGCGGCCGGTGATCTTGACGCGTTTGGCGATAGACTTGCGTGTTTTCATTTTTGGCATGATGACGACCTTCGCTAACGGTTTTTAGCCCGAGGCGTTAAACCGCGGGGTGCATGTCTTGAATAACTATTTGCCCCACATGGGACAAGGAGAGGAGATTTTACTGTTTTTGGAGCGTTTGTAAAGGGGGTAACGGAAATATTCTTTGCTCCTGGCAACAATATTCCGCTGCACGGAGATTACGCTGCGGAAAGCTCCTCCGACAAATCACCACACGAAAGCAAGTTCCAGCGAAGACAAGCCGCACGCTCAAGCGATATCTACTCGGCTTGGGGCGGCGCTTCGGCCGCCGGTTCGCTCGGGGCGGGGGGCGGTGTTTCCACCGGCGCCGGTATCTCGCCGCGAGCAATCTTGGCGGCCAAGTTAGCGGCCTGTCGTTTCTGGAGGATCTGCTGCTTGGTCAGCGGGGCGATCAGCATGGTAATGCGGCGCCCCTCGCGGCGATTGCGATCGACCTTGCCGCAGTCCTGAAGTTCTGTCTCGATCACTCCGAAGATTCTGTGGCCTTCGTCGATATGTGCGAGTTCTCGCCCTCGGAATCTGAGAGAGAACTGCACCCTGTCGCCACGAAGCAGAAAACCGCGGGCCCGTTCGATCTTGATCATGAGATCGTGCGTGTCGATCTTGGGGGTCCTGATGCGGACTTCCTTCAGTTCGGTCTCGTGTCGATGGGCTTTCGCCTGGCGTGCTTTCTTGGCGAGATCGTACTTGTACTTGCCATAATCGAGAATTCGGCAGACTGGTGGGGTGGCGGTGGGTACTACCTCAACAAGGTCAAGTCCTGCTTCGCGGGCCATGGCCTGGGCTTCGCTGAGGGGTACGACTCCTGCCTGTTCCTCATTCTGATCGATCAGGCGAACTGGTGAGACTCTAATCCTGTCGTTGCGGCGGAGTTCAGTACTGCCACGCGTGTCACGGCGAAACGGTCTAGCGATCTTCTTTCTCCTGTACTCTGTTGGCAACGCATTGGCTGCCTTTGGTTTCTATCTCCGTGCGAATGTCGGCGACAAAGTCGTTAATGCCCACTGCTCCGAAGTCGCCTTCGGTGCGATGTCGCACGGCTACTGTACCTGCATCGGCTTCCTTTTGACCAAGAATAAGCATATATGGGACTTTGTCCAGTGTTGCTCGCCGAATTTTTGACCCGATTTTTTCCGGAGAATCGTCGAGTTCCACCCGGATCCCATTCTCGGAGAGGATGCGGGTCTGTTCGGTCGCATAATCTGCGGTTTTTTCGCTGACGGGCAGGATGGCGACCTGGACCGGCGCCAACCACAGCGGAAACGCGCCGGCGAAATGTTCGATAAGAATACCGATGAATCGTTCGGGCGAACCCAGCGGTGCGCGGTGGATCATCACCGGGCGGTGGGGGGCGTTGTCGGCGCCGACATACTCCAGGCCGAATCGTTCGGGAAGGTTGTAGTCCACCTGGATCGTTCCCAACTGCCACTCCCGCCCGATGCAGTCGTTGATCACGAAGTCGATCTTCGGACCGTAAAAGGCAGCTTCGCCCGATTCCTCGGTGTAGTCCAGGCCTACGTTCCGGACGACGTTGCGGATATTCTGTTCGGCCAGTACCCAGTTTTCGCTGCTACCGGTGTACTTTGAACTATCGGGGTCTCTCAGGCCGATCCTGACGCGGTAATCGTTGAGCCCAAGCGTGTCGAGTACCAGCTTGGTAAGCTCGACGCACGACGTAATTTCCGCTTCCAACTGCTCCGGGGAGCAGAATATGTGCGCATCGTCCTGTGTGAAGCCCCTGACGCGGGTCAGACCGTTGAGATCGCCGGACTTCTCGAACCGGTAGACCGTTCCGAATTCCGAAAGGCGGATGGGCAGTTGGCGATAACTCCGCTGCGAGGACTTGTATATCTGTATGTGGTGCGGGCAGTTCATGGGCTTAAGGATGTATCCGTCGTCCTCGCCTATGGGCATGATCGGGAACAGCCCGTGTTCGTAGTAGGGGTAATGTCCGCTCGTGCGATACAGGTCGAGCTTGCCGATGTGGGGCGTCATGACCGCCTGGTAGCCACGCTTGAGCAGTTCACCTCTCAACCAGCCTTCCAATTCCATGCGTATTATTGTGCCCTTAGGCAGCCAGAGGGGCAGGCCCGAGCCTACCTCATCGCTGAGGGAGAACAGTCCCAACTGCTTGCCCAGGATGCGGTGGTCGCGTTTCCTGGCTTCGGCGATTCGTTCGAGATGCTCGCCCAGTTGCTTCTTGTCGAAGAACGCCGTCCCGTATATTCGCGTCAACATCTCGTTATTCTCGTCACCGCGCCAGTAGGCGCCCGCGATGGTCAGCAGCTTGAATGCTTTGAGCTTGCCCGTATCTGGCAAATGCGGTCCGCGACACATGTCCACGAATTCGCCTTGGCGGTAGAAGCTGATGGTCTCGACGTCTTCAGCGGAAAGGAGGTCATCGATCATCCGGACCTTGTATTCCTGCCCGAGGGCGGTCATCTGTTCTCTTGCTTCGGGGGGGGCAAGCTCGATTCGTTCCAGCGGCGTGCGGGCTTTGGCGATCCGCTTCATCTCGGCTTCGATCTTCTCAAGGTCGTCTGTGCTGAGCGATTCGTCCAGATCGAAATCGTAGTAGAATCCGTACTGGAAATCGTCCGTCAGTGCCGGGCCAATGGTGTACTGGACTTTGTCCCCGAAGAGGTTCACTACCGCCTGGGCCATTATGTGCGCGGCGGTATGCCTCAGGACCTCCAGCGACTCGGGATCCCGATGGGTCAAAATGCGCAGGGTATGATCTCCCTCGTCGATTTGCACGGAGAGATCTACCTGGCGCCCGTCCAACTCTGCGGCAACTGCAACCCTGCCGAGGCCCTCGGAGATATCCCGGGCGATCTGGAAGGGGGTTATAGGCGAATCGTATTGGCGCTTGTCGCCGTCTGGAAATTGTATTGTGACGCTCATGTTGTGCTTTCGTTGCGGCGGTCTGCCAGTCCGGCGGGTCAAAAGAACAGAACCGGCAGGTGAAGGAGCGGAACCCACGAGACACTCAGGCGTCCGGGCCCGAGCCCGGGTTGCGCCTTAGGAAGTCGTAGTGTCTGTAGTTACCGTCCACATCATTCGCTCGCCGGTTCAGTTTGGGGCAGTCGCGTTTGCCTGTTATTATAAACTATCACCAATCCGCACGAAGTCAAAAAGAAATTCCCGCCAAGACCGATATCATGCCCATCGAATCATGGACATCTCGAGCGGGTGTCCCATTGCTTCGTGCTTTGGCAGGATGCGCACGGTATAGCCCGCCCGTCCGCTGGAAGGACAGGGCATGTCAACGACATACCTCGCCGGACGCGAATCGTCGCTGACCCGGGTCATCTCCGCGGCGCGCCCGGTAATCAGTTGCCCGTCTTCGTCCAGCGACCCGAAGTACAATTCAACCAGTACGTCGTTGGGCGAAAGCTGCCCGAGGTCGACGGTGGCTTCGACGCGGATGGTCTTGCCTACCTGTGCCCCGTGTCCGTCGGCATCCATGTCGTCCGAAACGCTCTCTATTCGAATATTACCGAAGTTCTCATGAAGTTCGTGCTTCCAGGCACTCAGGGTCTTGGCCAACGCCAGATCGTCGGCCGTCAGGCGGTCCCATTGGCGGGCTGCAGGTGCGTAGAAGTTTACCGAGTAGTCGTGAACCATGCGGTTACTGCTGAACCGCGGCGCCAGTTCGCGAATCGAGGCCTTCATCATCGCTATCCATTCGCGGGGCAGCTTGTCCTTCCCTCGCCGGTAGAACAACGGTACGATATCCTTTTCGAGCAGGTCGTAGAGGGCCTGGCTTTCCACGCGGTTCTGGTATTCCAGATCGTCGTAGGACTCGCCCGACCCGATAGCCCACCCCAGATCCGGTCGGTAGGCTTCCGCCCACCATCCGTCGGGAATGGAGAGGTTCAGACCGCCATTGGCTGAAACTTTCATTCCGCTCGTGCCCGAAGCTTCCATCGGGCGCAACGGTGTGTTGAGCCACACATCCACTCCCTGGACAAGATACCTGGCCACGTTGATATCGTAGTCTTCGAGGAACAGCAGCGATCTCCTGAAGGGTTCCTGTCGCGAGATGTGGACAATCTGGCGGATCAGGTCCTTACCGGGATTGTCGCGTGGGTGGGCTTTTCCAGAGAAGATTATCTGCACCGGTTTGTCGGGGTTGTTCAGCAGTTTCTTGAGTCGCGGGATATCCGAGAGTATTATGCCCGCCCGTTTGTAGGTCGCGAAGCGGCGCGCAAAACCGATAGTGAGTGCTTCGGGGTCCAGGACCTCCTGTGCGGTGGCGAGTTCCGCGGCGCCCGCGCCGCGTTTGGAAAGCTGTTTGCGCAGGCGTCGCCTGGCGAAGCTGACCAGGCGTTCCCGCCTGCGTTCGTGCGTTCGCCAGAGCTCCGGATCGGGAATATTCTCAGCAGCTTCCCACGTGCTCGTATCGGTCCATTTTTCCGACCAGTCGGGGCCGAGATATCGGTCGTACAGTGCGGAAAGTTCGTGGCTGATCCACGAGGGCGTATGGATACCGTTGGTAATATGACGAATTGGAATCTCGTCATCGGGTACGCCCGGCCAGACATCCGCCCACAGGCTCCGGGAGATCCGTCCGTGAAGTTCACTGACGCCGTTACGATACTTCGCCATCCTCATCGCCAGGATGGTAAGGCACATCGGCTCGTCATTGTTGCCCGTCTCCTGGCGCCCCAGTCCGAGGAAGTCATCGGTCGATATGCCCAACTGCTCGGCGAAACCGCCCATGTACTTCTCGATGAGCCACGGTTCAAACGCGTCATTGCCCGCGGGGACCGGAGTGTGGGTGGTGAAGACGTTTGAAGAGACCACTATCTCCGCGGCCGTGTGGAAATCGATATCCCAGTCGGACATCAGGAAACGGATACGCTCGAGACTCAGGAACGCCGAGTGTCCTTCGTTCATGTGGTAGACTTTTGGGGAGAACCCCAGTGCGCGGAGCATTCTTACCCCGCCGACGCCCAGGATAATCTCCTGGCGGATTCGCGTTTCCTGGTCACCGCCGTAGAGTTGCGCGGTAATGTGCCTGTCTTCGGGCGAGTTGCTCGGTACGTTGGTGTCCAGGAGGTACAGGTCGGTCCTCCCCATGCGCACGCGCCAGACGTAGGCCTTGACTACGTGGTCGGCGAGATCGATGTCGATCGACAGTTCCGCCCCGTCGTCAGTGCGGATCCGCTGGCAGGGGAGGTTGGCAAAATCGTTCCGAGGAAACAGCTCGAGTTGCCAACCGTCGGCGTTCAGACGCTGGCGGAAATATCCCTGCTGATAGAGTAGTCCGATTCCCACCAGGGGCACGTTCAACTCCGATGCACTTTTCATGTGGTCGCCGGCCAATACGCCCAGACCACCGGAGTAGATGGGTAGTGTTTCGGTAATCCCGTACTCTGCGCAGAAGTACGCCACCGTCGGTCCGGCGTGGTCCGTCCCGTATGTTTTGGGCCACCATCCGCTATCGGTGAGATACCGTTGTAGATCTTCGTGGACTCTTTGTATGTGTGAAATGAAGCCGTCATCCCGGGCGAGTTTCTCGAGGCGGTCCTGCCCGAGTTGCCCCAGCATGGCTACCGGGTTGTGATAGCATTCCTCCCAGGCTTCTCGGTCCAGTCGCCTGAAGATGTCCTGTGCATCCCCATGCCACGACCACCATAGATTCTCCGCGATCTCGCTCAACTGTTTGAGCTTGGGCGGTAGGGCGGGCTCGATAGTAAAAGTTCGAAGCGGTCTCATCTTATTATCGCCAATGTCATGTTGAGTGAAAAGTACGAAACATCCCCGGTGCTTACAAGCCCGGGCCTGCCGACACATACATAGTATTCACCGGATGTTTCATCGGCAATTATCAGGTTAACTTTCAACACAAATCTTCCCGTCGTCTACCCCCGAGCGGAGTAAACCGCCCGGGAGGTTCCCCGTAAGTAACGCCGGCCCTTTTGTTGACCGATGAATACTATGTACCATCGGCGTCCGGCCTCCGCCCCAGACGCGAGGAAACTACTGATGCGCAGGAACTCCAGAACACCGCGAATAGCCCCCTCAAGGCGTGCCAGGCGCCGCCCGCGACATAGTGGTACGGCGCGCAGGAGTTTGTGGCAAAAGCCCGAACTTCGTGCTAGAATAAAGGTGGAAGGTTCAGACACACGAGACTCGGGCAATTAGGCTGTGTGCGGACCGATAGTCTAGACAACGTTACGTCCGGACGATACATGACTTGCGTCAGGGAAGGTGCGACCATGAACTTATCACGAAAACAGATTGTCGGGTGGATCGTACTGGTTTTTGTCACCCAGGGAGCCTGGGGGCAGATTGTCCCGGTTCAGGATGGGCGAGCCCTGGATTCCAACTACCGTCTCGGTAGCGGGCGGGTCAATACCGCAACTCCCAGACGCACCACGTTCAGCAGCCAGATGTATATCACCGGACAGGTTACCGGTTTGGGTGCGTTCAGGGGCACTACCGGGTACTCGGCGGCCAATCAGTTGCGAATGACCGTACCGTCGTCGGCACTTAGCGATTTCAGGCGCCAGTCGGTGGGATTGAGCGACGTGCTTGCCGGGCAAACATATCGGACGGGTCAATATCTTGACCGTTCGACGACAGCTCTGGGGCTCAGGGGGATTACCTCGGGCCTGACCGCCCCGGGGACAAACGTGCCCAGAAGGAGCTACCTCGAAGGGCTCGTGCCCCTCAAAGACCTCGACGCGGCGATGTCGGATTTTCGCCCGCTGCTGGGCACGCGCGTGGGACGTGCGATATCGAGTCCGATTCAACCGGCAATAAGAATCGACCCCTCGGTACCGCGAGTTGTTGACCCGCGCGGTTTCAGGTCCGGTTCGGTTGCGCCCAAGACACTCGGAGCGTCCGAACTGGCGGTTTTCACCGTGTCGCGCCCGTCTCAGCGGAATGAAGTGGACGTGGAACTTCAGGAGTTGGATCGCCTGGGCGACGACGATCTGACCAGGGTCGACAGCAAAGTGCGCGCACCGGCCGTTGCGCGACCGGCGGCGGGTACCGAGGGCGGTATCCGCACCGCGCTGGGAAGCAAGTCGATCGCGGAGACCAAGGGCGTGGAATCCGACGTGTTCCTGAGACTGGTCTATCTGCTTGGCAAGCAGCACCTGGATTCTTCCGGCGGAACCGGAATTGCGAGGCCCGTTGACCCCAAGGGCGGAGATCCTGATATGAAGCTCAAGCCTCTCGGTGCGCGCCCGGGGTCGGTTGAACTTGTCGAGCAGGGCCTGCGAGGTGAACTGGTGTTCAATACGCTGGTGGGCAAGGGCGCCGGTATCTTCAACGCCGCGATGCGAAAAGGCGAGAAGCAACTCAAGTCCGGACATTTCTACAACGCCGCCGACCAGTACAGGCTGGCCGCGGAGATCGAACCTCGAAACCCCACGGCTCGCATCGGACTGGCGGTGGCGCTTTTCGGCGCCGGGGAATCTCTCAGCGCCGCCCTTCAATTGCGACGGGCCATGGAGATATTCCCACCGGTAATGGTCACGAGCCTGAAGGTAGTACGGAAGATCCCGTCGGAGAAATTCAAGGGTAAGCTCGATAAGATATACCAGGGCCTCAAAGAACGAAAAGGCGCAAATGTCAATCCGCAATTGGCCATGCTGGCTACTTATATGCACCGCAGTGCGGGGGAAATGTACACCGCCGAAGTGTGCGCCAGGAAGCTTAAAGGCGCCGCCGGTGACGATAAGCTGTATTCGGCATATGCGACGTACGTGATAACCGGTAAGAGACCGGGGGCGATGAAACCGACAACCAGACCCGCTCG
Organism: uncultured Planctomycetaceae bacterium; assembly: GCA_964607575.1. GTDB lineage: Bacteria > Planctomycetota > Phycisphaerae > SM23-33 > SM23-33 > BS750m-G57. The sequence goes on along the minus strand of CAZSLS010000239.1, from coordinate 241 downwards.
GAGCAAGTGATCCCGCCCCCGCGGCGCAAATAAAACGACAGGCAGGTGGAGGGAGACCTGCCCGTCGTATTCCTCAGGCAGGTGGAGGGAGACCTGCCCGTTGCTACTACATTTCGGTGACGGCAGTTGCTCAAAACAACCGAAAACCGTTAGCCACTTATATATCGGACGACACCGGAAAAATCCGTAACCGTTCAGGCGGGGCCTCAGACGCTCAGTTGACCTCGCCAGGCTCTGTTGG
>CAZSLS010000238.1:0-9484 GCA_964607575.1 uncultured Planctomycetaceae bacterium | reverse complement strand
GGGACGTTGGCCCAGGTCTCCACGTTGTTGATGTTGGTGGGTTTGTCCCAAAGCCCCGACTCGGCGGGATAAGGCGGGCGCTGGCGGGGCGTACCGATGTCGCCCTCGATGGACGCGATCAGACCGGTTTCCTCGCCGCACACAAACGCCCCGGCTCCGCGTACGATCTCCATGTCGAAGCTGAAACCGCTACCGAGGATGTTCTCGCCCAGCAGTCCCAAGTCGCGAGATTGCTCCAGGGCGATCGACAGGTTGGTCACAGCAAGCGGATACTCGGCCCGGACGTACAGGTATCCGCGTGTGGCGCCGATCGCGTAGGCTCCGATGGTCATCCCTTCCAGAACGCTGTGCGGATCGCCTTCCATAATACTGCGATCCATAAAGGCGCCCGGATCGCCCTCGTCACCGTTGCAGATGATGTACTTCGTTCCACCGGGCTGCTTACGGCATATCCCCCATTTCCGACCGGTCGGGAACCCCCCGCCACCGCGCCCGCGCAATCCGGATTCCTCGATTTCATCAATTACCTGATCGGGCGTCATATCCGTGACGGCTTTGGCCAAAGCCGCATAACCGTCGGCGGCGATGTAATCTTCGATCTCCGCCGGGTCGATCTTACCGTTATTGCGGAACACGATCCGCTGCTGCTTGGTGTAGAAGGGCACTTCGTGTTCGGTCAGACACTGCTCTTTAGTAGCCGGATCGGTAAACAGCAGCGATTTCACCGGTTCGGCGTTCTGGATGGTTTGCTCGACAACGGTCGCAACATCCTTGACCTTCATACCATGATAGAAGATCTTCTGCGGGAAGATCACCACGAGCGGTCCTCGCTCGCAGAAACCGTGGCAACCGGTGGCCCGCACTTCCACGTCGTCCAGACCGCGTTTATGCAGCTCGCGGCGGAACTCCTCAAACAACTCCATGCTTCCCAGGGCCCTGCAACCGGTCCCTGCGCACACGGAGATTCCGATCCTCTTGGACTCTCTACCTGCGGTCAGTTGCCGGCGCAATTCCGCCAGCTCTTCAGATGTTTCCACTCGCGTTGACACTACCATGGTTTGCCGATTCTCCTAGACAGCAACCGGTTCGGGATCGGGCGCCGATTGGATTTCCCGTTCGGCGCACTGCTCGATCAGCTCCAACATCTTCCCGATAGTCATCTGTCCGTGGTACTTGTCGTTGACAGTTACCACGGGCGCCAAGGCGCAGGTGCCCAGGCAGTTAACCCGTTCGAGGGTGAATATGAGGTCTTTGGTGGTCTCGCCGTGTCCGATATTCAACTCGCGTGAAATCGCGTCGGCGATTCGCCCGCCGCCTCGCAGATGGCAGGCGGTGCCCATGCATACACGGATGATGTGCTTGCCCCTGGGCTCGAGGCTGAATGCGTTGTAAAAACGCGCCACGGCGAACAATCTGGCAAGGGGTACTCCGGATTTTTCGCTAAGATAATGAATGGCGTCGGCCCGCAGGTAGTTGAACTCCTTCTGCACATCCTGCAGGGCTCCGATGACCATACCCGCCGGGTCAGTGTTCCGGGCGAGTATCGCGTCAACCTTATCTGCCACCTCAGGATCAATCCCCTCGCCGATCTCCCGCACAGGCGGCTGGACGATCTTGTTGCGAGACATGCAGTTGTTCCAGCAGTCGCCGCATCCCGTGCATTTGCTCATGTCGACGCTGCGGGCCTTGTTTCTCAGCTTGATCTCGAAGTTGCCCACGTATCCGTCGACCTGTTCGACTTCAGTGTACGTGTGAAGGGTGATCTTGTCGCTCTGCATGACTTCGACCATGCGAGGCGTGAGGATACACTGAGAGCAGTCCAGGGTCGGGAAGGTTTCGTCCAGCATGGACATGTATCCGCCGATACTGGGCTGTCGTTCGACCAGGACCACCTCGTATCCCGCCGACGCGACGTCCAACGCCGCCTGGATGCCCGCGATACCGGCCCCTATCACCATAACTCTCTGGGTGACCGGCACTTCGATATCGTCAAGGGGCACGTTGCGTTTTACCTTCTCCACCAATATGCGGACAAGGTCTTTGGCCTTTTCGGTGGCTTCTTTACGGTTGGTATGCACCCACGAACAGTGTTCGCGAATATTCGCCATTTCCAGGGAGTACGGATTCATCCCGATGAGCGAAACGGCCTTGCGGAAAGTCGGTTCGTGCATCCGGGGCGAGCAGGAAGCCACCACCACTCCGCTGAGGTTGTGTTCCTTGATGGCGTCGGTGATCAAGCGTTGGCCCGGGTCGGAGCACATGTACTTGTAGCTGCGTGAGACGATCACGCCGGGCAGCTTGCCTGCGTAGCGTGCAACGCTCTCGCAGTCCACGGTCTCTGCGATATTCGCCCCGCACCAGCATATAAAAACGCCCATTCTCGCCATGCTCAATCCCTCCCCTGAGACAAGACAGATACGCAGAGGCGCCATGCACGGGTTTGTTGTCTCATAGGTAAACCTCTCCGGATATGAACCCCTTCTCCGCCAGCAGCGGAAGGGGATCGACGATAACTTTGTGCAGACAGACCTTCTCGGGCTCCAGATCCATCGCAAGGGCCATCAACTGGGTGAAGTACAGCACGGGAATCGACAATTGCTCACCGAGTATCTTCTCGGCCTCGGACTGGTACATGTCGAGATTGGCCTGGCAGAGCGGACAGGCCACCGCCAGTATGTCGGCGTTGTTTTCCTTGGCCATTTGGACGATCTCACCGCTCAGGCGGATCACCGTCTCCTGGCGCGACAGCGTCAGCGCGGCGCCGCAGCATTCGGTTTTGTAAGGCCAATCGACCGCCTCTGCGCCGATCGCCTCCATCAGGTCGTCCAGCAGGACGGGGTATTCGGTGTGGTCGACGCGGAGTTCCTCGGGCATGCGCGCCATCAGGCAACCGTAGTAAGACGCGACCCTCAAACCCTTCAGAGGCTTGCGGACCCGGTTCTTAATAGCCTCCAGGCCCACTTCGCGCGCCAACACCTCGGTGATGTGCAGGACACGTGAACTACCCTTGTACTCCTCTTCGATGATCTCGCTGATCTGCTCGCCCAGTTCGGGCTCGTCGAGAATCTCTTGCCTTGTCAGTTTGAGTCGGCTGAAACAGGCCGCACAGCACGTCAGCACGTCAAGCCCTTCGCGTTCGGCGGCGGCACACGAAATGGCGGGCAAGGCCAGAGACAAGAGGTGGCTGGTCGCATGAGCGGCGGTGGCGCCGCAGCAGACCCAGTCGTCAATCTCCTGCAATTCTACTCCCAGCGCTTGGATCACCGCCTCGCCCGAGCGGGCGTATTCGGCGCCGCTGCCTTCCAGCGAACATCCTGGGAAATAGGCGTACTTCATTTGCTCTCGATCTCCTCAATGCGTTTGAAGACACGCTGCATTCTGTCGACACGCTTGATCGTGTGGGGCGAGAAACTCAGCTTGCCCTTCATCAGGAACCACGGCGCCTTGTGAACATTGGTCATCAAACGCCCGGAGTTGATGTTGTATCCGCCCATCAGCCCAATCTCGGTTAGGCGCCCGAACTCCTCGACGCAGTCCAGAAACGCCTGGTAGAAAGTCCAAACCTCCAACGCGCCGGGTATTCCCGTAAAGTCGTCAACCATACCGCGCAGCGTGTCCATCACGCGCACGATATCGATGCCCATCGGACACCGGCCGTTGCACGTACCGCACGCCGTGCAGCACCAGATGCTCGAACTGCTCAGGACATCTTCTTTCAACCCGAGTTGAACCATCCGGATAATGCGGTTGGTGGACAGTTCGACGTCCGGAAGGACGGGGCATCCGCCCGAACACTTACCGCACTGGTAGCAGTCGCCGAGTTTCTGACCGCTCAATTCCTCGACCGTCCGGCGAAACTCCGAATGCAGCGCCTTGTCAGATACATCTCTCCTCATTACCGGGACTCCTCCCCGCGAACCTGCCCCCATTTGGAAACCGTCTCTTGACACTTCTCGATATCAGACTCCACGTTGTCGAGAATTTCTGATATGTAATTGAAGTTGTGCGCCCCGTAACTGCCGTCGGCAATTATGTAGGCAATCCTCGCTCGCGCCGAGGCGAGAAGGCTCTTTGTCTCGGCAAGGGCTTTGGGCGGCGCTTGGGTAGACTGACAGGCTTTCTCCAGCTTCGCCAGTTCCGGTTGGAACTCGCCAATCCTGTCTTTCGTATCTTCCTGCCATTCGGCAAGCGACACTGCATACCGCTTATGGCCGTGGCAGTTGGAGCATTGTTTCGGTCCGGAGTGTTTCTTGGTGAACGGTTTGGCACCGAATACGGCTTTGCGCATTTCGGTATGACAGCCAAAACACGCCACACCGGCCTTGTACATCTTATCAGGCATGGTCTTCTGGCCCGCCACCGCAACCACGGCGCCGGCGTACATTTTCTCCTGCAACGAGTGGCGCTCACCTTCATGGCAGGCCTTGCAGTTACCGCTGGCCAGGAGCGGTTGCTCCATCGGGCGACTACCGTGCCTGATCTGGTCGTGGCATTGCAGGCAGTCGAAGTGGCCTTCGGAAACGTGTACGAGGTGGAATTTGGCCTGATCCTCGATTTTGGTCTCCAGGGACTTGCCCAAGTGGCAGTTGCGACACCGCGTCGAAGAGATCGCCCCGCCGCCCTGAGTGACCTGGGAGTGGCAGAGCTTGCAGGAAAGTTCGTCCTTTCCCTTGAGGAACTTCTTATGGTTGAACTTCTGCCCCATTAACGTCACGGTCTTTTCGGGCGTCCGATGACAAGTCAGACATTCAGTCAGTTTATCGGTTGCGAGAGACTTCTTTTCCCTACCGTAAAAGTGACAGGTGATACAGGTAGTTTCCCCGACGCTCATGTGCTGGCCTTCGACGGTCTGCCCGTGGCAGGTGACGCAGTTCAACTCCTTGCCCCTCGGATGCTTGCCAAGGTGCTTGTCGTGGCGGAAGCTGACCCGATCCTTGAACAGCAGCACTTCCTTGCTCTGGTCCATATCGGAGTGGCAGCCTGCCCGCATGCACGAATCATTGGAGATCATCGCATGCGGTTTGGTGGAGTACGCATGAGAAATGTATTTGACCACCTGCACCAGACCTTCGAGTTTCCCTTTGAACGTATTGGTCACGCCGGGTTCGTAGTGGCATTGTATGCAGGCTACGTCCGCGTGGGACGAATGCTGCCATGACGCATAGTAGTCGTCCATGTTGTGGCAGGAGGTGCAGAATTTCGGATGACCAGTGGCCTTGAGGGTGTAAGTGCTCAGTAGCAGCACGACCGATGCGACAACCACAACTCCCAGAAGCGCTACCCCGCGCCGAGTGAAGATGGAGAATATCGGAACGGTCCCCATCTGACCGATGAACCTTCTCAAGTACGGGAGTATAAACAGCGAGGCTATCACCACCCCGACTATCACGAGGTAGAATAGTATGTCCTGCGTGAACATGCTGGTCGTCGCCCGCACCCAGTCGTAAGCCAGCAGCGACAAAGACAGCGTCAGAAGATACGCAAACACGTCCTGCCTGAGGATCAGAAACAGGCAGGCGAAGACCATCCCCGCCGGTAGGAACACGTGCCATGAAGCCGCCATCGCCGGAGCCGACACCCTCACCAGGCAGCAGAAACTCGCCACCACCGCAGCCGAGATGTACAGCGGTATGGACCAGGCGCTGGTCTCCCTGCGAGCCAGCAGATATCCCAACGCCAACCATATTAACGATAGCAGAACCATCAGATCCATATGCCGCAGGTACTGACCCTGGATGAAGAACGTCAGGCTGAACAGCACCACGAAACTCAACCACAGCACAGTACCGATGCGGAATCCAAGGTTCCTGCGGAGAGACGGCATCAGCATATAGAGGTTCATCAGCGGTAAGGCAGCCACCGGTAAAAGAGTCGAGTTCAACGCCCAGGACTGTATCAACGCCGCACACACCAGTACGATACCGGTCAGATGTCCGGCCACCGTGGCGGTGTGCGCCATCGTTGAGAAACTCCGGCGTGTAACCGCTGCAATCACGAACAGCACCCCGACCACAGCAGTTCCCCCCGCCAACCGCATCTCGACGACGGAGAAGCATCCGAAAACCACCAGCACAGCCCCCAAGGCAAATAATCCGTTGGCAAGACGTCCGGCCCCGACGCCCCGACGCATGCTCCATGCCGCCCAATATGCCGCCGACAACACGAGCAGACACAGGCCTGTGATAACAGAACTCAAGCCCGCAAACGGTCCAACGACCACAGCAGCAAACGTCGCAAAAACACTCATCCCCACGACGATCAGTTCCAGCAGGTCCCGCTTCTTCTCCCCAAGCGAGCGACCGGCCATAAGAACGGAGGCGACACCAATCGCAGTCACGCAGAACAGCAGATGCGACGGTCCCATCTGCCCTGCAAAGACAACGCCCGCCACTGATAGAATCAACCAGCCCAGGTTCGTCGCACCTCGAGTTACTTGTCTTTCTCTAGCGTCGGCATGAACGAACCACGCGCCGGCTGCAGTCGCGGCAAGCGTGCAAACGATCCACGCCTCCAGGCCCCGATCCCGCGAAGCCAACAGCAACGCACCGGCGACCAACGCACCCGCAACAGCCGGACCGATACCGCAGCAGAAGGATTTCTCCTTCAGGCTCAAAGCCAGTACCACAATCACCCCTACCGCCGCCAACGCACCTGCCACCGCCATCGTCGGTTCGTTCTGCAGCAGCGGGATCAACCACGCAAAGCAGGCCGGGAATATCGCCGCCTCAGCCAGGCTCCGCCGGACAATTTGGCTCTTGTCCTTGCGGAACACCAAACACAGCATGCCCAAGGCCCCCATGACCGCTAGCGGACCGGCCACCGACCACACTTGCGTATATGACCCGGGCAATTGCCGACCAAGACCGAGCAGACCCGCCGAAACAAACATCGCTGCACCCAGAAGGTACACGTTCCATCCACCGATAATCTGACCGGGACGCCGCCATGCGATCCAGGAAAATGTAAGCCCGGAGATCAGGGCGGCGTAAGAAACGTAAAGATCCGCCGACAGGAAGAATACCAGTGGCACGATCAGAACGCTCAGAAACAGCGAACTGAGGAAGAAAAACTTGCCAATTACCCGCTCGGCCATTGTAGCGTGACGGAGGTTCGGAATCGCAGACCCCAGCCATCCGTACGCCGCTTGCAGCAGCAGCGATCCCAATGCAAGATCAATCACCACGTACTGCCAACGAAACAGCGACAAGGGCACGGAGATGAATATCACGGTAGTAGCGCAGAAGTAGAAATGACGAGACCATCCGTAGTGTCTGTCACGATGGAATCTCGTTCCGACCATCAGGATTACAGCAGCCGAAGCGATGAGCGACAACCAACACATACTGAAAGAGAACGCCGCCGCAACCGTGAAAATACCGCCGAGCGTCAGGAAGAACGTCATGACATAGACGTAGATGAACGATGAGCCCCTCAGGTTGTGCGTCAGATACAGGGCAGCATAGCCCAGAAAAGCGGCGCCCGCCACATAACGCAGCAGTCCGGGCTCTCCGATCAGACCGCCCACGTCCGCCAGCGCCCACATCGCAAAAACCCAGACGGTGATGTTCATCGCGCGGAATACGGTCGTAGGGAACGAGGCCAGTTCCGCCGGCAACCGCCGCTGTAGATAGTGACCGATCACCAACAGGGAGACAACGAGCGGAACGGACAGTACGGGAAACGTGCAGATCGGAGCCCCAAGGGCATAGCAGGCAAGAAAATACGCAACCGCACCGAAAAGCATCGTACCGTAAAGGAAACTTGCTCGCCGACTGACAATGGAGACCGCCAGGTAGGGAAGGCAGAAGATGAACACAAGGGCGGATGCGGTCGCCGCGTGTTTACCGGTAAACTCGTACGCCGACAGCAGGAGCACCAGCGCCGTCAGAAGCCCCAGATGCATAAGCACATCGGCAGGAGATGCTGAGAGTTTTCGCTTCACGTACCAGAGATCCTTTCCAGTTCAGATGTATTTCCGAACCATCACTGCACTGGGCTATTGGCAAACACCGTGCCAAATAACCCCCACGATCGCCAGAGGCCTGACTGTCAATCCTTAAGGGCTCTTCTCTACGGAAGTTCTCGGAAGTGCAGACCGGAGCTTCTTGCGATAGAAGCCGAGCAATAAGATACGCCGGTTTGTCAGAATCGCGAATTGCGGCAAACAGTCAACGTCATCCGTAGGAAGCAAGATTAGCGGGAGGCCTGGACATGGCGTTTTGTCATAGTTGCGAATCCTGGCGGCGGGACAACGTCACAGATGCGAAACAAAAGCGGCGAGGGATGCTGCTTGACCAGGCTTCTTCCCGACACTCAGCGCTCCGGGCCCGTTTAAAGCCGTTAATATGCCCCCAATGAAAGTCACATGGTCCTCTTCAGTATCGACTTGTGCCCAGTCGGCACGCGATTTGCTAAGTATTGGTAGTTCTCTTATGGGCATAACGCGATGACATCGTTCAATAGTACGCCAATAATGCGAATCGCAAGCATCTGTGCGGTGCTGCTCCTTTTCGTCTCGCCTTCCGGCGGGAAGGAACGCGTTGCGCCCAAGAAACTAAAGGAGGGCGCCTCCTGCGTAACGGAGGAGTGTCACGCAAAGCAGATTGTCGGCCCGGTAGTCCACCAACCTGTCGCCAAAAAAAAATGCGACGCCTGCCACGACCAGGAAGACGAAACGCTACACAAATTCGAGTTCATCGACGAGGGATCCGAGCTTTGCTATGCCTGCCACAAGAGCGTGACGAAGAAGAAAAAGTTCACGCATAAACCGCTCACAGACAAAGACAAAAAGAAGCAGTGCCTCCGCTGCCACTCACCCCACTCGACCAAAGCAAAGAAGCTGATCAAAGCCAAGACCAGGACCGCCCAGTGCTACGAGTGTCATAAGAAGATGGCCAACGACAAGCTGTACCACAAGGCCATGGTCGTCAAATCCAGCAAAGTCAAGAAGCTCAAGGGCGGTAAATCCGTCATCATCAAGTCCGCAGATGTCAAAACGTGTACGGGCTGTCACAATCCGCACGCCTCGGATTCCGCCAAATTCCTACATGCGGAGCCTCTGAAGCTTTGTCTTGGTTGTCACGACAAGGTCAAGACCGGCGCCGAGGCGGCGAAATACGTACACAGCCCGCTGGTCGCCGGATGCATCGCCTGTCACGATCCGCATAAGCCTGAAACGGGCAAGGGCCTGAAGAAACGCGGAGCCAGCCTCTGCATGTCCTGTCACGAGCATTTCAAACCCAAAGTGTCGTTTATGTCGAAGTATCACCCGCGATTGCTGGACGAAAAGGGTTGTCAGCGCTGCCACAGCCCACACTACTCTGCCAAAAAGTTTCACCTGATAAAGCCTCCCCGGAAACTCTGCCTGAACTGTCACACCAAAGACATCAAGACCAGGTCGGGCCGAAAAATCATCGGAGTTAAACCTGAACTAGGAGTCTGTCGGACTTCGCCTCCCGGTTGACGCCGGTTTGACGACCAGCCT
>CAZSLS010000237.1:0-9492 GCA_964607575.1 uncultured Planctomycetaceae bacterium | reverse complement strand
GGAATGATTCTTGAAGTACAGCACGGCCACGCGAGGATTGGCGGATAGTGGCGGGGCTGGCTGCGTTTGAACAACAGGCAGACTATCCTGTTGCGCCCGCGCCCCCCAGTTGGCCAGGTACAGCGTCAGCAGCACCCCTAGAATGACCATCAACAATCCGCCGATACAGACACGCTTGCCTGTAAATATGGAAATCAGCGATCGCCTCCCGCAGTTGCCGAGATCGGCCAGGAATTCCACGGCGCTTGGATGCCGCTTAGTGACGTCCCACGCCAACGCCTTAGCCAGTGATTCTTTAAGCTTCGACCCCAACACCGCGTCGCTGAGGCGTTCGGAGCGTTGCTCAATCTGAACCGCCCAGTAATTCTTGCCCGTTGCCAGTTGATAGCCCACCAGTCCTATCTGGAAGATGTCGCTCGCCCTCGTGGGGTTGGAGCCCAACATGACCTCGGGTACTGCATAGGCGCTCGTAAACCCGACCATCTTCGCCAGCGTGTTCTCAGTGGGGCCGCCGGTATCGCTTCTAATCAGGCGAGCAATCCCGAAATCCAACAGCGTCACCTCATCGTCAGGCCCAATCATGATATTGGACGGCTTGATATCGGCGTGGACAATATCCAGAATCGAATCGTCCTGTTCCGAAAGTCGCTCGACCTCGGCCAGAGCTTGGCAGATTCCTCTGAGGATATGAAGAGTCCTGCAGGCCGGGAATGGCTGGTTGCCGTTCTGGGCGATCAGATCAGCAAGGGATATCCCGTCGACTCGCTCCATAACAAGATAGGGAAGATCGTCCACCTTGTTGACGTGCAAGAGCTTGACGACATGACTCGCGCGGGTAAGCGCAATAAGTGATTGAGCCTCTTTCTGCAGGAGGGTTCTGGATACTTGCGCCGTAGTGAGGAATTTGATCGCTACTTCACGCTGCGATTCGATCTCGATAGCGCCGCAGACGATCGCACAGCCTCCCTTGCCGAGCAAACCTGTCAGGCGATAGCCGTGGAACTCGGCTTTAGCCTGCAGCAGTCTCTCCGCCTGCACTGATCGGTCGGAAATATCGGTAGAAGAGGTGGCCTCGTGAAGTGCAGCCCAGTTCTGCTTCGCCTGTTCAAGCGGAGGGCGGAGTCCAGGGCGATCCCGGGTCAGTTCCGTAAGGCTGACCGCTTCGCCGTCTTGAAGGCGCCGAATCAGCGTTTCCAGCATCCCCTGGAACTCTGGATCATCGTAGTGGGTCGCTGACATAACCTTAGATCGTCCCCCTCGGTGCAACGCATATACCGCACTTGCCGCTGCGTGATCGCGTCAACAGGGCAATTCTCGCTTGCCCCGCCTCCAGATACTCACTCGGTTCATTCATTCAGATGACCTCTCGATTCCGTGGCCCGCATTATAGGCCCAGTCTTGGTCTGTGGCCATAAGATAGGAGATTAAGCCCGTATGCCCGTCTATGAATCGTGGGGCGCCTGGTTTCCATCGTGTCACCCGCTAGGCCGCCGAATTCGGCCTTGTCCCCGGAGCCATGCAAGATCAAGTGGCGGGTTGGAAAAGAAAATATGTTTTTCATGTCCCTGCTTGCCAGTTGCTCTCGCCATACATGGTGGAGCGGGAAAGCCACCTCCGAGAACAAACACCAATACTGAAAGGAGATTGAACCATGCGTTAGCTACTAACAACCGAACGATGCGGCGTGTCGCACGAGCGACATTAGAGCAAGTCAAACCAACTCCGCATCAAAATGTACGAGCCGACGGCGAGATCCAAAGGATGCACCGCAATCGGCTATCCGGGAAGCACCCGGACTGGTTGGCCAGGGGCGTTCCCTACCAACTCAATGTGATTGAACAAACAACTACACCACTAACATGAGGACAATCCATATGTCACAGAAAATATCATCCGTCGTGAGAATGCATGAATGCTCTCTGAATAACGGGATCACACGCAGCAAGGAATTCGATAAGAAAACTCTGGCCGAATTCGCCGCTAATATCGGAACAAAATGCGGACATGACTGCACATACTGCAGCTCCGGTTCGATGCTCCGGATGCACAAATCGTTCAAGGAGACTGGAGAAAACCCCTTCGGCTTCGGCTACGCGATCGTAGATCCGGAAATGCCCGGGAAGGTGGCTCAAGACGCCGCAGGCAAGCGTCATCGTGGAAAGGTCATGCTCTGCACCACCGTCGATGCATGGTGCCCGGCCGCCCAGCAGCACAGCCTCGGTCGGAAATGCCTCGAAGCGATCATGGCCGAACCCGATTGGTCCGTCCGCATCCTTACTAAGAATGCGGCGGTCGCAAAGGACTTTGATGTCATCGAGAAGCATCGAGACCGAGTCCAAGTGAGCCTGAGCATCACGGCCACACCGGACATGACCGACGTCATGACCATCATCGAACCGAACGCGTCACCGATTCCGGAGCGGATGGCGGCTCTGGCGGAGGCCAAACGATTGGGCTTGCGAACCTACGCCATGCTGTGCCCCCTGCTGCCTGGCGTGGCCAACACCCCCAAGCAGCTCCAGAAGCTCGTTAGCTTTGCCAAGAAGATTGGCGCCGAAGAGGTCTTCGCCGAACCAGTCAACGCACGCGGATCGGGGCTGAAGAACACCGAGGAAGCCCTGAGAACGGCGGGCTACGAGAACGAGGCCGACGCCATTTGTGCGATCCGAACCAGGCGGAACTGGTCTAAGTACGTGGTGAAACTCATCGCCGATCTGCAGCAGACTATGCGTAAACGCGGGATGATCGACAAGCTCAGATTCCTGCTGTACTCCAGCGGCCTGACCGAGCAGGACAAGGCAATCATCCTGAAGGATGACGAGGGCGTAATCTGGCTCGGCGAGAAACCGGCGTCATAGCGTCCGAGGCGGCAGTTTGCCGGGCGGCATGACCCGCCCAGCAGGCGGTCTCGGCCGCAACATGGCAGTACGCGTGAGGCTGTAGTCCAAGCTGCCTCGACTGCCCTGAACGGGTCCCTGGGCAAACGCATGGTCACATACGTGACGCGGCAATACAAACCAGCCGCACATCACAGCATGGAGCCCAGGTGCGAAAGCACACACCTGATTTAAGAAACCGCTAATCCAATGAAAGGATAGCACCATGAAGAATCGTAAGAAGCACAGTAGGAACAAAGATCGTCGGAACAAGACCGGGAAACCCCAACCCAAGCAGCAATGTTCATGCGCCAATGGCGGATGTGGGAAGACCCGCGCAAAACTCGACGAGACCCTTAAGGCTTGTTTTGAAGACACAATGGCCCGCCTAGCCAAGGGCGACTACGACAACATGATCCGAAAGTGCAACGAGGCCCTCAAACTCAACGACCAGAATCCCGGGGCATACGTCCATCGGGGCATCGCACATCTATTCAAAGAGCACGATGACACGGCGATCCAGGATTTCAGGAGAGCCCTTGAACTGAATCCTGGATGCACCTTGGCCTGGAGCAACCTTGGCGTCGCCTACGCGAACAAGGGCGATTCCAGGAAGGCAATTGAATGTCTCAATGAAGTCATCAAAGTGGATCCCGAAAACTTTCAGGCCTACCTCATTCGGGCCCAAATACATTATCGCAGAGGCGACTACGACAAGACCATTGCGGATCTCAGCAAGGTCATCACCAAATTGGATCCCAAAAACGCCGAGGCCCACCTCGGTCGGGGCATGGCGTACTTGGATGCAGGCGATTCCGACAAGGGCTTTGCGGATTTCCGCAAGGCCTTCGCTCTCGACCCCGAGAACACCGAGGGCTGCATCGGCCAAGTTCTGGCTTACCTCAACGTCCGCCGGATTGAAGATGCTTTGAGCCTCATGAGGGATTGCTAGAACCTGAACGTGATCCCCCTTACGGTCGTGACCGGCCCCGCCGCAAGCCTAACGGGGCAGAAGTGACACCAGGTGAGGATCCCCCACCCATCGGTTGAACGGTGGCGTGAAACTTAAACGAACGAAAGGATATAGATCATGTTTCCATTGAACTTTGAGAAGAGTAGAGCCGAGCGATTCCTACAGTGCTTGGCCACCGGCGAGCCAATCGGCAAAGTGCATACCATAGACGAAATGGTTGGACTGGCGGGCGCTTGCTTCTTCGCGCTCATGTCACACGGGCCAATCATCCGTAAAATGGCCGCGGAGATGCAGGGCAAGGAACTAGAAACGCCACAGACGCAAGAGCACGCAGAGGCGGATGACGAGATGATCTTCAGCGATCTGCACGCGGCGATTGAGTTCTCCGGGCACCTTACAATGATGGTCAAAGATGGGCTGTATGACGATCGTTGCGAGGAATTAGTGAGGTGTTTCGTGAGTCAAGATGGCGACCAGAAGCATCTCCACCAGTTTGAGGGATTCAAGGACCCTCCACCACAAGAAGACGCCTCGTGGACACCGTAGCGGCTGTTTCGGTCCCCACGTAATCTTACGAGTGAGGCTGTAGACCGGGCTGCCTCAATTACCCAGACAAGTTTCCGAGCAAACGCGTGGTAGCATCAGCGACCGACTGACCACTCAACAACGTAGCCCCAGGCGTGAACGGCGCGTCTGGTTCACAAAGAACTGATTTTAAGGATCAAGATTATGCAACACCAGAAAAACGATAGTAAAAACGATGCAAGCAACATCCAGATCAAACGGCTGCACTTGCCGCTTCCTGGATTCAGGTCCAACAAGGCCATTGCAAAACTCAGCAAGACCATTAAACAGGACCCGGAAGATGCAAAAGCCTACTTCCGTCGAGGTCTGGCATATTCAAACATGGTCGATTACGGCAAGTTAGTCCAGGCTTTCAACGAGGACCTTGATAAATTGGATGCAGAAAATGCCATAGCCAATGATTACAAGGATATGGTGCAGTTACTCTATGGCTACTGCGACGCGGCAATCCATGATTTCAGCAAGGCGATCGAGCTAGGTCTAGTAGACGCGACGGTCTACGAGCACCGGGGCAGCATGCATTTGCAGAAGAGCCAGTGCGACAAGGCTATGGCGTATTACACCACCGCCGCTGAATTGGGTCTCGGATGCATCGGCGATTACAAGGGCCCGGCTCCTGCCCCGGCTCCCACGTCGGCTCCTGCCCCGACTCATGCCCCGGCGCCTGCCTGGGATCCTGCCTGGGATCCTGCCTCAGCCCTTGGCCCGGTTCCTGCCCCGGCGCCTGCCTGGGATCCTACCTCGGTGCCTGCCCCGGTTCCTGCCCCGGCTCCCACCTCGGCTCCTGCCCCGATGCCTGCCCCGGTTCCTGCCCGGAGCAGTTAGTACCGGGCAGGACCGACCAATGCCGCAACTTAATCGCAACAAGAAACAACCGAATGAAAGGACACTCCCATGAACAGTAGCAAATACAGAATAGGCAAACCAAATCGCAACGATGACAACAGTCTAGATCGTACGGAAACGCCTGAAAGCAAGGTCCAGCGAGATCCCACGGTGGATTGTGGATTAGAAGTTTCTCACGACCGGACCGATACAGACGACGGCCTTGTTGCATCTGGATACGGCTCGGTAGAGGTCCCGAAGGATTGGGAATATCTGCCGCGTGGCAACACATTCCTAACTCGCCGTGCGAAAAAAGGGCCGCACTGGGTCCTGATGGGGGCATATAACAGGCGAGGAGGTTTCAGACGAAGCAAGGGCGTGTACGCGCCACGTGCAACGATCGAGGAGGCTCGAGTCGCAGAAAGGGCCACAGCGGAGAAACGAGAGCAAAGTCGGGAGCGTTCGAAGCTTCGACGTGAACAGAAAGAAGAACAGTACCGGCGTGAATTCCGGGATGCCTGCCTGCAATTTCTGAGCTTCTCGGCGGAGCACAGCGATCTGGCGGAGCAGATAGCGGCAGAGACCGCGGAACATGCGTGTGAAGTGCATAGCGGGCGTGTCGGACGAACATCATGCCTGCACATGGACGAGAAGGTCGTACTGGCGGTACGAGCACACATTCGACATTCTCACACGCCCTATGACGCTAACCTGCCGCCGGTCGACGAGATATTTGTTCACGACGAATATTGCGAGGCCCGAGCCAATGCGCAGGCTGACGTCGACGTGTTCCTCGCAAAACACCGAGGCCAGACGCCAAGAGAGGAAACCAACGATGCGGCGGAGAACGGTGCCTGACACCTGGCAATGAAAGGAAAAGTTGATGAAGAATGAGAGTGAATACGCTGAGGCCCGTCACGAGGTCTTTCTTCCCAAAAGCGTAAAGAAGGACGAGAAGGGCAAGAACTTTGTGAGTGGACGCGCTGAAATTGAATTGGCGTTTGATCTGCAGAAGCACGGTATGCCCTCGGGCGTCGTCATATTGTTTATGCGAATGTTGTGGCACGCCGGCCCGGGACTGGACCACACTGTCGGACTCGCAGGAATTGCCCAGGAGGCCGGCGTGGCCCGCCAAAATATACAACGGCCGCTCAACAAGTTGCGGGACGCCGGCATCGTTGTGGTGGCGCAGCCTGAAACCAGGCCCGCAAGGTGGCGGTTCCTGAAGTACCACGAACTTGTCACAGTTGTCAAGGCGACGTGGAGCTCTGACCGGGGTAACACATGATATCGGAGCCGTTGTGATCTGTTACGTAAATCATCAATGCGCTTACGTAAATCATCAATGCGCTTACGTGATCACAAGCAATCAAAACGTTTACATGGTAATCCAAACGTTTACGTAACGTCATCAATACGTTGCCCCCATGTAATCAAAACGTTTACGCTAAGTAATCAATACGTTGCCCATAATATAAAGCATCCATAATCAAACATGAAAATCTTTTTTAAGATGGGCTCACAGCCTTCGGTCGGCCGCTCCGCGGGCCGCCCAGGCGAGCGGCTTTCTTTAATTTTTAATTTTGGATTTGGTATTGAGAGGAGGTCTCAATTGGTCAAGGATAAGCGAGTTGCTCCGAGCTACAATTTGCAGTGCCTCATGGCGATAGCCCGGGCACTTCCGGATGATGACATCTATCGACTGGAGATCGAGACGCAGATCAAGGACAAGGTGGCACCGGACATCGAGGTGTTCACGCAATACCCGGATATACCCGTAATGTGTGTACAGGCGAAGCACGAACACACTCACGGGTTAGTACGGCTGGACGAATTCATTGCAAAGGGCGACGAGTCACGGCTACTGCACCTGTACCGGGAAACGCAGATGATGTACGGTATCAGGAAGCCCGTGGCAATGTTCATACGGCTGTCGCAGCCGAAACGGCTGAACGTGGTCATGCACACCCTGCAAAGCCACAGGACCTGCGACGACCCGGAAGTACTCCACTCAGACCTATTCGAACGCGGGTGGGTGTACATGGAGAGCCGTGTCACGTTCTGCAGACTCTTAGCGGGCATTGGCAGATGGGCAGCCGAGCGGATACCCAGGATCGTGCCGATCGACTGGGAAGACGCCAGAGACCTACGGGCAGTGCAGGCCGAGAGCCGGTACTGCCGTGCCACGGAACTGGTCCGTAGCTGGAAACGCACACGGCACAGCTCCCGCATGTTCAGGGACCTGACCGACGACGAATTCGTAAGCAAGGTAATGGAGATGCAGATGGCAAGAAGAATCGAACGCGGTGACTGGTCATGAGGGGGAACCGAGAACCGCATTGATTTCGCTTCCCGACAGGCTAGAATCACCAAAGGTCCGCGATGGCCGCGGGCGGAACGATATCTGTAAACTTCCAGTTCAACAGGCCCGGGCTCCACCGGTTCGGCCCGCAGACAATGGAGGGCCGAGCAGCATGGCTTCGACGAAAACGGCAGTGACGTCACGCAGCAAGGGTGCGGACAAGATCTCGCTCAGTCGTGTGGAAGAAACAACTCTGGCCGAATGCGAGGCGGTCATCAAGGAGAATATGGTCGGCTTTATAGCCGTCGGCGAGGCTTGGAAGCAGATTAACGAGGGGCGACTGTACCGGGCGGCTCACAATAACTTTCAGGAGTACTGCAACAAGCGTTGGGAGTTCGACCGTCAGCGAGCTTACCAGCTCATCAGGTCTGCATCTGTCGCCCAGAATGTAAAAGAACGTCTACACGTTATCCCCGAGCGCGAGTCGCACGTTCGACCGCTGATCAGCCTGAAGCCCGAAATCCAGATTGAGGTGTGGGAGACAGTAACTGCACAGGCGAAGGCCGACAATGTGCGAATCACCGCTGATCTCGTCCAGAGTGTTCGAGGCAGCATGAAAGAGGATGGCGAGTCCATTGGTCAGTTCAACAGTACCAACGAGAATATTGACTGGGCCAGGTGGTCGTGGAACCCTGTGACCGGATGCGAACACGGTTGCGAGTACTGCTACGCGAGAGAGACAGCTACAGATAATCTCCGAAGGCATCTCTTCCCCAAGGGGTTTAAGCCCCACCTGAGGTCAGAGCGGCTGGCGATTCCCGCGAAGATGGAGAAGCTCAGGCTGTCGGACAGCGACAAGGACATCCCCGGTATCCGCGACGTGTTCACGTGCAGTATGGCGGACCTCTTCGGAGATTGGGTCCCTAAAAAGTGGATCGATAAGGTTATGGCCGCAGTTCGGCAGGCGCCGAGCTGGAACTTCCTCTTCTTGACCAAGAACCCCAAACGCCTCGTCGACATGGACTGGCCGGACAACGCCTGGGCGGGGGCTACAGTCGATACCCAGGCTCGCGTTCGACCAACGATTGCAGCCATGAAAAAGGTCAAAGCGAAGGTAAGATTTGTTTCATGCGAACCGCTGTTGGCGGAATTGAAATTCCCGACGATGAAGTGTTTTGACTGTGTGATCATAGGTGCCCAATCCTCGCACGGCAGTCTGCCGGAATTTCAGCCCGAGGTGGCGTGGGTCAATTTGCTGATCGACCAGGCCCAGGACGCCGGGTGTAGAGTGTACTGCAAACCGAATCTGCGGTGGTCGCTGCGTGAATACCCGGGTGCCTGAGTAGGCCCCCGAACCAAAAAGGACAGATTATGATCGCCACAACGTTGTCAACCATCGTGATAGACGGCGGTGGGAGACGGCCTTTGCGATTTCGTATCAACTGTACGCGCCAAGCTTCCCGCCGCAGCTATTATCGTTGTCCAGACCGAATATGACAGCCAGATGGAGTGCAACCTGTTCGACCTGGACGTTGACGATGTAACCACGTGCGAGTATTCGTCGTCTCTCCTTGCTGTGCGGGCGGCACAACGGACCAGTTGTACCGCGAAGACGTGTATAAGTGGTGCCTCCAGCTGGTAACCATTGCTGCTGTAAGGGTATACAACGTAAAAGAGGGTGATTCCCCCCCCACGATCGGTTCCAACAGAGCGTGAAGCGGTATTTGCTCCGCGCGAAGGGCCACCAAGCCTTCGAGATCGACACCAAAGACGCCTCATGTACCGAACACGAATTCGATGCTTTCGTTGGGGGCCAGAACAGTACTATCAATCGGCATTGGGCCATTGGTGTAGCCCCGTGTGGCCCGAGGCCTAAACTACCTATCTTAACAATCGTCCTCGGACCCCTATGTAAACTAGTTTACACATTG
>CAZSLS010000236.1:0-9634 GCA_964607575.1 uncultured Planctomycetaceae bacterium | reverse complement strand
GCTACACTTTTACGCCGCCCGCCACGCGCTACATTTTTCCTCCGCCGTTTACAGTTTGTTCTGGATCACCGCAAAACCGAACGTTGAGACGGCTCCGGCTGCGATACCGACAATAAACGCCTGGACAAAGAATCCTTTGACGTCGCACGTGGATCCGATCGCCACGCCTCCGGCAAGTGCGGCGTTGGCGATGTCTGCGGGCGAAATCTTCCGCCTCAACACCACGGTGGCGACGTAAGTCGCAAGCGTACTGCCGCATAACGCGAGAATCACGTTGACAGCCGTGTGCGGTATCTGCGCCGCAGGCACCAGCGCGCCGCAGAAACTCGGCCAGAACACCCACAGAACCATGCTGCCCAGCAGCGAATAGCGATCGCTGGTCGCGTCGGCTTCGATCTCAATTTCGAATTGCTTGTGTGTGGTGAGCATCAGCATCGCTCCCAATCCAAACAGTGCGCCAAATGCATGGATCACGACCGACCCGCCGGTGTCCATCAAGGCCCCGGGCGTGACCAGACCCAAACCGCCGTCAACTACGACCCACTCATTGAACTTGTAACAGGGAATAAACAGCAACCCCAATACAATGTACTGCCACATTTTGATTCGCCCCAGCAGCGCACCGGCGCAAATCAGCAAGCTCGCAGCCGCGAACTCGGCCAGGACCATTCGTTCGATATCGCTGGTCTCGGCGTCGTAACCAAACACGCCGGAATTACTAAGCAGGAAGTACAGCGGGATGGCGGTGGCGACCAGCAGATAAGTCGCTGTCAGTGCTGAACGTCCGTACTTCTTCACGAAAACCATCAGAAATCCGAAACCGACCAGCAGCATCGCCATCACGTGTATCGCACGGTTGTACTGTTGAACATGCTCAATTTCGGAGGGGACACCGGGAACCTGCGCCGCACGTGCGGGGGCTGCGACAAGTTCGCTAGCCGGACAACCGCCAGCCAACAGACCAAGCACGGATAGAATCAGACCAACCGCAACAAGACGGCGCGGGGAGATGGACATAGAACGACTCCTTGTTCTGGCGAGGTTTTCCAGGCATACGCTCCAGGCACGTTCTGAGGCGCGGGCCGATAGTATCCCTGTTTAATGCGGATTCGTCAATGACTTTCGCCCAGCCGGAGAGAACCGCGATCAGGCGCTCCGACGTCTGCGAACAACAGGCCAGGCGACCACCGCAAACAACATCAGAGACACCGGTTCAGGAATTGTCAGATTCGCAGGAAGAACTTCCGCATCGGGAGCCGCCCCCAGAAGACCGGGCGAAGAAATCATGCCAAACGTTGACACGAGTATTTCGTAGTCGTCCAGATCAACATCGCCGTCCTCGTCGAAATCGGCCGCAAGCCCCTGCCCGATCTCGCCGAAATCGCCCCTTAGAATCGCAAAGTCGTACAGATCAACTCGCATATCGTCGTTTGCGTCGCCGAAAAACGGGAGAAGATAGTAGAATGCGACCGAACCGAAACTGGCGCCGTAACTACTGGCGTATTGCTCGATATCCACCTTGATCCCGTCGGTAAACGGCACGGGGTCGGGAATAAGCCACCGGTACTGATCGGTATGCGCGTAGGCCGACCCTCCGTTGTCCTTAAGGGGAATGTTAGCGCGCAACAGTCCGTGATATGGGGCAACGCCCGAATACGGATAAGCCTCTTCATCGGGATGCACGCCGACATGATTGTAGTAGTACCCTCCGTTGTATGCGTCCTCCAGCCCCGTGCCAGGCAGCACAACCGGACTGGCGGAGTTCACGTTCACCGTGATTATGTCATCGCCTTCAAGGATGCTCCTGCCGGCGAACCGGCTGCCGCTTCCAACGTTCTGTCGATCGAGCCATAACAGATTCCCCACGTAATGCCCTCGCCCGGCGGTTCTGAGCAACTGATACGACGGATCAGTGGTCGTCGCAACGGAGTTGTATTCGGCGTGAAGGTAGCATGCGTCGTCAGCCACCGAGCCGGATTCATATTCAACTGCGGCTGAATCTATCGAAATCGCATCCCCGGAATCGTTGTACAGTTCGACACTCACACCGCGACGAAACGGCATGGGCCAGTAACTGTAGAATTCGTTGCTGTCGCTGGCGCCCAGGGGCATCGACTGGTACGCAACGCGTCCGTGTCCGGCCCCGAAAAAATGTGAAACCGGAACATCAACGCCTGCCCTTGACAATCCGTCGTATCGCACACGAAGCCTCAGACCGTCCATCTGGCCGTCGGAGGCGGTGTCGGCGAGCTTCAGATTGATCGCGCGGATCTGACCGCTGCCGGAAATATCTCCCAACGCAATCGCCTGCCCGGCCCCGATCGACTGCGACGCTGTGCTGATGGTGTTGCTTGTTGCGCTTGTTCCGGCGGGGTTGGAACCGACGTTGGCGGTCATCGATATCGCACTGTTTCGAGCGGTTGTCTGTTGCGGCGTCAACGTTCCGCTATAGGGCGTTACTGTGCTCCCGGCGGGCAGTTTCAAGTAGTTCCACTGGTAGTAGTGACGCTCGTCGAATTTGTTTTCCGAGACTATCTTCAGCGTCTGGGAATCTGAGTAGACGATCGGTTCATAGCTGACCTGCCCGCCGAGCATCGTGGAGCCCAGGGCTCCGTCGATATACCCGTAACCGCCCCCGAGCAATTCCCTGCTGGTGCTGTCGATGACCACAACGTCGTCGAGCAGGACTTTGACCTTGAATTCGAGGTCGGCGGCCCTGTGGGGCATCCAGAATCGCGTAATGACCCCCGGTCCGTCGAGCGTCACGACAGTAACGGGATCCACGTCGGCGGTCTGTCGGACTGAACCGGTGGACTCGTAGTGATTGTAGTCGTAGTTGCCCCCGTTGCGGTCGTAGCTGGACGCTAAACCCGCCTGCACGCCGAGCCGGGCCTGAGGCAGTAGATTCCAATCCGACAGCAATTCATATCCATTGATATCCGCATCGGCAGCCGAAACAACCGACATGACACCAATCCAGGCGACGATGAAGCAGCAACGTCGCATTCACTTCCTCCTTCGAACACACCGGCGGCGCCAACTGCCCGCCGCAACAACAGATACAATACCTCGAAATAGAGAAAATGTCAAGTCGATCTTGTCCGGAAATCGCGACAAGCGACCTTGTGGTCAGCCGTACCCACAAGTTAACTCCAATGGTAAGACCGTATTGAGAATACGTCGGACTGAGGTGTAATTTGTCTGCTCTAAACCCATCCAAAAACACTATACATCGCCCACCCAAAGACTTCGTAGACCTTCTCAAAGAGACTTATTGCTCGCTGACTCCAGCCCCCGGTCCCGTATCGCCCGCCCGCACGCCAGTCAGGGCTCCGCATACATATGTGTTCATATCCGTAGCGCTTAAAACAAGCCTTCGAGCGAGAAGTATGATAAGGCGAGGTCAGAATGATAAACCGGTCGGTTTTGATGTCCACTTCGCGCAAACGAGCGACCGTGTCCGGGTGGGTGGCGGTGCGGATGGTCTCCGCATCGATCAGGATGTCTTTGGCGGGCACTCCGTAGGCTTCCACTACCTTGGCTAGGGCCTTTGCGCTGTTCTTCCTTGAGGTGACTATCACCTTCGGAGCCCATCGTTCACGATACAATCTGGCGGCTTCAACCGCCCGTTCGTGCTTTCCGCCCAGGACAACTATGTAGTCGGCTTTGGTCAGCGGGTCCACACTGATCAAGGCCTCTCCAAGCCAATCGCCGACGGGAGTAAACACCAGAACGAGGCAGAGAATGACGGTGAGATTGACCATCCACTGCACAATTGAGGCAACGCGACGCAGGAACGATCGTCTCGGGCGATCGTCAGATTTGTCAACCGAGGTTTTCACGATACCAATCGATAGACTTCTTGAGGCCCTCTTCGAAGAAGACCTTGGGTTCATATCCGATAGCCTCCCCGGCCAGCGACACGTCGGCCAGTGAATGCTTGACGTCACCGGCTCGCTCATCCTCATAAACCGCCTCGATGTCACTATCGAGAAGTTGCTTCAGTTGGTCGAGGATTTGGTTAAGACTTGTCCTGGCGTTGCAGGCAATGTTCATGACCTTTCCGCTGCAGGACTCAGCTGGTGCGTGCGCCGCCAGCCAGTTGGCGTCACATACGTTTTCGATATAGCAAAAGTCGCGGGACTGCTCTCCGTCGCCAAACACGACGGGCGCCTGGCCGGACAGAAGGCGGCTCACAAACGCTGGAATGACCGCTGCGTACGCGCCTTCGGGATCCTGATGAGGTCCAAAGACATTGAAGTACCGCAAGCAGACCGTTTCCATCCCGTAACCGAACGCGTAAGCCTGCATATAAGCTTCACAACTGACCTTGTTTGCGGCGTACGGGCTTATGGGGCTGGGCGCCATAGCTTCATGTTTGGGCGATTCGGCTCGCTCGCCGTATGCGCTGGATGATGCGGCGAAAACAACTCTCTTGACACCCGCGGCGCGTGCGGCTTCGAGAACTGTCACTGTCCCATTGACGTTTACATCGTGGCTGGTGGCGGGGTCTTCCATGCTCCGCGGAACAGAACCCAGCGCCGCCTGGTGGAAGATCGCCGAACAACCGTCGATCGCGCGATCCACGGTGTCCCGGTCTCGAATATCCCCTTCAATAAGTTCGATTCTCTCAGCTATTTCCGTGAGATTCTCGCGCTTTCCGGTGGCGAAATTATCGAGTACGACTACATCGCAGCCCTCGTTCAGGATGTAGCGTACGAGGTTGCATCCGATGAATCCCGCTCCGCCTGTTACCAGATACTTAGCCATATGGGCGATGTCCCTTATTGCGTTTGGTTTGCGATCAGGCTTTGACGATTTTCTTTCGTCCGCGTTTAACGTTCTTTGTGGCGTTGCGGGTGTCGATCACCAGCTTCGCATTGGATACGATAAACTGGTAATCGTAGTCGGTGTGATCGGTGCTTATAAGCACCGCGTCGTAGCTCTGAAGCATTCCGGCTGATAGTTTCCTGGACGACATCTTCAGATTATGCTCCCGCATCTTGTGAGTACGCGGGCAGTACGGATCGTTGTAGTCGACCTTCGCGCCTTTTTCCTTCAGCAGTTCGATAAGCTCCAGCGACGGACTTTCCCGTACGTCGTCGATATCCTTCTTGTACGCCAATCCGAGCACCAGGATCTTCGAGCCCCTGACGGACTTCTTGTGATCGTTCAAGGCTTCCATCAACTTGCCTATAACGTACTTGGGCATGGCGACGTTGATCTCTCCGGCCAGTTCAATGAACCGCGTTGTCATACCGAATTGTCTGGCCTTCCACGACAGGTAGAACGGATCGATCGGAATACAGTGACCGCCCAGACCTGGACCGGGGTAGAACGGGGTGAATCCGAACGGTTTGGTTGCAGCCCCGTTGATCACCTCCCAAATGTCGATACCCATTCGATCGAAGAGCACTTTGAGTTCGTTCACCAGAGCGATGTTAACACCGCGATATGTGTTCTCGAGTATCTTGCATGCTTCAGCCGCCTCGCAACTCGATACGGGCACAACTGTGTCGATGGCGATCTCGTAGCAGGCGACAGCGGCGGCGAGCGAAGCCTTGTCATAACCGCCTACAACCTTTGGAGTAGTCTTGGTGCTGTAGTCTTTGCGTCCGGGGTCTTCTCTCTCAGGCGAGAACGCCAGGAAGAAGTCCTTGCCCACTTTCAACCCGGACTCCTCAAGGATCGGGAGCATCACTTCTCGAGTAGTACCCGGATAGGTCGTGGATTCCAGCACAATCAACTGACCCTTGCGGAGATTCTTCTGTATGGACCGAGCGGTGGCGATTACGTATGTCATGTCCGGTTCGCGCATCTTCGTAAGCGGTGTGGGCACGCAAATCAGGATGCAATCAGCCTGTCTGAGTCGCTTGAAATCAGTCGTAGCGTCAAAACGTTTGGTCTTGACGACCTCTTTGACCACTTTGGAGGGGATGTGATCAATGTAGCTCTTGCCCGCCAGCAACAACTTGATCTTCGCAGCGTCCACGTCAAATCCGATGACATTCGCACCACCGGCGGAGAACTCCCTGACCAATGGAAGGCCCACATAACCGAGGCCGACAATGCCTATCACGGCCTTGTGGGATTTGATCTTTTCAACCAGCTTGTCGACCATCTGCATCTCCTGACTCAATGAAATTCCAGTACGGAACTCTACAACAGTACTCTTGTACGGTCGCATCTGGAACAAAGTTCTGCGACATTCCGGCTAGTCAATATAGCGTGCTGTCTCCGCGAGACACAGCAGTTAATCTATCGGTCGAAAAACGCTCTAACATTTGACCTGGTCCCGGGCCCTACAACCCGCAGGCGGAATGAAGACGGAATCCGGAGCGGGATTCAGCCCGAAGCACTTGTCTTGTAAGAGCAGTTTTCATCGACGATCATTCGGGCAGGGTCTTCGCCAGCGCCCTGATAAACGCACGGAGTTCGGCGGCGATGTCGTCCCGCTGGAGGGCAAACTCGATATTCGTCTTCAGGAAACCAAGCTTGTTACCGACATCGTATCGCTTGCCGTTAAGCCTCAAACCATACATCGCCTTTTCGGCCACCAGCGACCGCATGGCGTCGGTAAGCTGAATTTCGTCGCCCTTGCCCGGTTTCGTAGCCGATAGATGCTCGAATATGTCCGGAGTAAGCGCGTATCTGCTGGCGATAACAAGGTTGGACGGCGCGTCGTCGATATCGGGTTTCTCAACAAGATCCTTGATGAGGAACAACCCCTCTTCAATCTCTCTTCCGTCAATAACGCCGTAGCGGCTGACCATGGACCGATCGACTTCTTCGAGCAGGACGGTGGATTCCTGATACCGCTCGAAAACATTCATCAGTTGACTGACGGCTGGGACCTCCGCCCGGATCACGGTGTCCCCCAGCAAAACCACAAACGGTTCGTCTCCAACATGATGCCTGGCGCAGTAAACCGCATCCCCGAGTCCTCGCAGCTCTTTCTGCCATACAAAGTGTATGTTCGCCATATCGGAGATGTGGCGGATCAGTTCGAGTTCCCGACTCTTACCCTGTGCGACAAGCTGGGTCTCCAATTGGAAGCTGCGATCGAAGTGTTCTTCGATTGCGCGCTTACCCTTACCGATGACCATGATGATATCGGTGATGCCCGAGTCAACGGCCTCCTGAACCACGTACTGTATGGTCGGGGTGTCGACGATAGGCAGCATCTCTTTGGGCTGGGACTTGGTAGCCGGAAGAAATCTGGTTCCGAAACCGGCGGCTGGAATTACAGCTTTGCGAATCATTGGGAGTCCTCTGTGGAGCCCGAAGCAATCACGGGTCTGATCACCGTTATACCCGACTCATCAAGCTGCTGCATCAACTTCTCCAACATCTCCTGACTGCGGCAGGTCCCGACGATGGCGCCTCCCGATCCGGTGAATTTGGCGCTGGCTCCGGTCGACCGTGCGGTATTGACCATCTGGACATTACCATCGCTGAGTTTGCACAGTTTCGCACGCATGTCGAAATTGGCGTTTATCAACTCGCCGATCTTGTCGCCCTGCCCGCTAAGAAGACTGTCTTTGGCTTGATCCGCCAGCCCCGCCCAAAAATCGATCGCATCAAATACTTCCTGGTCACCGGTGTTGTATCTGTCTCGCAGTCGATTGTGCACGACGTCGGAGCACTGCGACAGGTCGGTTCGGTAGGCGATGTAGAGTTCGGGAAGAGTCGACGGGTCCAGAGGTTCGTAATACCCGTAGCCCTGGCGGTCCATGATTGTCTTGTCGAAGTCCATGTAGACCAGACCTTCGTACGCCTGGACAACGCGGTCCTGAAGACCCGCGGATATTCCCAGTTCGTCCACTT
Organism: uncultured Planctomycetaceae bacterium; assembly: GCA_964607575.1. Lineage (GTDB taxonomy): Bacteria > Planctomycetota > Phycisphaerae > SM23-33 > SM23-33 > BS750m-G57. The sequence goes on along the minus strand of CAZSLS010000236.1, from coordinate 1,807 downwards.
CAACCGAGAGCACCAGATTCGCCAGCGTCGCCTTGGAGATACTCACTCCGTAAAACGCCATCAACGCCCTGAAACAGGCGGTGATAATGGCGCTGGAACCGGCCAGACCGACACCGTGAGGGATGTCGGTGCTGTAGCGTACGGTGAAATTGCGGTCGTCCAACTGTATTTTCATCCTCCGACAGTAGTCGAAGAATGTTTTCAGCGACGCCTTGAGCAACCTGACCCCGCCGTAGTATCCATATGTACTGATATCCGATACAAGCGATTGAAAGCTGTCGAATCTGGTGTGATCCGTAACGTTGCCGATAATCTCCAATTCCGGGCTGTGGTACATCATCACCTCAGCTCGGAAGTTGGTGAAGGCGAACGAAATCGTCTTACCGAAGTATCCGTCGGAAGGATTTCCAATCAACCCGGCGCGCGGATAAGATGATGCTCTAATTATCATATTCAACAACCGCCTTCCGTACGGGCGGCGACCGGGCGGGATTCCAGGCGATCAGACCTTATCAACCAGTACTTCAGCGATTCTCTTAGCGGCGTTACCGTCCCACAACTCGGGAATGCGAGATTCACTATCGCCGCCGGACATAGTCTTACGATAGGCCGCCAATATCTTCTCAACATCCGTTCCTACAATTGTATTCGATCCGACTTCACAAGTAATCGGGCGTTCGGTGTTTTCGCGGAGTGTTATGCAGGGAACTTTCAGGATAGTCGTCTCTTCCTGAATGCCTCCCGAATCAGTAAGCACGAGCCTAGCCGACGACATAAGTCTGAGGAAATCCAGATATCCGATCGGGTCCAACAGGCGCAGATTGGTCATTTCCTCCACACGCTTGCCCAGCACGGAGGCCTCAAGGTTCTTCCGAGTCCGCGGATGTATCGGGAAAATGATCGGCATGTCGTTCTGTATGACCTCCAGCGCATCCAGCAGGCGCCCCAGAACAACCGGATCGTCCACATTCGACGGTCGATGCAGCGTAAGGGCCGCATAATCACCCGTTAGACCAAGCTCGTCCAGAATCGTCGATTCATCGGACTTGGCTTTGTTTCGCAACAGCGTGTCAATCATGACGTTACCGACGAAGAATATCTTCGATTCATCCACACCCTCGGCCAGCAGATTCTCACTGCCTGACTTCTCGGTGACGAACAGGAAGTCGCTGATCGTATCAGTCAACAGACGATTGATCTCCTCGGGCATGTCGCGGTCGCCGCTGCGGAGACCGGCTTCAACGTGAACGAGCTTAACTCCCAATTTCACCGCCACCAGACCGCAGGCGATGGTGCTGTTGACGTCTCCGACAACCAGAACAACATCCGGCTTGTGTTCAATCACAACCTGCTCGAACGACGTCATGATCCGCGCAGTCTGGACCGCATGGCTGCCCGATCCGATCTCAAGATTGATATCCGGCTCGGGGATCCCGAGTTGACGAAAGAACAGGTCGCTCATCTTCTCGTCATAGTGCTGTCCGGTATGCACCAGCAGAGGCTCTACCGACGGATGCTCACGGTAAGCGGCCATGATCGGGGCGATCTTCATGAAATTCGGTCTGGCCCCGACAACATTGATAATTCTCATCTGCGTATCCTTCTGTTCAAGCGACGTTGACTTGAATATCAAGCCGAATCGTTTGCCTGCATAGTGCCCTTATCGGTCAAACAGTCACAATACTTTGCACACACGCCGATAATCAAAAGGTTTCCGGTAGGTTAAGGTCCGGGGATACGGAGCGTCGAGCCCTGACATCGGGCTGGGGTGTGAGAATTTTTTCTGGCGCTTTTAAAATCACTATGT
>CAZSLS010000235.1:0-9681 GCA_964607575.1 uncultured Planctomycetaceae bacterium | reverse complement strand
GCAGCGCCCGCGAAAAAAACGTCTGCTACCGACTTGACAAAGACTTGCTCATGGACGTCCCCCGAACTACAGGTCACTCTTTCTGGATTTGGCGAATGGCCTTGCGCGCCCGGTCGGCAGTTTCTCCCGCCGGCTCGAGGGCAATGCTCTTCCTATAGGCGGCAATGGCAAGCGTATACTGCTTAAGCTTCTCGTAGCACAAGCCCATGAGGAGGTACGCCCCGGCGTGATCTGGCTTGAGGGCAATGGCCTTCTTGTAGGCGGCTATGGCGTTGGCGAACCGCGTGAGCATACCGTATTCAATGCCCATTTCATAGTACGCATCGGCGTGATCTGGCTTCAGGGCAACAACCTTCTTGTAGGCAGCTATGGCCTCGGTGTATCGGCGAAAACGGTGCAAAGTACGGCCCATGTCGTAGTACACCCCAGCGTCATCCGGTTTGAGAGCGATGGCCTTCTTGAAGGAGGTGATCGCCTCTGGATATCGCCCTTGGGCGTCATAGGCACTGCCCAAATTGGAGTACGCCACGGAATCATCTGGATCGAGGGCGATTGCCTTCTTGCAGGCAGCGAGGGCCTCGGCGCGTTTCCCGAGTTTGCCATAGACAACACCCATATTGGAGTACGCCCTAGCATTATCTGGCTTGAGGGCGATGACCTTCTTGCAGGCGGCGAGGGCCTCGGCGTATCGCCGAAGATCGTACAAAGCGATGCCCATGTCGTAGTAGACTCCAGCGTGATTTGACTTTATGGCGATAGCCTTCTCAAAGGCAGCAACTGCCTCGGCATATCGCCCAAGGCCGCTGTAGGCCAGGCCCAAGTTTCTGTTCGCAAAGAAGGCATCTGGCTCTATGCCGATTGCCTTCTTGCAGGCGGCGAGGGCCTTCGTGTATTGCTTAAGCATGCAGTAGAGGCGGCCCATATTGGCGTACGCCGTGTCGTTGTCTGGTTTGAGGGAGATAGCTGTCTTTAAGGCAACGCTGGCATCGGCGTACCGCCCAAGATCGAAATAAGCACAACCTACGTTATTGTACGCCATAGAGTAATCTGGCTTGAGAGTGATGGCCATCTTGTAGTGCTGAATGGCGATTTCATGATTACCTAACTTCCAGTGCAGGTATCCTATGGCAAACCACACGATCGGATTTTCTTTCTGAGTCTTTCTTAGGGCAATGAGTATCCGGGTGGCGGTGGTCCAGTCTTTCTTTTCGATGGCAGCCCAAACCTTATCCAATTCCTTCGTTTCGGCCGTGTTAAATTTCCCGCCGCCTGCACTAGCCAGTGTCTTTACTTTTTCCTGCTTTCTGATGAGACTACGGAGGGTCGCTATAGGGACGGCGAAATTCAGGTTTTGACTGCCCTTGAGATGAGATGTTGTTATGCCTACTACTTCACCCTTGTTGTCCAGCAACGGACCGCCACTGGAACCTGGGCTTATCGGAGCGGTGGTCTGTATGACCTTCACGCCCTCCTTGAACTCGCGATGGCCGCTGATCATGCCGCTGCTAAAAGTGTTCGCTAACCCGCGCGGATTGCCAATGGCGTAGGCTGCAGATCCGATCTTTGGTGGGGTATCGGCAGCGGCCTTGAGGCTGGGAAAACCTTTGCCGGAGACCTGCAGGATTGCCAGATCGCTATCAGCGTCAACGGCGGTCACGCCATCGACGAACAGTGTAGACTTGTTTCTGAGCAGTACCGTCGCGAACTCGGCGCCTTTTATAACGTGGTGGTTTGTCGCAATGAGGCCCTTGGAGTCGATGAAGAACCCCGAACCCAGGCCGATGGGCTTGAAATTCCTATCGCGTACAACGATGTAAACAACGGATGGAGAGGCTTTGGCAAATATTTGCTCGGGCGAAAGGGATGCAGGTTTTGCTACCGGCTTTGTTGCGGGGGTCTTCTTGGGTTCGGATCGGCGCTCTTTCGGCAGCTTTGTTTTGGGGGATGGCGGTTCTGGGTCGGTGTCTTTCGCTACGACGGGCTCCAATGGGTCTGGATCACTGGAGCCTGGGCCTACGACAGACGTGTAGATGAGAATGGCTATAGCGGCAATCAATACCGCACCAAGTACGGTATAAGCGGTCTTCGCCACAATTCCACCGCCCTCACCTGTGTACTCGTCCGGCAGCGATTGTGGGTGCCTGGGAGGCGATACGACGAATTCATGTTTGCAGGCCGGGCAGCGAATGCCGTGGGCCTCCTGAAGCGACGGAAGCCGAAGCCGCTCGCCGCATTTTGAACATTTGACATGTGCCATCCTAGGTCCTTTTCTCAGCTGGACAATCATGATTTCGGGGGATCACCCATTGCCTGCCTCCGTTACTTTCCAACATAGAACTCGATCGGACAGAGCGCCTTGACGAACGTTCTGCCGTCGTCCGTGAATGGAGTGTACCAGCCGATATGTTCGCAAGAAACGCACAGATGATGCATCGCCCGTGCGAGGACGCGCCTCGCTACGCCCGTCCGTCGAACGTTGCGATGTACCCAGAGGAAAGCAACTGACCACATGGGTTCATGTCCCTTCAATTCTTCACATTCCGGTGGGCCACTATTCCGCCAACGACAGCGCCAGACTGTCGACCGTTTCTCCAAGATGGCAAGCCCGAGAGCGCGAGAGCGCTCGTGATACAGGAACAGGTGGATGTCACTGTCATCAGGCTGTTGCGCCGCGTGGTAGATACCACCATTGTAATTCGTCTCAAGATTGGCCAATGAAGCGATTGCTTCGGCGCGGTTGCGCTGCGGCCTTGGCGAACGTGCGATGACGACGGTGATACGTTTGCCTTGAGCTTCCCAAAGAACACGATCGGACTTCAATGGTCGCGTCGGAAGGCCATTGACAACGTGATCGTGCCAGCGGCTGTGCTCTCGCTCATCCTCGGGAAGCCCTTGGATATATGCCATTCCGCATTCTTGACATGTCGTCATAGGTCTACTCTTCTCGCATCCAACATTAAGGGTTTATCCGTTGTCGCGTAGCGACGATGGGTAAAACGCGTTTGAAGTAACCCGCCGGTCGGGGCCTCGGAATACCGTTCTTTGCCCCTGACCGATGCGGCCAACATCTATGGGGATTATACACGTAGATTCGTCGACAGCAAACTGTTTCGCGGGTGTCTGATTTCCGGGGACCTTACTTTATTATTCCATCGCTCCAACCCACGACTCTCAGAGGGGACAGTTCTTTTCGTCCCGAACAATAAACGATGTTATTTGATAATGGTATTGTCGATTATTGGGAGCTTTTCGCAAGGGGAAAAGGCTGGCAACTGGTGACTGGCAATTGGCGACGACTTAACGGCATCGCTCCGCGACATGTCAAAGCGGCACCGAGCTGCCGCACTCCATATTACAGCAGGGCCACAAGCCCGATAGGTGTGAACCTCCGCGCCGAACCGCCAAGGGGCATCCCAACGAGCAGCCCCAGCCGCAATCCGTTGCCGTTGCCAGTTGCCAGTTGCCACGCCGTTAACGCTTGAAACCGGCGGGCGATTTGTGGATACTCCTTGGCTGCCCGCGACGAACCGGGCGTACAATCAGGTAGGGTGTCCGAGTGGCCGAAGGAACTGGTCTTGAAAACCAGCGTGCCCGAAAGGGTACCGTGGGTTCGAATCCCACCCCTACCGTTGCATGTGGCCGGTTTTCCGTGGAAAACCGGCCACACGCAGAGCAGGAGAAAGGTGAGCAGGTGACAGGTGATACGACAACGACACAACCCGGATTCCGGAATCATCCCCCGGACGAACAATTCTCCTGCGGTCTCCTGTTCATCTGTCGCAGATCCGCCTCAGATAACCGACCCGGCCGCAAGGAGCTGATGCAATGATCTATCGAAAACTCGGGAAAAGCGATGTGGAAATCTCGGCTATCACGTTCGGAGCGTGGGCGGTCGGTGGATGGATGTGGGGCGGTACGGACGAGGAACAAAGCATCGCCGCCATTCGCAAGGCCATCGAGTTGGGTATCACGAGTATAGATACCGCCGCAGTCTACGGATTCGGGCGGAGCGAGGAGATAGTCGCCAAGGCTATTGCCCCGTACAAACGTGATGATCTACAGATAATGACGAAGTTCGGTCTGCGATGGGACATCACCGAGCCCGCGCCGGAGCGATGGAAAACGATCGGGCGGGACGGTAAACCCGCAACCGTAAGCCACTGGGCCAAGACCGACGGGATCATCTACGAATGCGAACAGAGCCTTAAGCGGCTCGACACGGACTACATAGACGTATTCCAGCAGCACTGGCCCGACCCCGGAACGCCGGTGGACGAATCGGCGATCGCACTGACAAAGCTCATCGAACAGGGCAAGATCCGTGCGGCCGGCGAGAGCAACTTCAGCGTCGAACTGCTCGACGCGATTTCACACCAGGTCCCGATCGCCTCGAATCAACCGCCCTACTCGATGGTGAATCGCGGTATCGAAAACGAAGTCCTGCCCTACTGCGTGGAGAATGATATTTCGGTCATCGTTTACTCTCCTCTGCAGCGCGGGCTGCTTACGGGCAAGATCACGCCCGGCTACAAATTCACCGGTGACGACCACCGCGCCAACAGTCCCCTGTTCAAAGGCGAGAATCTCAACCGCACGAACGCATTTCTCGATGAGATACGCCCGATAGCCCGGGCCCACGGGGCAACGCTGGCGCAACTGGTGATAAACTGGACGCTCAACCGCCCGGGGATTACCGCCGTGCTGGTCGGCGCCAGGAATCCTGAACAGGCCGAAGAAAATGCGGCCGCACTCCACTTCGATCTGACCGAAGAAGAAACTGCCGAAATCAACGAGAAACTCGACGCGCTGGAACTGACCGCCTGAGAAGGGTCAGTTCTTCCCAATCCACTTCAGCGTGTCGTCGGGGGCAGGCCCCAGAAGCATCGCCAAAGATTCCGGACCGCCCTCGCTTTCGAGGGCGAGGACAATCCGATAGACCTGCTCGCCGAATCGCTCGATCTTCTGCAATTCAACGCTGTCGGCGGTAACTATCTTCTCCAGCATGGAGCGGAGGCCTTTGAGTTGGTCTTCGGTCAGGCCCGGTAGCGCCTGGCGGTCAGTCATCTTTACCAAACCATCGGCACCGGCCTTACGCAAAGCCGATACCATCGATCTGACCTGCGTTGCCTCGGGACCATCCGTACCCAGCCGCCGGTGGCTGTATTCTTCCGAGCAACCGGTACAAAGTGCGGTCACAATTACGACGATAACGAGCCTGTTATTGATCATAATGCGGATAATTCGTCTTCCCGACGAATCCCAGTTTCTTGTCCTTGCATGGGCCCTTGAACTCCCAACCTTCAAGACCATACGAATCCACACTTCCGTCAACGGTGAGGGCGTTAGTCCGACCGCTGTGGCGAAAATGAGTGGTCGGCGTCTGCGTCCACGTACCGCTGACCGGTTCGAGATAAGCGGAGTTCTGCATGATACCCACTCCGCCCGGCGCCCAGTACATCGCCGAGTCCGCAAAAACAAACAACTTGCTCGGATTCTTGATATCGTGGCGTTTCTTGGGGCGTCTGTTCTCCCCCATAATCGGTGCGAGGCACCGGGCATTGTAACCGTAGTTGCTGGTCGGTTCGCTGACGCCTCCCTGTGGCACGTACGTGCCCCACGGTTGCTCGGGACACCACATGGTACTCAGGGACCCGCCGCTCGTTTTCAGAAAGGGGCTGGTCGACGGGTCGACCGGATCGGTGGCGGAACCCCAGAAGTAGCTGCGGACCTTTGTCTCGGTGTCATATATCGTATAGGGCCAGAACTCGTCGCGATTCTGGCTGTGATACAGGCCCATACCCGCGCCGAGATTGCGGAGGTTATTGGTGCAGGTGGCGTTATTGGCGATACCCCGGGCCTTGCCCATGAAAGGCGCGACAATCATGGACAGCAGGCTGATGATCACTATCACCACCAGCAACTCAACCATCGTGAAACCGGATTGTCTTCTCTTACACAACATTGTCTTACTGTCAGTTCAAATTGTACCCTGCCGCCGCCAGTGGCGGCAACCCGCGGGCGGTGCGGCGCATGACGCCGCACCGCCCACGCAGCCCGTCGATAATACGATTATTTCCTTCGCCTGCGTTTCAGGACGAATGGCGCCGCCATACCGCCCAGAAGAAGCATTGTCGCCGGTTCGGGGGCGGGGGTAATACCGGGGGCGGTAGTGTTCCACGCCAAATCACGCGGAGACCAACCGTCCCAGTACCCATCGTGAAGAACGCGACCCCCAATCCCCAACGGCGAGTATTCCCAGGTACGGGAGTCCGGTGATGACGCGGGATGCGACGTTCCCTGCCAGTCCGTATACGGATCGCGCCCGCAAAGCCACAGTGCGGGCACTTCCTGGCCGGCAATATTCTGACCCATCTCATCGCTACCGTAGAGGATGTCACTAATTACCATACCGAAGCTGTAGTACCATGTGTCCAGAACCATACCGCCAACAGCATCCAGGGAGAGGATGGCGGCCTCGGAGGTGTTACCCGGGACTTCGGTCCCAGCCCCGTAAGTGACCGTGTATGTCTGGTAATTGACATAGTCGGGATCGCCACTAACGCGCACCGGGCGCGTCACGGTGTCGCCATCATTCCACCGATATCCAAAGACGTACTGATTACCGCCACCAAAATCCATGACAACCGGAATCTCGTGGTCGCTGGCGCCGGGGCTGCTTTCAGCCCAGGCCTCTACCGTCGCACCGCCGAATACGTCACCATGAGCTGCGCCCATGGTTAGCGACAACACTGTCAACACCACTCCAATAGTAACTCCATTTTTCATTTTCGATACCTCTGCAATCTGTTGCTTGTGCCGGTTACCCGGCGTGTTAATCGAATTCTGACTCTCCAAACGTTAAGTGGTTGTGTGGGTTATTTGCCTTTCACCTCCTGCATTCCTTTCGCAAGGCCCACGTCAAATGGTCGAAAGCCCGGGCGCAAGGCTTAGCGGCCTGCAACCTGGAGGGGGTATCAGAGCGGATCGCGAAAGGTATTCCTCGTCTGAGCGGCGAGCGGTGAGCAGCGAGCATCTCAGCGTGAGTTCCGAGCGCGAACTCCAAAAAAGAACCCCACACCTGGCGGATCACCGGTTGGGGGATGAGAGCACGTCAAACCGCGATATCCCTGAAGCCAATGACTCGCGAAGGCGGGTCCAGGTCGATCACAGGCAGGTCTTCTGGCTTCCGGGTCATCCTTCCGCTGCGCCTTCCCATCGAGACACCAAGTCGACGACAGTGGCATTCTAGCAGCGGTCGTCACCGGTTACAGCGGCGCGTCCGCGGCCGATTTTCACGGCCTTCCCTGAGCCCGATCACTCGTCGGGCAAACCTGTAACGCGAAGTAGTATAAGGGCAATCGGGAAAATGTCAAGCTTATTCAGGAGCCCGCGTCAAATTCTTTTCCCCACGCGGCGATGAGTTGAGCCTTGAGTTCATCGATCGGTACGGTGCTTCGCAGTCCCGCGGCGCGGCGGTGCCCTCCCCCGCCGAACTTACCGGCCAGAGCGGCTACGTCGACTTCGTCGCGGCTGCGAAGGCTCACGCGAACCCGATCGCGGTCCTCCACCAGTAGAATCGCCGACTCGACCGTTCCTACCCGCAGAGCTTCGTTGACCATGTTCTCGGTCTCGCTTCGCAGGGCCCCGGTCTCCTCGAAATCTCCGGACCGCAGCACCATGACCGCCAGTTGCGAATCGAAGTAGAACTCCATGCTCCCCAGGAGCCTGACCATGAGCATAAACCTCTGAGGTCTGTCGCTCTGATAGATCTTGCGGTAGAGGATATCTGGCCTGACGCCCATGTCGGTCCAGTGCGCCACGGCGCGGAGGCATCGCCCGTCGGTGTTGGCGAATCTCAACCAACCGGTGTCGGTCAGCACGGCCGCTAGAAGGGCTTCGGCTATGGCGGCGTCCATGGGCCATTTGAGCGCGTCTATGATCTCGCCGACCATCACGCCGGTGGCGGCGGCGGATGTGTCGATCCATACAGTCTCGCTGAGCGGATCGCCGGTCGAGTGGTGATCCACGACCACGATCTTGTCGGACAGTCCCCCGAGAGGCTCGGCGAGATCGTCGAGCTGGGCCAGGGCGTGCGTGTCGAGAATGACAATCAAATCGCTCGCCTCGGAAAGGGCTCCGAATTCATCGATTCCGGCGGGGCTCTGGCGATCAAACATGAACCCCAGGCGAGCCGGTATCTCTCCGGGCACGAGCATGCGGGCGTCCTTGCCTGCCCCGCGTGCGGCCGCCGCGAGAGCCCGCATCGAACCCAATCCGTCGCCGTCGGGGCGCCCGTGCGTGATCAGCAGCATACTGCCCGCATCGGCCAGCCGCTCCAGGACCGCGTCAAACGATCCGTGACTACCTGACGATTTCTCTGACACGCTCTACATCCTTTCTCATTTGATCCGCCAGCTCCGCCGGCGACTCGAATCTGATCTGGTCCCGCAAACGGGCCTCGAAACCGAGCGTCATCACCTTACCGTAGAAGCATCCGTCGACATCGAGCAGAAAAGCCTCGATCGTCCTGCCCTCGCCGTCAAAGGTCGGCTGGTCTCCGATACTGATCGCCGCGGGGTACTCCCGCTGGTCGACGAGGGCGACCCCGGCGTATACACCGTCGCCAGGGACGATCTGGTGACCGGGATCGATGTTGGCGGTGGGGTAATTCATCTCCCTGCCCCTTTGGGCGCCCTCGACCACGGTCCCGCGGATCTCGAATCGTCGCCCCAGCGCCGCGGCGGCGGATTCGATCTGCCCGGCCAGCAGCAATCCGCGAATGAGCGTGCTGGAAATCAGCACCGGTCCGTCGCCGAAGTCCGCCACCACCGACTCTGCCAAGTGGACCGTAAAACCGCATTCGACGCCGGATTCTCGCAGCGTCTGAATATCGCCCGCCCTGCGGCGTCCGTAGAAGAAGTTGTTGCCCTCGACGATATGCTTCGGCGCAAAATGCCCGACGAGAATCTCGCGGACAAAATCTTCGGGCAACAGCGACAGCAGCGCCATATCCGTCCGCGCGGTAACGGTATAGTCGGCGCCGCAGTCGCACAACAGGGCGGCTTTGCGGTCGGCGAGTGTAATTCGTTGCGGCGGGGCGTCGGGGCGGAGCACCAGACCGGGCGGCGGATCGAAAGTCATTGCCGCAACGGGCATTTTTTCGGCATCGGCGAGCGCCCTTGCCGATGCCAGAATACCCTGGTGACCCAAGTGGACGCCGTCGAAATTCCCGAGCGTAAGCACACCTCCCCTGGCTTGCGGGGGAACGTTGTCCAGTCCTGTTATACATCGCGGGTTCATTGTTATTTATGCAAACCATCGAGTGTAGCATCGACGGGCGAATCTCACAAGCCCCCGAGACGCCCTCGCCAGGGCAACCTACCGTGCCTGCACTATGGGTCCGTTGCGTCCGGGCGCCTCGATCAGATCGATCCGGACACCGTAGGTCTCGGCGAGGATTTCCCGGTCGATTACCTGCTCGACGGTTCCGGCGGCCACCACCCGCCCGTCCCGCATCAACACGAGTTCGTCAGCGAAACGCGAGGCGAGGTTTATGTCGTGCGAAACGCAGACCACCGCCATCTGCCAATCGTCGGCAAGGCGTCGCATCATCCGGTATATTTTCAACTGGTTGGCGATGTCGAGATGGCTTGTCGGTTCGTCCAGCAGCAGCACCGACGG
>CAZSLS010000234.1:5215-9801 GCA_964607575.1 uncultured Planctomycetaceae bacterium | reverse complement strand
CCGGGACGATATCCGCCGGATTGCGCAATTGCCTGCAGCAGCGACATTTCGCTTATCGAAGTTGACAGTTCCGGTTCGTTGAGTACCGCGCCGGGCTTCGAGACTTCCCCGAAGACAAAGACTCTCAACGGCGCCACGGACTGGACGTTGACGGTAACTTCGATTTCCGACAGACCGATATCCTGATAGGCCCGGTTCAGCGCGTCGTGGAGCTCGCTGGCGGTTCTGCCCGCGGCGCGGATATTGACGATAAACGGTAGCGACATCGTACCGTCGGGAGTAATGGGGACCAGGCGGCTCTGCCCGCGAGGGGATGTGATAATCGCTTCTTTCAACTCGCGTATCTTGACGTTGGATTCCTTGAAGCTGACGGTCACGGCGGGGTTCTTGAGGAATGAAGCGTAGCGCTGTTTGATATCCGCGTGCAGTTCATCGATGGTCCGCCCGTAGGCCTTGACCGGACCGATGAGGTCCAGATGAAGCCTTCCATCGGAGTGTACCTGTTCGACCTGGTCCAGGGACCGCTGGTATGGAAAACGGAGGATAATGATGTCCTGCACCTTGATCTTGTAGATTTCGTTCATCTGGTGGCGCACGTGATAGATGACTTCCAGAGAGTCACCTTCCCTCAGGCGATACTGCCTGCGGATAATTCGGGCCACCGGCGCTTCCTGCGGAGACCAGTACTTGTTGAGAAACTGGGCCGGGATCTTGGTAGTATTCGGCGGCGGCGGATCAGAGCAACCCAGGATCATCATCATGACCGCGGCAGCCGCAAGCCCGCAACACCATTTGCGCGTTTCCATAGTCTCACCTCACCGTCACAAATGCATCCGCCTGGTACCTCTTGACGCTGCTGAGCGCCTTGGCGGCCTGCTGATAGGTTCCGTATCTATTGACAACTACTATAAACAGCGGTCCGGACTTCCCAAGCACCGTCCTGACGCCGGGCGCCAGACCACCGGTACGCAATTTCTTGACGAGCGAAGCGGCTAGAGGCTCTTTGCTGAAGGCTCCGGCCTGCACTGTCCAGGCCGTCGCATTCACGCGTCTGCTTGAGCGCCTCGCCAGTTCCGTGTTAGCAAAATACTCTACAACGCGGCGGAATTCAAGTTCCGCCTGCTTCCACAGGCCCCTGCGCTGCAACACGCAGCCCAAGCGATAATGCGCGTGGTCGCCTGGCGGCTTGCCGACTTCGATGTCAGCAATTGCAGCCCGGTACAATTCTTCAGCCCGAAGCATCTGACCGCCATCGAAAGCCAACTGCCCCAATGCCAGTCTCGCATTGGCCCGTACGTCAGCATTACCGGAGCGGCTTACGGCCTCTTGCAGATCGCTCTTTGCTTCGACAACGTTACCCAGCGAGAGTCTGGCTTTGCCTCGCAGGTAATAAGCTCTGCCTGCTTCTCTGGTCCCGCCATATTCTCGCAAGAACCTGTCGGCTTTCTTTATTGTGTCCGAGTAATCCCGGCGTACAAGACTATTCTGGGATTCTGCGAGCAATCTCCTGCCCTGCCTGGGCGCCGCACCCCCACAACCGGACACCACCAGCATCGCCGCGAGGCAAGCGGTCACACTAATTAACGCTCTCCTGAGCATTCTACAGTCGTTCCTTGACAACACACCGACAACTTCGGGCACAGTATGTCCCTGAGCCCACAGGTATAGCCTTTAATTGGATTGTCGGCAAGTGATAAGAGGGAACTTGATTATTTATTAATCCGGTGTTGGCGGTCGGATAGGGCGAAAAACGCCTTACGGGCCGCGGTTTTCAACGAAATTGCGTAACGCAGTGGGCAACCACGGCGGATGAACAAACCTGCCGGCGGTTACCCACTGCGTAAACTCCATCGCGAAAAGGCCTCGTCAGCCCACACGCGAAAGAAGGTACGCCTGTCCAATATACTCGCTATGTCATTACCGTTGCCGTTACCGTTACTAGAACATCCCGACAACTTCGCCGTCGTCGTCGAGATCGATGCCCAGGAACGCCGGTCTGCTCGGGAGGCCCGGCATGGTTCTCATCGTACCCAGCAGCGGATACAGGAATCCAGCGCCCGCCGATGCCCTGACCTCCGAAACAGGCACGGTGAAACCGCCCGGAACACCCTTGAGCGCCGGGTCGTGACTCAGCGACAGGTGCGTCTTGGCCATGCACATGGGCAGACCGCTGAGACCCGCCTTCTCGTATGAAGCTATCTGACGCTCCGCCAGTTCGCTGTAAGTGACGTCCTTGGCGTTGTATACCTTGGTGGCGATGGTGAGGATCTTGTCCTTGATGGACATATCGTCGGGGTACAGCAGCTTGAAGTCCGACGGTTTTTCGCAGGCGGCGACAACAGCTTCCGCCAGGTCGCGGGCGCCCTCGCCTCCGTGTGTGTAATGGTCGCTGACAACTGCGTCTTCGCCGCCGGCCTCGTTGACCTTGTCACGGACAAACGCGACTTCAGCATCGGTGTCGGTCGGGAAACGATTGACCGCAACCACGACCGGAACGCCAAACTGCTTGGCTATCTCGATGTGCCGGGTGAGATTGCATATACCCGCTTCCAGGAGAGGGAGATTCTCCTCGGTATACTCGCTAGCCAGCGGCTTGCCCGGAGTCACCTTCGGACCGCCGCCGTGCATCTTCAGCGCCCGGATGGTCGCGACCATTACAACGCAGTCGGGTTTGAGCCCGGAGATGCGACACTTGACGTTGAAGAATTTCTCCATGCCGATGTCGGCGCCAAAACCGGATTCGGTGACCACGTAGTCCGCCAGCTTCAACGCGATCCTGTCTGAGACTATCGAACTGTTACCGTGGGCGATGTTGGCGAACGGTCCGGCATGAACGAACGAGGGCTGCCCTTCGATGGTCTGCATTAGATTGGGCTTGATGGCGTCCTTCATGAGCACCGTCATCGCACCGGCGCATCCGATATCTTCAGCCGTTACCGGCTCGCCGTCTTTATTCATTGCCACAATGATATTACCGAACCGCCGACGCATGTCTTTCAGGTCGGTCGCCAGGGCTAAAATGGCCATCACTTCCGACGCCACGGCGATGTCGAAGCCGGTGGCGCGCTGTGGGCCGTCAAGCCAACTGTCGCTCTTTCCGGTCTCGATGAACCGAAGCGTCGCATCGCAGATATCCACAACGCGGCGCCAGGTAATCGTCTCGGGATCTATATTCAACCGCGGAAGACCGATAGCCGCCCACTTCTCGTCGTCGCTGTGCTCCTCGTGCCGCACCCGCGAATCGATCGCAGCCGCCATCAGATTGTTCGCCACACCGACAGCGTGAATGTCGCCGGTGAGATGCAGATTGAACTCCTCCATCGGGATCACCTGACTATATCCCCCGCCAGCCGCTCCGCCCTTGATCCCGAACGTCGGGCCCATTGACGGTTGGCGAATGCACAGAATAATATTCTTGCCAATCAACCCCAACGCCTGCGCCAGACCGACAGCCGTCGTGGTCTTGCCTTCACCCAGCGGCGTGGGCGTGATAGCCGTCACGTCGATGTACTTGCCATCGGGCTCATCTGCCAAGCGGTCGAGTATGTCGAGTTTCACCTTGGCCTTGACGTCACCGTAGGGTTCAAGTTCTTCCGGAAGGATACCGGCCTTTGCGGCGATCTCGGAAATACAAATGGGTTTGCACGCTCTGGAAATGTCGATGTCTGATGGGACTTTCTTGCTCATAATTACCTCTTGATGTTTGTAGGAATCTGAAGGTATTCAAAAAAATTAACGCACGCCATCCCGATACAGCGGTTCAGATAATCTAAACAGTTCAGCCCTAGATGTCCACTATTTGAATCGGAACCGCCGGAATTTATCATCCGATTATTGCTGTGGACGAGGTCTCTCCATATCGTATATGATGATCCCGGTAAGAACGAGTCACTTGTCAACCAACATGGGAGATACATCATGAAGCGAATCGCACTGTTGGGCCTGTTTGCAGTGTTACTGACGTCCACCGGCGGATGCATCACGCGTGCGGCTAAGGAAGTGTTCCTATCGCCCAAAGGTTTCTCCGTTCCCACGAAACTCGTCGGCTCGCAGGAGAACAGCTATTCGAAAGTGCAGTTTGAAGACCTCTCCAACACGGGCATATCCATTATGCCAGCGGATATGAACCAGATCCTGCGAGTCACCCTGGCTGAAAGAATCGCTAAACTGAAGCCCAAGAAGACCATTCTTGACCCCGCGGCCGGACGGGTCCTGATCGTGCGTGGTCAATATGTCTATTACGAAGAGGCCGGCGGTATGCTCGATCAGGCGTTCGGACCGTTCGAAGAAATCATCGCCTTGATCGAACTTGTCGACCAGCCTTCGAGCAAGGTGGTGGCAAGGGGATACTGCGTCGGTAGAACCAACACCACGAAGCTTCAGGGCCCCAAGCGCAAGGCCGAAGGTCTCTCGAAGGCCATCATAGAGTTCATCCGAAAGAACTGCAAAATGCCCCCTCCTCCGGTTGAGTGATCAGTGATCTACCGGCGGCCCGAACATCTTCGTGATAAGATCGACTTTTTCGTTCATCATCTCGACCGTTGGTGCTTCCAGGGACACACGGAGCAGCGGTTCGGTGTTTGAAG
>CAZSLS010000234.1:0-5205 GCA_964607575.1 uncultured Planctomycetaceae bacterium | reverse complement strand
GTTGCACCACCACTGCTTGTATTGGCAGGTCACGCCGTCCATCCAGTCGACCTCTGCGTCCTGGAAGGCGGCGGCGATTTCCTTCATCGCGGTGTCCGTGTCCTGAACTTTGAAGTTGACCTCTCCGGAGTGGCTGTAGCGATTCAACGGTCTGATAAGTTCGCTCAGGGTGGTTCCCTCTGCGGACAGAACGCTCGCTACGGTGGCCAGGGCAATAGCGCCGCTATCGCAATTGTAATTATCGCGGAAATAGAAATGTCCGCTCAGTTCGCCTCCGAATACACCGTTCGAGTCGGCTAATGCCTTTTTCATGAACGAGTGTCCCACGCGCTCTCGTCGCGGTACTCCGCCGGCGGCGCGAATTTCCTCGCCGACGACCTTCGACGAACGAAGGTCGTAAACGACGGTCGCACCGGAATTGTCCGCCAGGAAATAACGTGACAGGAGCGCCGTCATCAGGTCGCAGCTTATGGCCTCGCCGGTCTCGTCAACAAAGACACACCGGTCCGCGTCGCCGTCGATGCAAACGCCGAAATCCGCACCTTGGCTGGCGACTGTATCTTTGGTCTGTTGCAGATTGATATCCAGGAGCGGATTGGGCGAGTTGACGGATTCCTCACCAAGTTTGAAATTCAACGGGATGATGTCCAGTTCGGTCCCGTCAAACAGTTTCGAAACCATAACGCCCCCCATTGCGTTCAGGGCGTCGACCACGACTTTCAGAGGGCGGGATATCTTGAGAAAACCGTGGACGTGTTTGCGATATTCGTCCCACAAGTCCACCTCCTGATGCGCTGCGATCGAAGCGCTGGCGGGCATGCGTCCAAGCTTCGAGATGATATGCTTTATCTCACCGAGTCCGGCATTTTTGCTCAACGGGCGTGCCTTCTGCCCGCAGATTTTGAAACCGTTGTATTCCATCGGGTTATGCGAGGCGGTAATCTGCACGCCCCCGCATGCCCCGAGATGGTTCACCGCAAAATAGATCATCGGCGTATCGATCATTCCGAGGTCGACGCATGTGGTTCCGGTGGCGGTTACACCTTCGACCATGGCCTCGGAAAGAGACTTGCTGTGCGGGCGCATATCGCGCCCGATCACCAGACGGTTGGTGGCGAACTGGCCCCGGTCGTAACCGCTCAGGAGGCTGCGTAGAAACTGCGCCGACGCGTGACCGATCTTCCACGCCAGATCTTCGTCTATCCCGTCGCCGTATATACCGCGAATATCGTATGCCTTGAAGACATCATCGATGCTTTCCATGCGCAAGACCTTTCCAATTAGCCGTCGCTATTTGATTATTCGTCAATCCAGAGGCGATTGCAAACTGTAAAGGTAAATGGGCTCAAGAACTCGAAGACAGAGACTACACAACCGATATCGCAGAATCGGGCAGGCTGGGGGCCCCGCGGCCCCCGGCCTGCCGCATCGACGTCAGAATTAGTGACTATGCCCAGTGTGGTCGTGCCCATCATGGGGGTCGTGTCCGCCTGTGGTGGGGGGAGGTGTTTCTTTTTTCGTCTCCGGTTCCCAGTTTTTGGCGTTGTTCCCCTCAACATCAACCTTCTTCTCCGTCGGCTGTCCCGCAGGTTTGGGCGTTGCGGTGTCCGCCTTTTTACATCCGACGCACAGGGCGCCAACCATCATCAAAACGACGAACATACTAATTACTCTTTTCATCTTACTTTCCTTTGTCCTTCTGCTTTTCACGTTTGTGAAGCGGGCTACTTCAGGCGAGCCCGCGTTGCCATTCGTTTTCGATCCAGATATAAGCGGCCGGGATGATGAACAGCGTTACGACTGTCGACGTCGCCAGACCGAAGACCACCACGAGCGCCAGAGGACGCTGCACCTCGGAACCGGTGCCCGAGGCGATAATCAGCGGGAGCAGTCCCAACGCCGTCGTGACGGTTGTCATGAGCACCGGTCTGAATTTCGAGCGGCATCCGGAGATGACGGCGTCGCGCAAGTCGACGCCCTGCTTCCGCAACCGTTCAAATCTCGATATAAGGACGACCCCGTCGGTCAGTACGATCCCGAACAGTGCAATGAATCCGATGGACGAGGGGATGCTGATGTTTTCGCCGAACAAGACCAGCGCCAGAACCCCGCCGACCAGCGCCAGCGGAACGTTAAGCATGATCAGGAACGCCAATCGCACAGATCCGAACAGGCCGTACAGCATGCTCAACACCAACACCAGCGTGATCGGTATCACGATCGCCAGCCTGCGGTTTGCCGCTTCCTGCAACTCGAACTGCCCGCCCCACGACAGCCTGTACCCCGGCGGTAGGGAAACGGCTTTAGCGACCGCCGCCTGGGCGTCGTTGACGAACGAGCCCACATCGCGCCCGCGTACGTTACACTGGACCGACACGTAGCGTTGCGTGTTTTCCCTGCTGATCTGGCGCAAACCGGTAACGGTTTTGATTTTCGCCAGGCGGCTGAGAGGCACGTGCGAGCCCGCCGACGTGCGGATCAACAGGTTGCGGATATCCTCGCGATCCTCCTGATACCGTTTGTCGAGGCGAACGAGGATTCTCGACGCCATTTCACCCTCGAAGACGTCGCCGACAACTTCGCCGGTGATGGTCTGGCGGACTACCTCCTGAACCTCGTGTTTGTTCAGTCCGTAGCGGGCGAGACTCACCGGATCGAGAATAATCTGCAACTGCGTCTGCCCGGAAGTCTGCTCGACCCGCAGGTCCGCAGACCCGTCCACATCCGCCAGTACATGTTCGAGATTTCCGGCGATGGTGTTGAGTTTGTCCATGTCGTCGCCAAAGACCTTAAGTACGACCTCCGCTCCGGATCCGGCGATCAAGCCGTCCACTTCGTGGGCGATCGGCTGGGAAAACCCAATGGACACGCCGAGCAGGCCCTGGATGCGGTCATTAATTTTCGCGATAATCTCCTCCTGGCTCCGGGCGTCTTGCCAGTCGGACCGCGGTTTCAACGTGATGACGATACAACCGTAATTCGTGTGGTGCATATGCGGACCGACTTCACCGTATCCGATATCGGCGATGACGCTCTTTACTTCCTGCACCTTGGCGGTTTCCAGGGATATATCGGAACAGACTTTCTTGATCTCGCCGAGAGAAACATTCGGGTCCATGTAGGCGTAACACTGGATCGTGCCTTCCTGTAGTGTCGGGACAAATTCCCTGCCAAGGCGAAGGAAGCCCAGCACGCCGCCGACCGTGAGAAGCAGCGGTAAGATCATCAGCATCAGGGGATACTTGAGGGTGCGTTTGACCAGCGACTCGTAGCCGTTCAGCAGCACTGGCAACACTCTTCCGGGAGCATGTTCCGTGCGTTTGTGATCCACGCGGTGCAGGATTTGGTAGAAGATCGGAGCGATCAGCAGCGCGTAGATCAGCGATCCGCCCATCGTCGCGGCGACAGCAAACGCCAGAGGGCGGAACATCTTTCCCTCGACCTCTCCCAGTGTGAAGATGGGGAGAAAGACAACGACAATCACCGCCACCGCAAAGACGATGGGACGTCCGACTTCCTGGGCGGCTTGGAGAATTATGTCCCTGTCCGAGACCCGCCCATCGGAATCAGTGATAGCGGTTTGAATCTTCTCGACCATGATGATCGTCGCGTCAATGATCATGCCCAAGGCGATAGCCATCCCGCCAAATGAGATCAGATCGCCCGGAAATCCGCTCCACTGCATGCAAATGAAGCCGAACAGCATCGCAAACGGGAGCGAACAGACCATAATGAATGCGTTCCGCAGGTTTCCGAGGAACAGAAACGCCACGATCGATACGAGGACAAGTCCGAGAAGCAGCGCGTTGCGCACCGTGAGAATGCTGTTGGCGACCAGATCTGACTGGTCGTAGTACGATACAATTCGCACACCTTCGGGCAAAGTGGCGTTGATCTCATCGATCCGCAAACGGAGCCTCCGGATCACCTCGAACGAGTTGGCGCGATGCACTTTGTAGACCCCGCCGAGAACCACTTCACGCTCGCCATCGAGAATCGCCACACCGCGGCGCAATGCCTTTCCCAGTGTGACGGTTCCCACATCTTTGACCAGAATCGGCTTTCCGTCGACGCTTTTGACGACGGTATTGGCGAGTTCCTGGACCGTTTCAACGCGACCGAGAGTCCTGACGATGAGTTCTTCACTGCCCTGCGTGATGATCCCGGCGCCGACGTTGGCGTTGCTCAACTCGATCGCCTCGCTGACATCACCGATCGTGAGTTTATGGGCGAGCAGTTCTTCAGGAGACAGTTCCACCTCGTACTGGCGGATGTAACCGCCCTGGCTGACTACCTTGGCTACGCCCGGTACTGTTTCGATGCCCCGCTTGACGGTCCATTCATGGAGCGTTCGCAACTCTGTAATATCCATGTTCTCGGCTTGCAGGTAGTAGGCGAGAATCTTACCCATACCGCTTGCCATAGGGCCCATCTCGAGCCCGTGAGGCATGTCCACACCTTCGGGGATTCCTTCCTCCGCCAGTTTCAACCGTTCCGAAACCATCCGCCTGGCATCGCCGATCTTGACGCCGTCTTCGAAATAGATGTTGACGGTCGACAGGCCAAGTGAGGACAGCGAGCGAATCTTCTTGACCCCGGGGATGCTGCGCATGGCGGTTTCTGCGGACCGGGTGACGAGCTGCTCGACCTCCTCGGGCGCCATACCGTCGACCTCAGCAAACACCTGAACCAGGTTTGGACTGATATCCGGGAAAGCATCGATGGAAAGCCTGGACAACGAGAAAACACCCAGCGCACAGACCCCCACGGTTGTCATGAAGGCAAGGAGCTTATGCTTCAATCCTATGTGAATAATATTCTCTATCATAATAGGGATTTCCTCGTATCAGTGCGTGTGCCCGTGGCCGCTGATCCCGCCGCCGGTAGACTTGACAAATTCGGCCTTCAGGTGAAAAGCGTTCTCGGACGCCACAGCTTCCCCGGACCGCAAGCCCTGGAGGATCTCGATTTGTCGCCCGTCAGTAATGCCTGTCTTTACTTCCCGAAGTTCAAAGTCGGATTTTCCCCATACGAATACGCAGGTGTGATCGTTCACCAACTGTATGCTTGCCTTTGGAATAATCACCGTCTCTTTTTTCGAGGGTATGAGAATGCCGGCGTCCACGAAGGTTCCCGGACGGAACAGACCTTTGGGATTAATCATCACCGCACGCGCCATCGCCGTACGCGTATCGGGAGCGACAA
>CAZSLS010000233.1:0-9821 GCA_964607575.1 uncultured Planctomycetaceae bacterium | reverse complement strand
CGCGCCACGAGACCCAGCAGAATCGCCCGACGAATCGCTGGAAGAATCACGGCGGTACGTTCGCCAGGGTGTTGGGCACGGCCCCGCTGGCCGCCGACGGATCGTTCCACGTTGAAGTGCCCGCCGACCGCCTGATCCAACTGCAGGTGCTCGACGCCGACCGGCGAGTTATCGGTAATCAGGTGTTCTGGATGTACGCCCGACCGGGCGAGACGCGAAGTTGCGTCGGATGCCACGAGCGCCGTGACGCCACCCAGCGCACCGGGCACGTTTTTCCATCGACGGCGAAGGTGACGCCGATCAGCATGCTTCCGACCGGTCACGAATTCTCCTACCGCGCCAAATCGTGGATCAAGGGCTACCTGCCCGACGAGGTCGAAGAACGCACGCGAACCGTACGTGCGGTAAACCTTCTCGGCAGGCAGTAATCTCTAGTCGACGATCTTGAGTTTGATTTCGTCGGAGTTGGCCTTGAGTTCCGGTGCGTACATTGCGCTGGCGCGGGTGGGCAGGGCGCTGAACTTGCCCGGTATTTCGGCCCGCATGCGGTAGCTCAGCGAGTGTTTGCCTCGCGCCAGTCGCCGCACGAAGAACGTCACCCGCTCGTCGCGCAGCTCCATGTAAGCGCCCATACCGTTGGCGGAGTATCCGCTGCGCAGGGCGACCGGTTCGAATCCCGAGGCCTTCATGTCCTCGAACATTATGTACTCGTAATCGTTCTTCGACTCGATGGTCAGCTCGATCTCGACTAAGTCTCCGCTCTTGAGCGTGTCGAGGTTTTTGAGTTCTTTCCTTTCGTATTTTTCGACCTTCTGATCGACCGCCTGCCCGCGGGAACCTTCGACCTTGATCTTCTTGTCGACCTTCACGAGCTTGTAGTACTTGCGGTTAACCTTGATCTCCAGGCCGGCCCGGGTGATGTGGTCTTCAAGCGTGAAGTTGGTCTGGTACGCGTTGAAGTACAGCGGACCCTTGCCTTCCTTCCGCAGCTCGACGGTGTGCTTGCCGGTGGTGACCTTCTTGCCCAGCATCACGAGCTTGTTGTCGAAACTGAAGATATTGTCCTTGTTGATCTTGACGCTCTTTTGCTTCTTACCGTCGACGAAGATGCTGACGGTCATGTCAGGCTTGTCCTCGCCGGTGGCTTTGATGTAATCAGCGAACGCCTCGATCACGTAGGCGGTGTCGCGCGTCGAGTTCCAGTACGTCGCGTGGCGCCGATTGTTGATGATGTACTTGACCAGGCGCGAGGCCTTGGGGCTCTTGGGCTCGGTCAGGCAGAGCAGCTTGAGGTAGTAGGCGTGGGCCTCCATTTCGCTGCCGTACCACCGCCACCACCACCCGCCGTTGGGCAGCTTCAACCAGGCCGACTGGTTTTCATCGTCCTGTTTGAGGTACTGCTCGACATTGCGTTTCAGCATATCGCGCTTCTCTTTGTCGTCGACCTTGTGACATGCGATACCGAACATCGCCTTGGCGTAAACGCTGATATGGTTCCGGTCGCGGTAGATCCGCTTCCGCATTTCGATGTTGTCGACTTTCTCATCAACTAGCACCATGTAGACCAGCGCGTCGAGATTGTCGGCGAATTGCTTGCCGTGTTTCTTGGTCTTCTCCCAGAGGATCAGGCGCGCCAGCTCGCTGGCCTGGCGGCGTTTAAGCCACTCGATGCCTCTCTTGATCACGCCGGGCACAACGGCTACATCGTTCGCCCTGGCGATCTGTAGCCCGTGGACGACGACCGCTGTCGTGTGCGGGTAGGAGTGTTCGCGCCATCCGCTCCACCAGCCCCATCCGCCATCGCGATTCTGCATGTTCGTCAGGCGCTGCAGACCCGCTTTGACCATGCGGTCGACCTCGCCCTTGTCGAAGACGGGGTTGCGATTCACCCATCTCTTACCGTCCCATCGCTTCTTGCCGGCCAGTCGCTTCCAGTCGGCGGCGCGTTTGATGTCGTCGCCGATCTCCTGGGCGTTTAGGTTCGTGCGCTTCTTCTTTATGTCATCGAGATCCAGCCCCATATTTTGCAGGACCTTCTGGGTGATAACCGTTGGCAGGAAGCGGTTGAGCGTTTGCTCGGTGCAGCCGTAGGGATACTCGACCACGTACGGCAGGGCGTCGACCATGGCGCCGGCCAGTGTGGGTGAGTAGCGGATCTCCAGGCGACTGTCATCGGGCCGCCGCTCTTTGGGAACGGTGATCTGGAACTTCCCGCTCTTCTTGTTCGGGCGTATCACGCCGGAGAAGCTGTCGGTCTTGAGCATACCGTGAACGAACACGGGGAAGTCCATCGCCATAGCGTCGGATTCCTCGTCGGTCAGGGCCTTCATGGTGATTTTGGCGCTGCCTTCCTTGGTGATATTCACACGCCAGTTAACGCGTTTCTCACCGCCGGCGGGTATCTGGACCTGCTGAGTGGCTTTGACACCCTTAGCCAGTTCGATGCATCCGCCGCCGAGCAGGATCGATACGTCGACCTTCTTGGCGGTCTTGAGGTAGTTGTGCACGTTGGCAGACAGGACGACCTCGTCCTTCTGCACGAAGAACCGCGGCGCCTGGAGGCGCAACAGGAGGTTCTTGGTCGTTACGACCTCGACGGACCCCTCGCCTACGCGCGTACCGAAGCCCATCGCCCAGACAACCGTTTTCCAGGTCGTCAGGTTTTCGGGCATGGTCAGTTCGATCTCGGCGAACCCGTCCTTGCCCGTAGTCAGCGCCGATGCCCAGAAGGCGGTGTCGGCGAATTTTGTGCGGACGGTGGGCTCGACCATCTTGGGCCCCTGGCCGCCGCCACCGTCGTCCTTGTCGCTCCGGCGTTTGCTGCCCGTTGATTTCATCTTTGCTGCCGGTGCACCTTGTGCCATCCCCTTACCAAACGCCGCGCCGCGGGCGCGCAAACCGTTAGAAGATTCCATCTCTCCGCCGGCGGCGGCATCTGCGACGACTGCATTGTCATCCATGCCTCCCGGACCGGGTTCGCTAGCGACGCTGTGTCCGAAAACGCCCAGGAACGACATTCCGATTTCGCCTCTCTTCAGCAGATTTCCGCTGCCCTTGCTCAACGAGGTTTCGTGCCTCGCGTTATGACGCCTCTTCCACTTCCAGAAGAACTCCTTGATCTTGGCGATGTTCGAGCCGCCGGAGATGTATTCGACGGCCTTGTCGTACATCGTCAGCACGGTCGAGCCGGAGAACGGTTCGCCGTTCGCGTCGACCAATTTGATCTTGACCTTGGCTTTCTCGCCGGGCTTGTACTTTTTCTTGGACGGGAATATCTTCACGTCGAGTACGCGTTTCTCCGGCGGGACGACGATCTGGCGGACCTCGCGGAACACTTTCCCGTCAGCCACCGTCAACGCCTCGACGAAGAAGTTGGGCATGTCCTTCTTGATTACTTCGATCTGCTCGCCGACGCTGCGCCCTTTCAGGCGGAAGATCTTCGGCGCCAGGTAAATCCCATTCGACGGGCGGACGAACAGCAGCACGGTCGAGCCGGAGCGAGAGGTGTTGACGCGCAGCTTGACCTTCTCGCCGGGCTTGTAGTTCTGCTTGTCGGAGACCACTTCGATATCGTTGAACCGATAGTTGCTTCCGCTGTCTCCGGCACCCCAGATCACGAAGACGTACCCGCCCTCAATGGCGTGTTTCTTGGCGTCGGTCAAGGTGTAGCTCAGGCGATATTGGCCCGCGCCGTGGGCTTTGATCTGGATCTTAGCCTTGCCCTCTTCGTCCGTATCCAGCTTCCACTGCTGGACTTGCGTTTCGACTGGCTTACCCTTGAGATAGGATATTTTCATCAATTTCAGCTTACCGGTGCCCTTGACGCCCTTGGCGTCGAGTCTGCGAGCCTGGAAGCTGGCCTGGATCACGTCGCCGATGCGATAATGGCCTCGATCGACCCAGGCGTAGACCTTGAACGGTTTGCGGCTGACCAGCACGTTGCCCGTACCGACGATGGTGCGGCGCGACTTGTCGGTGACCTCGGCGGTGATGGTGTACTTGTGGTCGCGGTCGCCGTGGATCGCTTTGGCCAGCGCGGTGTCGATCTCGATCTTTATCTTTCCGTCCTTACCGACCTCGACTTCATTCTCTGAGACCACCTCGGGCTGGGGCGTAGGCCTCCATCCCCACCACGGCCAGATCGGCCTGCGGCAGCCCCAGTGCTTCCATCCGGGATACCAATCGTAGTCGTACCCGTACCACCAGTAACCCGAATCGAACAACCAGTCCCACCTGGTCCATGGATACCAGGAGGCCGAATGCTCGGTGCGCATGACCTTGTACTTGACCTTCGCGTCGGTGACCGGCGCGCCGAAGTAATACTTCGCTTCGACGGTGGCGGTGACCTTCTCGCCGAGTTGGACCGGCTCTTTGGGGGCCTCGATCGTCACTTGGAACTCGGGCTTCTTGTATTCCTCGACGCGGAACCGCCCGCCGCCGAAGTAGCGGTTGCCCTGGCGGATCTGTATGGAATACATCCCGAGCGTGGCGTCGTCCTTGAGCTTTAGGTCGCCGGCGGCGCCGCCGAAGTCATCGAGCTTAACAGTCTTCTCGAAGAGTTTTTCGCCCTTGGGATTGCTGATCCTCGCCTGGAAGCTTTGTCCGGCGAACTGGCTCTTGCCTTCGACGTCGTACTTGGCGGTGTTGATCCAGAACTTGAAGTTGACCTTCTGCTTTGGTCTGTAGACCGGGCGGTCGGTTATCACGAACGTCTTTCGCTGGTTGTACTCGCGGTCGTAGTAATTACCGTACCACACGCCGGAGAAGCCCAGGTACGCCATGCGCCCGGCCTTAGTGCGGGCGATCGCCACCCACCTGTAGTTGCGGGGCATCTGGTCCGGTCCGAGCGTGATCTGCCCGTCGGCGTTTGTGAACTCCGAGAAGTTCTTTGTAAGGGTGTCATACTTGCGCTGGCCTCGCTTGCCGACGTACTTGCGCCACCAGCCGAAAAACTCGACGTTGGCCTTGGCGATCGGCTTTCCGCTGACCGCATCGGCGACGTAGTACCATGTCTTCTTGTCCAGGGGTTTCTTGACGATAGCGGTGTCAGCGACCCACATGATGATGCGCGAGAGGTTCCCGTTGGCCATTTTGGCTGTCACGAGGTATGCGCCGGCCTTTTGAAGAGTTGTGGCGATGGTGATACGCTTGTCGAAGTGTCCGGGGCGCGGTTTGACTTCGAGGTCCCAGGTGGCGACCTTCTTGTCGACGTACTTTTTCTCATCGCCCCTCATCAGGCGGTAACCAATGTTGCTGATCTGCATGTTCTGCCAGTAGTTGCGATCCTGCTGCGGATTGGACTTGATGTACGCCTTGACGTCGGCCAGCAGCTTCTCGATCTTGATCGAACGGGCTTCGAAGTGGATTTCCTTTCCGTTTCGGAAGCGGAATTCGACGGTGGCGCCCTTTCCGGAAGGCTGGGTCATGACAGGTTCAAATACGCCCCAGTTGTCGACGATCTGGCCCAAACGTTTGGCCTTGGACTTGTTATTGTCATCGCCGAACCGCTTGATGTTCGTCCGCCAGTGCGCGGCGGCTTTGGGATACTGGCGACGGTTCTCGAACGTGCTGCACAACTGGTGCATCGCGTTGTGGGCCCAGTTGCCCTTGCCCCTGGACAGCCTCTGGAAGATGCGGATGTAGTTGTACTCGTCGGGCAGCTTGAAGCGTCGAATGCCGATCGCCAGCCTGGCGATTGTCTCGTCCTCGCCGAGCGTGTGCAGTTCGTACGTGCCGGATTTGTCTTTCTTACCGTCGTCGCGCGGACGCGGTTGCCTCCAGCTACCGAAGTACCGCCCGAATCGCCCCATCGTTTCGACGCCGAACTGTGCCTTGAGGAACGATGCGAACTTGAAGTCGACCTGTTCGCGCAGGGGCGCCGAGAATTCGACGGCCTGCAGCAGCGCCCATCGCCAGCGCTCGCCGTCTGACTTGGCGGCGGCCCAGGTCTTGGGACGCTTGTGGTAGACGGGCTTGTCGTTCTTGTCGACCGGAGCCCCGCGGGATGAACGCCCGTATCGCCCGTATCCGTAGTAGTAGCCAGTTTCGTAGTCGGGCAGTTTGGTCAGGTCGGTTTTGTACTGGAGGCGCCATGCGCCGGCGTATCCTCGCTGGCCCATCATCATGTCCGCCAGCGCCAGATAAAACGAACCGACGGCTGTATGATCGCCGTCGTTCTTGGTCAGCGGTATGGCCTGTGTCATCAGTTGCAGCGCCCGCACGCGGTCGCGCTCGTAGCTATTGACGCGCTTACCGCCGCCGCGATGATGCCCGCGATGGTACTCGCCGCTGATGATGAACCCGTAATGCGTGGCGTGCAGATAGGAGTTCGCGGCCGTATGCAGCAGGCGCCAGTTCTTGGCGTGGGCCTTGATGACCTTCTCGCGGAAGGCGTCGACCTCGTTGCGGCGGTTGAGCCTCTGGAGGGAACTGACCGCCATGTTGAGGTCCCCGCCGACGGACTTTGCACCAGTCTTGGCGTCCAGCGCCAGCTTGGCGAAGGCGTTGTAGGCTTCCTTGAAATTGCCATCCTTGTAGAGCTTTTGGGCCTTCTGGCGGTTGGCGGTTTCGGCGGCCGATAACGGTGCGGCGACAATGCAGCATACCGCGAGTAACAGGGCGATCTGTGTGAAACGTTTCATGGTTCACTCCTTAAAGTGATCGAACATCGAGACGGGCGTTCGGATTATCCGGTTCATACGCCGTTTGTATAGACGCTCGAAGGCGGCGTCAAGTTCCCCTAAGATTGAATTTCCAGGCAGACCTGCAGGATATCAACAGCACCTCGACCTCAGGTACGTGTTTGTGTACAATACTCGCGGTTATGGGAGGGTTCCTGCTTGGACGCGATATGGACGTTATGAGCCCGGTAAAAATCGAAAGATTCCGGAGTAGAAGAAAATGAGCACCGCCAGCCCGATTCTGACGAAACCCGAACCTGATTTCGATACGCTGGTTTGCGTCCTGAACGGACAGCAGGAAGCGGCGAAAGTTCATCAATTCGAGCTACTTGTGGACGGTGAAATCCTGCAAGCGATCCAGGAAAAGTATCTGGGACAGGCGTGGATACCGCGCACCGCTGAAACCACCGAAGCGTACTTCAAGCAGTTTATCAATATGCATTACCTGCTCGGGTATGACTTTGTCCTGGAGGGCGTCTGGCGAACGGTGTGGCGGAACCATCCTCCTCTACCGTCACTGACCGCCGAAGACACCGCCGGCGAGTTGGCCCGCGATCAGCGCGAGTGGGCGGACGAGGGAAAGGGCATCATCACATCGCGGGAGACTTTCGAGCAGTTCCCGTGGGATGACATCGGCGTGGACTACGAACCCTACGAAATCATGGCGAGCCACCTGCCCGATGGAATGAAAATCGCGGTTTCGTCCTGTGTTTTCGAACACGTACTGGAGAACCTTCTGGGCTACGAAGGGTTGTTTGGCCTGATCAATGATGACCCGAATCTGGTGGCCGAGATATTCGCACGCTGGGGACAAAAGGTTTATGACTACTACAAGAACGTGATCGCAATGGACTCCGTCGGGGCCATCTTTCACGCCGACGACCTGGGATTCAGGACCGCGACCATGCTGGCGCCGGACTACCTGAGGGAGCATGTCTTCGGATGGTTCAAGAAGTTCGCCGACCTGGCCCACGAGCATGGAAAACCCTATTGGTATCACTGCTGCGGAAACATCTACGACTGCGGAGTGATCGAGGATATCATCGAAATCGGCGTCGACGGACTCCACTCCTTCGAAAAAGTCATTATCGAACCACAGAAATTCAAGGATCGCTACGGCCGGCGGATCGGTATGATGGGTGGCGTGGATATGGATAATCTTTGCAGGATGAGCGAGCCCGATCTGAGGGCTTACATTCGAGAGCTTCTATCGGTCTGCATGCCGAACAGGTTCGCGCTGGGCAGCGGGAACTCGGTGTCTAACTACGTGCCGGTTGACAACTACCTGGCGATGCTGGATGAAGGCAGAAAAGTTACCGCAACCATGTAAGCCCCGCGGCGGGCGACACGAGCAGGAGAAAACGAAAATGGCGTATACCCTCGAACAGGTATCCAAGATGATAGACACATCGCTCTTGAATCCGGGACTCGATGACCAAGCCCTGGAAGAAGGATGCCATATCGCACTGAAGTACAACGCCGCAAGCGCATGCGTCATGCCATTCTACCTCAAGAAATGCGCCGAAATACTCGCCGGTAGCACCGTCAAAGCCAGCACCACCATAGGTTTCCCGCACGGGGGGCACACCACGGTTGTCAAACTGGCCGAAGCAAAACAGGCCCTCGCCGATGGAGGCGAGGAACTCGACATGGTCGTCAATATCAGCAAAGTCCTCAGCGGCGACTGGGATTACGTGCGGAACGATATCAAGGCCGTCGTGGACCTCGTGCGCGACCACGGACAGAAGTCGAAGATTATCTTCGAGAACTGCTACCTGGACGATGCCCAGAAGATCAGGCTCTGCGAGATATGCGCCGAACTGAATCCGGACTGGGTCAAAACTTCCACCGGATACGCCCATGGCGGGGCGACGATGGAAGATCTGAAACTCATGATCGCCAACAGCCCCGAGCATATTCAGGTCAAGGCGGCCGGCGGGATCAGGACGATCGATGCCCTGCTGGAAGTGATGGACCTCGGCGTGACGCGCGTCGGATCAACTCGCACGGCGGAATTCTGCGAGCAATACAAGGAAAGGATTGGACAATGAAATATCGTCGTCTGGGAAAAACGGGCATTGAAGTTTCGGAGATCGGTTTCGGAGCGTGGGCCATCGGCTCGCACTGGGGGACGCAGAGTGATCAGGACACTAGCGAAGCCCTGAATATCGCTATCGACAAGGGTGTCAATTTCATTGATACCGCGTTCATCTATGGGGAGGGCAAGAGTGAGCGGATTGTTGCCGAATTGTGCAAGGCCAGGAGCGAGAGAATATACGTCACGACCAAGACGCCCCCGGCCGACGGCCCCTGGCCGCCGACGCCATACTGCCGGGCCGAAGAGCGATTCAGCGAGGCGTATCTCAGGGAACATGTCGAGCAGCATCTGAGGAACCTCGATACGGATTGTATCGACGTCCTCCTTCTCCATACCTGGACCAGGGCGTGGAACGCCGACCCCGCGCCATTCGAGTTCCTGCGAAAACTGCGCGATGAAGGCAAGATCCGCTTCATCGGCGTCTCCACCCCGGAACACGATCAGAACGCCATCATCGAACTCATGAAGGACGGATGGATCGATGTAGCCGAGGTCATCTTCAATGTATTCGAACAGAATCCCGCCGCCCAATTGCTTCCCGTCGCGGCGGAATGCGATGTAGGCATCATCATCAGGGTCGCCTTTGACGAAAGTGCGCTGACCGGCAAACTTACCAAAGATACGAAATTCGAGGAAGGCGATTTCAGGAACACGTACTTCGGTGGCGACAGGCTGGCGCGCACGGTCAACAGAGTTGAGAAATTGCAGGCTGACATTGGCGACGCCGACTTGTCGTTGGCCCAGATCGCATTGAAGTTCGCCCTCGATCAGGAGGGGGTGAGCACGGTCATTCCCGGTATTCGCAACAAGTGGCAGGCGGAAGTCAACACAGCCGTCTCAGACCTGCCGCCGCTGCCGCCCGATCTGGTCGACAAGTTGAAGCAGCATGCGTGGAACAGAGCGTTCTGGCACGTCGACTAAAACAGCAGCCCGAACGTCCGCAGGTGCAAAGGCGACCGAATGAGCTGTGTCAGGCATATCCACTACAGGAAGATCACGCGCCCGACGCGAACGGTCTTCGCCACATCGCTGGGCAGCAAGTC
>CAZSLS010000232.1:0-9836 GCA_964607575.1 uncultured Planctomycetaceae bacterium | reverse complement strand
CCCCAACGTCCTGCAGGCGGTCAACTACGATCCCGAAAAGTACACGGGCTTTGCCTTCGGGCTCGGTATCGAACGCATGGTAATGCGACGCCACAACATCCCCGACATCCGCTATCTCTTCGAAAGCGACGTCCGCTTCCTCCATCAGTTCTAGTCGCCCTATCGCCACAGCCCAATCCCCAGATTCAATTTGCTCAACGCACCGCATCGGATACAATCACTGCACTGTGAAACCCCCGCGATCCCGATGCTGAAGGTCCCGATGAACATCGGGGTGCATCGGGACGGGCGCAACGCCGTCTGGGAAATCCCAACTGAACAAACACAAAGAGGTTATCTGTTGCCCCAAGGAGACGTCAGATGAATTCTAATGCTTGCAGGGCACGTCACGCCGCCATGGTTTCCCTGGTCCTCATGCTCGCGCCGGTCTGTGGTGAAATGGCGCTGGCTGGCCCGGCTGAAGATATTATCAATACCGCTCAAACCAGGGGCGGACTCGTTGTCCACATCGGCTGCGGTCCGAAAGCCGCAGTGTCCCCGGCCGATCTGCGCGCCAGTGATAGTTTCGTTGTTCACGCCCTTGCGCGCGATCCGGAACATGTCGCCAAAGTACGCAAGCAACTTCTGGCCAAGCGCCTGTACGGCCCGGTGAGCGTCGATCTATGGGACGGCGGGGCGTTGCCCTACCGCGACAACCTCGTCAATCTCATCGTCATCGAAGACGGCGTCGATATACCGCCAACTGAAATCGCACGGGTGCTGTCGCCGCTGGGCGTCGCCATGTCATGCAGCAAAGGCAAGTGGCTCAAGACCGTCAATCCGCGGTCGAAACAGATCGATGACTGGACGCATTACCTGCACGGAGCGGATGGCAACCCGGTAGCCGCCGACACGGTCGTCGGTCCGCCAAGACAGGTGCAGTGGCTTGCCGGACCGCTCTGGGCCAGGCACCATGACCACATGGCGAGCATGACATCGCTGGTCTCGACCGGCGGACGGGTTTTTTACATCTTCGACGAAGGCCTGACCGCGTCAATCCAACTCCCATCACGCTGGCGCCTGATCGCGCGCGACGCTTTCAACGGCACGCTTCTCTGGAAACGGACAATCGACAAGTGGAACACCAGGCAGTACCCCCTCAAGAGCGGGCCCGCACACCTCCTGCGGCGCCTCGTGGCGGTAGGCGACCGCGTCTACGTGACCCTCGGGATCGATGCGGCGGCAATGGCCCTCGACGCGGCGACCGGAAAAACAATCGTAACCTTCAAAGACAGTCAGCACACCCGCGAGATCGTGGTCGACCGCGGCGCGGCGTTCCTGGTCGCCGACAGCGCCCGTTCCCGGCTTCCCGACTTCCGCCGCAAAAGCAGCCACGTGTGGAAGAACATGAGCAAGGCCAATTCCGGGTGGGGCTGGAACGGTGACCCGCGCCGGATCCTCGCCTGCGACGCCGGCTCGGGCAAGGGCCTGTGGAAAGTTGACTCTCCCGTGGCGCCCTGCTCGCTGGCGGTCGACGGGAAATACGTTGTCTTCCATGACGGGAAAAAGCTGGTCTGCCTTGACCGCAAGAATGGTTCGGTCCTGTGGAAAACCGCGGCGCCAATAAGACTCCCTGTTCCAAGCAGCACCGGTCCGCGCGTGCTGATCTACAAGGATGTAGTACTATTCGCCCCCGGTAGAACTACGATGTCCGGTTGGTCCGTTAAGGACGGAAA
The DNA here is from genome assembly GCA_964607575.1 of uncultured Planctomycetaceae bacterium. Lineage (GTDB taxonomy): Bacteria > Planctomycetota > Phycisphaerae > SM23-33 > SM23-33 > BS750m-G57. The sequence goes on along the minus strand of CAZSLS010000232.1, from coordinate 8,121 downwards.
AAAGCTCTGGGAACAGAAGCATCAGCCAAGCGGTCATAACTCGCTCAAGGACCTGTACGTAATTGACGGATTGGTGTGGACGGGAAACATCGCCTCTGGCGGAGGCAACGGGGTGTTCATCGGCTACGACGTCGTAACCGGGAAGAAGCGCAAGGAGTACCCCTGCGATGTCAAGCCGAACTGGTTTCATCATCGCTGCTACCCCGCCAAGGCCACCTCGAAATATATACTCGCCGCCCGAAACGGTACCGAGTACATCGACCTGCAGACCGGGCACTGGGACCTGAACCACTGGGTGCGCGGCGGATGCATCTACGGCGTGATGCCCTGCAACGGATTGACATACGCACCCATGGACGCATGCGGATGCCAACTCGAAGCCAAGCTGGCGGGATTCAAGGCGCTGGCGCCCGGACCGGTCGTCAAACCCACGAAAGCACAGCTCTCCGAAAAAGCTCGCCTGCAAAAGGGCCCCGCCTACGCTAAGGCCGCGGCGGGCAAGAGGGCTTCTTCCAATTGGCCTACCTACAGGCACGACGGCGGGCGGAGCGGCGCGACGACCGCGTCGGTCGCGCCGGGGCTCAAGCAGGCATGGAAAACCCGCCTGGGCGGCAGGTTGAGCGCTGTTACCGTCGCTGGCGGTCGCCTGGTCGTTTCATCCATCGACACCCACACGGTTCACGCCCTCGATGAAAAGACGGGGCGGTCCCTGTGGTCGTACACCGCGGGCGGGCGCGTCGATTCTCCGCCCAGTTACTACAGGGGACTGCTTTTCTTCGGGTCGGCCGACGGATATGTTTACGCCCTGCGCGCGAGTGACGGCGCGGAAGCATGGCGTTTCCGGGCGGCGCCCGTGGACCGCCGCGTGGAGGTCATGGAACAGATCGAGTCGGCCTGGCCGGTTCACGGAAGCGTGCTTATACACGATGATGTCATCTACTGCACCGCGGGACGCAGTATGTTCCTGGACGGCGGTATCCGCTTCCTGCGCCTCAAGCCTGCAACAGGCAAACTGCTGGGCGAAGAAGTCATGGACAGCGTCGACCCCGTCAGCGGGAAGGGTATCCACGAGGCCTACGTAAAGCCAATGCCCGGAAACAACATGCCCGTCGCACTGTCGGACGTTCTTTCATGCGACGGTAAAAACATCTGGATGCGTTCGCAGAAATTTGCGATGGACGGAAAACGCCTTGAAATCAAACTGCAGGATGTGAAGGTCCAGCCCCCCGACGAGTTTCATCTCTTCTGCCAGATCGGTTTTCTCGACGATTCGTATTTCTTCCGCTCGTACTGGAGCTACGGCAGGCGCGTCACCGGGGGTTACGGATCCTGGTTCAAGGCCGGCCGGCTCATACCCTCGGGCAGGATTCTGTGTTTTGACGACAAGCGCGTCTATGGCTTCGGACGCAAACCACAGTACATGCTCAACGCGTCGGTGCTTGAATACGAAATGTTCGCCGCCGACAAGAAGCCAAGGCTCGCCGAGGCAAAAGCCTGGCGCACCTCGTCGGACTGGCGAGCGCTGACCATGGTCCCGCGAAAGAGCAGAAACAAGATCGAGTATAAGTGGACCATCGACCAGCCTTCGGTAATATCCCGCGCAATGGTCGTCGCAGGCGACAATATCTTCTTTGCCGGACCGCCCAACTTAATCAATGAGCGGAAATCATTCCGATTTCCGGACGACAAAGAAGTTCGCGCCTCTCTGGCCCGCCAGGTCGAAGCGTTCGAAGGGAAACGCGGCGCGCAGCTCTGGGCCGTTTCCAAGGACAGCGGAAAACTGCTCTGCAGGTACGCACTCGACTCGCCGCCGGTGTTCGACGGAATGGCCGCAGTGAAGGGACGTCTCTTCGCGGCCACCGTTGACGGACACGTCATTTGCTTCTCCCCCGACGGAACTGCGAAACTCCCGAGCGCCGACGACCAGCCGCTCACCACTACCTGGGACCAGCCCGAGGACCCGGTTGAACCCATAAAAAGGCCGAACCGCAAGAAGAAAAAGTCTGCGGGCGGTAAACGCAAAAAACTCGCTCCCAAGAAGAAGTAGTGGAGCCCAACAGGCAGTAGCGGCGTACTTCTCCGCCGGACGCTAACGAGACCTTGGCGTGTTGTAAGGCAACGAGGGTTCGATCTCTTGGGTCTTCTCACCGTTTCCGGCGAACCTTCGGGGCCCGCGTCAGCTTCCCATCCAACGCCGCTCTGGCGTAGGTGGCGAAATGACCGTGAACATCGCGAGTATAGGCCTCGAGAATCGCACGGGCCTTGCCATTGCGGTCACCACAGTCCAGCAGCAATGCAGCCAGGAGCACCTCCCTGAATTTGGCGTTGAGCCCCGCGTTTGTCGTCGCACGCCTGGAAACATGGCGCGGTGACTGCGGTTTGACCTGAGGCCGGTAATAGTCAGCGGACTCCGCGTGTCCCGTCATACCGGGCTTGTCGAGAAACTCCGCCAAGGCAGTAGCCAACGAGGGGGCGCGGTTCATACGCAACGCGATGCAGATGGCCTTGACGTGAGACAGATCGCTCCGCCCGTCAAGCAACTTGAGTTTCTCAACCAGGGCCGGCACGGCCTTAGCCTTCCGGGTGAATCCCAGCGCAATGACCAGCCGGTCGACCTTCGTGAAGGTGTTGGCGGTTTCACGCTTCGAACTCATACTATAGCCCTTTCCCCACGTCTTGCTCTCTTCAACGGCTTTCAGCAGTGTCTGCAGGCCTGAATCGTCACCGAGGACACCGAGGACAAGGGCGTAGTTGAGTTTCTCGCCGGGGCCGCCGGCTCCGCCATGCGCGGCCGTTAGTAACGGGATGGACTGTCGGGGGTGGGACATGACCGCCGCCAGCGCCGAATAGGTCCGGTCATGGCTGTTGCGTTTCTGGTTGATCTCGATCGTGAGTTCCTTCAGCGCCGCGACGGCCTCTTTGAGCTTTCCAGTGCTGAGCGGATACGAGTCGGTGTCGCTGAGCACGCGATGTTCCAGCACGCCCTTGTCAACCAATCTCTTCTGCAGAGCTTTGATGTCGACCTTGCGCACATCCACTCCGCCAGCCGCCGCCAAGGCAGCCGCAGTCCCCGCAGCATAGCCCTGGTTCTCCAGGTCCGCCTGCATTCGGATCAGGGTCATGGCGTCCCGATCGGCGCTGGCGCCGAGCCCGGTGACAAGCAGGCCTTCAATGCCCTTGGGAATCAGGCAGCGGTAGGGCAAATCGCAGACATAGGCCGGCCCTTTCATGTCCTTGACCAGCAGCATCTCCGATGTGGGAAACGCCGCGGCGTCGAAATTGCTCAGATGGTGACTAATCGTGTCCGGATATGTTCGCCCGTTGAGGATGTCGGACGTCTTCAGGAAATACTCGCCAACAACTCGCCGTCGCTCGCGACTATCTATCAGTTGTCCGCCGTCGTAAGAATCAGATCGGCGCTGCCTGCCCCATAGCAGGAGATGCCTGCGATCGAACAGATCCGTATCGTCGGCCATTGTGTAAGCGGTGTTGACGTATCTCGCACCCAGATCGCGGTGGGGATACCCCGCCACTTGCACCGAAAGGTCGCCCAGTCTTGAAATGCTGTACTGAGTCTCCCCGCCGGCGGCGGCTGCTATGTCAGCATTGCCCGTGCTATCGATTACCGTCTTTGCCAGCACCACGCCGCGTCCGAACGGTCCAGCCACGACCACACCGACCACCTTGCGGCCGTCGGCAACCGCGCCGCAACCAAAGCAGTTGAGCCAGATCTCGCCGCCGGATTTCAATATTTCCCGTCGCAGCCATTCGGCCTTGGCCGGCGGATCCCACGAGCTGCCAAGCTGCTTGCCAACTTCCTTGGCGTAGCCATTCCGCAACGTATTCCTCGCCGAACCGGCGCTGATCGCCCTTGGGCTCACATACCCGGGCTTCATCTCCTTGCCCTCGACGCTGCGATAGCCGTACCAGTACATGCTGATAAGCCCGGCCGTACCGACGCCTCCCAACTCATCGAGATACTCGATGACAAGCGTCCTGGCTCCGTTCCTGCCAGCCGCGATCGCAGCGGGTGCTCCGGACGTGCCCCCCCCTACCACCACAACGTCGTACTTGCCCAGAACGGGCAAGCCGCGCGGGTTCAAGGTGACTTTTGGGCTCCCGCGAAATCGAACGCCACTGTGGTGCTCCCGGATCGACAATCGCACCTGTTTCGCGTCAGTGCCGCGGACATCGATCCGGCGGCCTCTGGCTGATTTTCCTGCCTCGGCGGCGGCCGCCTCCCCGATACGCCAGCCGATGACTGCCCACTGAGGCGGGCGCATCGCTGCGGTCATATGCTCCCGAGGCAGCCCGGCGTAGGCGCTCAGCACGTACCACGACTTCACACCGGCCGGTCGGAAGAGCCCCAGCTCAATCCGGTCTCCGCCCGGCCAGGTCTTCGGCGCCGCCGGGCTCGCCACGACCGCATCCTGCGGGATGTGGAACAGGCACTCCGAACCGTCAACCACCCCCTTGCCCCAAGCCACGGACCGCGCTTTATGAAAGGCTTTGCTCAGGGACCTGAATCCGGCGTCTTTCAGGTTCATACTGAGCGAGTACTCGTAGACGGGAAACTCGGTTTTCCTTGATGTGTAGCTGACAGGGAGCTTGCGGCACGACGCACCATCGGCTGGCTTGCCGCCTATCTGGACGTACTTGAAATCACTGGCCCGGGCGGTAAATGGCCTGAATGCGGCTTTCGTGCACCGCGTTATGGCCGCCTGGTCCGTGGCGTCAATGATCACCTTTGCGCGGATGATCTGGCGTCCGCTTCGATTCACCATGACCACACCGGAAGGTCCGCCCCCTTCAGCAGCGAAGAGGACGTCAACGGCATAGCAGCCGGTCAGAACCTGCACTCCCGCTCCCAGAAGCGCCTTGTCAAGAGCGTTCTTGACCTGCATGGGCGTCGCGACCAGGCTTGCGGGAAAAATCGACCGTGTCAACGCCGTTTGGGGTTTCTCGCCCCGTTCGAGCCAAAGCCGCTGGGTCGCGCACAGGTCATATCCGAGATACGGACGCGATGCGATCAGCAGGACACTCGCCCCTTTTTTCGCGGCCGCACATGCAGCCTCCACGCCCGCGAGAGATCCGCCGGCAACCAGGACATCCACGTCATACGCCACAGGTAAAGTCGCGGACGCCTCGACGACTATCTCGTCGTCCATCGCTCCCGCCGCCGCGGCCGGACCGCCGCATCCCAGGAGCAGAATCAGGGACGCCAGTGTGCATGCCGCCGTTCTCATTGTGCTCTCCCTTAAAAGCCGCGTGGGCAATCCAGTAGACTGTGATTGTATCCGATGCGGTGCGTTGGACAAGTTGAATCTGACCTCTGGGCGGCGGGCCATGGGTTCGAAGTTCGCCTCCTCCACCAATTCTAATCGCCCTGGCGCCGCTTCAGCACGAACACGTTGCCCGGTTTCTGCGCGACCAGGCCTTTTAGCACGAGCATTGTCATCGCTCCTGCCGCTACTCCTGCGTTGAGATCCGTTCGCTGCGTGATCTCGTCGAGGGACATTGAACACTGCGATAAGGCCTCAACTATCTGCGTCTCGTTGGCGTCCAGGTTGTCCGGGAGAACTAGCGGAGTGTCTTCTTCTACGCTCATCGGACCGCCGACGTGGCCGAGGTGTCGAGTATGTCGTCGAGGTCCTGGACGAGGATCGCTCCGTCACGGATCAGGGCGTTTGAACCGTGGCTCATCGGCGAGTCGACGCGTCCGGGCAGGGCGAATACCTCGCGGCCTTGTTCGGCGGCCTGGCGTGCTGTGATCAGCGATCCGGATCGGTGGGCGGCTTCGACGATCAGCACCCCCAGCGACAGGCCTCTGATAATGCGGTTGCGTTTAGGAAAGTTTCGACTCTCCACGCCGCGCAGCATGGGTATCTCCGAAACAAGCGCCCCGGTCCCGTCAGCCGCGATCTGTTCGAACAGCTTGGCGTTCTCGGACGGATAGAACTCGCCCAGCCCGCAGCCCATAACCGCAATGGTCCTGCCGCCGGCGCTTAGGGCGCCTCGGTGACAGGCCGTATCAATCCCTCTGGCGCCCCCGCAGTGTACATCATGGAAACCCCCTCCGAGCAGCATTTATACTCTCCTGGTCATAGCCGTCCCTGATACCCGCCCCGTATCACAAGCACGCTCAGGTGAAATACTCCTTACTTTCCGCTTGACTCGGGCAGGCCAGTGCTTGATATTCGTTGTTGGTGTTGGCGGCGGTCGCCAGCAGAGCCGAGAATCCGCGAATGAGCCTAGCGGAGGTTTCAGGTGTGGGAAGTCACTGACACAGAGGGTTACGCAAGCGCCGAACGCTGCCTCTGTCCCAAACCCCTCACCCCCGGACCACCGTCGCGCGGAATCTAATTTCCTATCAGTTGATCAAGAGGACATATTATGACCGTACGAACGATTACAGCCGTTGTCGCAGTTGTCAGCATTTTGATGATCACCGGAGTAGCTAGTGCGGGTGTTGGTCACGATGTCGGCCCCAAAACGGCCGAAGCACTCTACGACGTTATCACCGGTGAGTTGTTCTTCGACGTGGGCGATGACATCGCCGTCATCGGTCTCCAGTCTGCCATGATATATTCGGGCAACATCGACGCAGACGGCCTTAACGGCGCGCCCCCAGTACAGAATGACGGCGCATCACTGGCCTTCTTCAACACGACCGGCTTGCCGGTCGGGGAGGACAGCGTAGGCTTCATGTTACCGGCCGGGCTAGCTCTGGACGACATCGGCTTCTCCTACACGCCCATTGGTCTGCCGACAGTCAGCGCCCCCGCGGAGTTCACCCCCGAACCAGCGACGATGACCCTTCTGGCCCTTGGCGGGCTGGCGATGTTGCGACGCAGGCGGAATCGCGCATAACCGCAAGAACAACAGTTCTGAAAACATCTCATGGGGCGGTCTGCTGGATAGCAGACCGCCCCGTTTCGTTTGCGCCGAGTGTTATCGCAGCGTTGGGGGTCAGGAACTTAGATTATAGAATAGCGAGGTTCTGGCTGCTTGCCGCTTCTACTACAATGCCCAATTGCCTGCCCAGACGCCCTACCGCCTCTTCAGCACGAACACATTGCCCGGCTTCTGGGCGACCAGCCCTTTTAGCACGAGCATTGTCATCGCTCCGGCGGCAACTCCGGCGTTAAGGGCCGTTCGCTGGGTGATCTCGTCAAGCGACATTGACCCTTGCGTCAGGGCCTCAACGATCTGCTTCTCCGTGGCGTCAAGGTTATCCGGAAGGATCAGCGGGGTGTCCTCCTCAACGCTCATCGGACCGCCGACGTGGCCGAGGTGTTCGAGTATGTCGTCGAGGTCCTGGACGAGGATCGCTCCGTCACGGATCAGGGCGTTTGAACCGTGGCTCATCGGCGAGTCGACGCGTCCGGGCAGGGCGAATACCTCGCGGCCTTGCTCGGCGGCCTGGCGTGCTGTGATCAGCGATCCGGATCGGCGGGCGGCTTCGACGATCAGCACCCCCAGCGACAGTCCGCTGATAATGCGATTGCGTTTGGGGAAGTTTCGACTCTCCACGCCGCGCAGCATTGGGATTTCAGAGATCAGCGCCCCAGTCCCGTCAGCCACGATCTGCTCGAACATCTTGGCGTTTTCGGACGGATAGAACTCCGCCAGCCCGCAGCCCATGACGGCGATCGTCCTGCCGCCGGCGCTTAGGGCGCCCCGGTGGCAGGCCGTGTCAATCCCGCGGGCGCCCCCGCAGTGTACGGTATGGAAACCCCCTCCGAGACGCGTTTTGGCGGGCTTTTCAGGCAGCATGACCATGAACCCGATAACGCCCGGTCCGTGATATTCCAGATAGCGGAAGTGGCCGTGCCACGTAAGCTGTTCTGCGAGATTCTCCGGCGGATTCATCGCCTTCGAAGACCGGCGCCCGGATGAGTGGACCGAACGTCGAAAGCATGGCGATCAAGCGATACCGACGTGGAAAGTACGTCGCGGCCACAGAAAAGAGCCTGTTTTCAATCTCCGACCTCACCGGTGGCGCCGTTCAACGCCTATGGTCCGATGCCCAGACCCCAGATTCAGCTTGCTCAACGCACTGCATCGGATACAATCACTGTGAAAGCCCCGCGATGCTCGCCGGCGCAACGCCATTTGGGA
>CAZSLS010000231.1:0-9947 GCA_964607575.1 uncultured Planctomycetaceae bacterium | reverse complement strand
GCAACCGGAAGCAAATAACTCCTCAGCCACCAGCACCGCAAACGAGGCGCCTACCGCACAACCTACAATCCCAAACTCAATCCCCGAATATTCAAAGTTGTATAGAGTCGTATGATAACACGCCCAGTAGGGATTGACTTCTGCCCCGCCGACGGTCAGCACGTGTTTGACGATATCTCCATCAGGGTCAAGAATGCAGATACGCGGTATTCTTCGGTCCTCGTGTCTCTGTACCCCTGAAATATTCTTCTGGCGTCTCGCTTCTCGCAGCAGGTTCTCAGGCTCAAACAATGAAGCATGACCATACTTTTTATCTCGCAAGATGGGAGGCTGAGATGTATCCATGTCCTCCGCATTGTATGCGAGGTAAGGTACGTTTTCCATGCTGATCGCCTGACATCGTGAATCAGCATTCAACCATCAGCTATCAGGCGTCAGCGGGGCCAATTGCCAAAAAACAATTGCCAACTGCCAGGCGGCTCAGCCGCCGCTAAAGCGTCCCGCTCTTGTGCTTCAACCAGCGTGTCAGATCCGACGGCATGGGGGCGATATCGTAGATTCTTCCGATCTCGAATCTGACCTTCTCCGGGATGGCGGCTTTGGCTTTTTCCAGGAAGACCCAAGCCTGTCCGTTGTCCTGACCACCGGTCCAGCCCTCCCGGCGGATTACGTGGGCGTCGATCGGCTCGGTCGAACGGTACAGGATGCGTTCGGGATTCTCGCGGTCCAGGACGAGTACTCCGTATCCGATGAACGTCCGCTTACCGTACTGGTCTTCTTCCCATCTAACGCCGCGATAGACTACCACCCATCCGAGATTATCGATGAACCGGACGCAGTCTTCCTCGAAGAATATCCCATCCGAATCAAAGTTGCCCGGAACCGACGGAATTACGCGAATGGCGCCCTCGGTATGCCCGTTCTTGCGGAGAGTGCGGATGATGTTGATACAGCGGCCTTGGATGTCGTTGACGATCGTCCACTGCCATCCGCACAACGCCTCGGGGAAGCCCCAGGCGGCTGTCGAGGGGTCGACGAGTTGGATCCCGCGACGCTTCTTGCGATTGATGATGTCTTCGATAACGCGGTCGGGCAGGAGGTCGCGGAGGCGGAATTCGGCGCGGCCTATGGCTGTATCGCCCAGGCCGATGTAGACGCTGAACGTGTCGTCGAGCGAATTATGCCCCTGGACGGTTTCGATCTGTCCGCCGGCGAACATCACGCCGCGCAGATGGTCGAGCTTGCTTACCCACGTGCCTTCTTCAACGTACTTGCGCCAGGTATCGTCGAGGTCGAGGATCGGCTCGGTAGAGTAGTAAAGGCACTCGCCGGTCTCAAAATCGATCACGCGGAGGAACGGTAAATAGGTCATCATCCAGGAGTCGATTTCCGGGTTGGAGATCTGCTCGTTGTGGACGCCGTGGGTCACGTCGATATACACGTCCACATCGCCGATCTTCGCGCGGATCGGGGCGCCGTTATTTCCGATGTGCGAGTTATCGAAGAAGCCCGGACGGATGCACGTCTGCAGCGACCCGATGGCTGTGATACCGTCGGGTGTGGGGCGCGTGAAGGTATCGTGTCCGGTGTCGAGGACGGCGATATCGGGGGCCGGGCGGTGGTACATGCGGAGCGTACCGTCGGCAAGGCGGAGGAAGAAGATATCGTTCTTGCTGGCCTCGGATGCGTAGATGCGATGAGTGTCGCCCGAGCCGCAGGGCTCCCAGACGCCCGGTTTCCACCAGATGTCCTCCCATGCCTCGTAGATCTCGCGGACGGGTCTGTCGAGCAAATCGATCGAGCGGGCGATGCGGGCGAGGAATCCGGCCTGGGTCATGCGGACAATGCAGTCGAACGCGGCGTGGATCGCCGACTCGTGGTAGACCACGTAAAGATGCCCGTTATCGCAGTGCATGTGGAAATCGTGCAGCAGGACAATCTCATCCTCGTGCTCCTCGGCGTACTGCTCGTATTCGGCGAGGGATTTGGGCAGTTCGATCCCGTGACGCAACGCCATGATGGGCAGGGGCAGGCGGTGGAGAACCCTCTCGCCACGCTCGTCGAGGATAGCCATACCGAAATGGCTCCCCATCGCCGAATCGCCATGGTGGGAGTAATGCTGGTCGTCCTCACCCCCGGCGCGATATCCGAGGAAGACGCGCGGATCGCCGTCGAGGCGGATGACGCTGGGATTGGTGGCGTGGTGGTCTTCCCACTGCCACGGGCCATCAGAACCGATGGGTTCGGTAATGTAACCATTTATCTTCGCAGCTTTTAATAGCTTAGCATCCGACATGACAATGCATCCGATCTGTTGTTCCTCTCTTACTACCATACACTTATGTCTATCGGACCATCAGATGGCCCACTTACTCCTTTCCTATAATAATATTATAGGTATCATAACCGATAATTCCAATTATTATACGCCGAATTCCGTGATCTTTCTATCTGGTTCGGGCGGAAACGTTTACGCTTTGCTGTTTCGCCGCCATCGAACCACCCGTTCACCGCCGGGGCTCTGCCATTCTAACATCCGCGCCATTAATCACTTACATAACTTCCAATCTCCCATAGATCGATTACCGCACCGCCTGATAGTCGTGGCATACTCAGATAAACAGGTTCACGTTGCCCGATTCGGCGCTGTTGAGATACATCGCCACGCCGCCTTCTTCGACACCGTCGATCAACTCTTCCCGTTTGATGCCCATCAGATCCATGCTCATCGAACAGGCCACCAGGCGCACCCCCGCATCCCTGGCCATTGCGATCAGGTCCGGAAGCGACGAGACATTCTTGCGATTCATGATACCCTTGATCATCGCAGTGCCCACGCCGCCCATGTTCATCTTCGAGAGTTTCAACCGGCGGGCGCCGCGGGGCATCATCCAACCGAACATTCGCTCTATCAACGACTTGCGGACCGGAACCTTCACGTCGCGACGCAGGATGTTCAGACCCCAGAACGTAAAGAACATCGTGATCTCGCTGCCCATGGCCACCGCTCCGTTGGCGATGATGAAACCGGCCATCGCCTTGTCGAAATCACCACTGAACATCACCAGCGTCTTGGATTTCCCGCCCGTACCGCAGACACGCTCGCCCGAATTCTGCGGGGCGCCCTTGACTATCGTAGCGCGGTAACTCCCTTTCTCAGTCACTACTTCCAGCAGCGTGTTGCCCGTCGACTCGCACCAACCCGCAATGTCGCCGGCGAAACCCGCATCGCTCGTGACGATGCTGACGCCCTGCCCGGGAGCGATATTCTCGACCGCCCCAGCCACCTGCATTATCGGACCGGGACACTGCAGTCCGCAGGCATCAATCCGGGTGACGATCTCAACTTCCCCCCCAAGCCCCGCGTCGTCCGCTGCGCTCACGGCCTCGACGGGCTCACCGTTTTTTTTTTTCATCGATTCCCCTTTCGGTGACGGCCCGGTACGTCTTGTATCCGCCGGTGAGATTCCTGCAGGCGAAACCGTTCTGCGAGAGGATTCGGCAGGCGAGATACCCTCGCAGCCCGGCCGCACAGAAGACCAGCAGTTCCTTGTCGGAGGGCAGCTCGTCGAGGCGATCGCGCAGATCGTCGAGCGGAATGTTGATCGCCTCGTCGATCGTGCCCGCATCAACTTCCCCAGCCGTTCGGACATCCAGAAGGAGCTGTTCGTCATCCGGATCGATCATATCGGGGGTGTGGCAGAGCTTGACGTCGCCAGCCAGAACGTTGGAGGCTACGAAGCCGGCGTAGTTTACCGGGTCCCTGGCTGATCCGTACGGTGGCGCATACGAGAGTTCCAGGTCCTGCAGTTCGCCCACCGTCAGGCCGGCGCGGATCGCCACCGCCAGCACGTCGATACGCTTATCGACACCGTCGCCGCCGACGGCCTGGGCGCCGAGGATCCGCCCGTCGCCCGGGTCGAACAGCAGTTTGATGCTAATCGCCGCGGCGCCCGGATAGTATCCCGCGTGGCTGGCAGGATGGATGTAGATCTTCTCGTAACTCATGCCATCCCGCATCAGCGACTTCTCGCTCAGCCCCGTCATGCCGATCGCCAGGTCGAACACCTTGCAGATCGCCGTCCCCTGCGTATCGCGGTAGACGCTGGGGCGACCGAAAATGTTGTCCGCTGCGATACGCCCCTGCCTGTTAGCCGGTCCCGCCAGCGGGATCAACGCCTTGTGGCAACCGACGAATTCCGTGACCTCCGCCGCATCGCCGACGGCGAAAATGTCCGGATCGCTGGTTTGCATATGCTCGTCAACCGCGATCCCCCCGGTTTGCCCGATCTCGAGCCCCGCCTCGCGGGCAAGGGCTGCCTCGGGCCGCACGCCGACTGCCATAATCACCAGCCCGCACTCGACGGAATCATCGGTACTCAGGACCACCTTCAGCCTCTCGCCGACGGCCTCGATCCCGTTCACCGATACGCCCAGCCGCAAATCCACTCCGTGCAGTTCGAGCTGCTGGTGGATAGGGGCGACCATTTCCCCGTCGGCGGCGATGAACACCTGATCGGCCAGTTCCACCAGCGTCACCTCCAGGTCTCGCAACCGCAATGCCTCGGCCATCTCCAGACCGATGTATCCCCCCCCCACCACAACCGCCCGTCCGGGCGCCTCGGCGTCGACGATCCGTTTGATCGCGTCCATATCGGCGATGCTGCGGAGAGAATGCACACCGGGCAAGTCGGCCCCGCTGATCGGCGGGGCAACCGGGGCGGCGCCGGGGCTGAGCAGAAGTTTGTCGTACGGCTCGATGGTCTCGTCGCCACTGTCGAGATCTCGCACCGCAACGCTGCGGGCCTTCGGGTCGATCGACACCACTTCGCACCGCGTTCGCACATCGACGCGAAATCGTCGGGCCATCGATTCGGGAGTCTGGATCAGCAGGCTCTGGCGATCGGGAATCACCTCGCCGATATGGTATGGCAGACCGCAGTTGGCGAACGAAATATGCTCGCCCCGCTCGAAGATCACGATCTCGGCGTCTTCGGAAAGCCGCCTTGCCCGCGCGGCCGCCGACGCGCCCCCGGCAACTCCGCCCACTATCAGTATTCGTTTACGTTCAGACATTTTTACGCTCCATCAATAAGGAGAATGCATGCTAATCAGTTTTCTGCTTCCTGGTCTTCGCCTCCCGGGGTGTCGGCGGTCGGGCAGTTTTTCCGAATGCAGCTCAGCAATCCGGGCAATTGCGGCGAGGCGATCCTGTAGAACACTGACCGCCCCCGCCGCCGCGAGTCGAGCAGTCTGTGGCCCTTCAGCAAACGAAGATGCTCGCACGCCCGGTTCGGCGCCAGTCCGCACATCTCGGCGATCCGGTTAACGGGGAACTCGCCGGCCACCAGGATATCAACCATCCTCAACCGCACTGGATGAGCCATCACCTTCAAACACTCAGCCGCATTCAGCAGAAAGTCCATCGGCAACAACGATCTCTTGTCCACCTTGCTCTTGCTCGCCTTGCTCGTTTGGTTCGCTTGGTTCGCTTGGTTCGCTTTTCTCTTGCCTGTCTTTGCCACAATTCACCTCTCTTATATAGTATATGTCGTGACATCACGACATGTCAACACTAATCCCCATCTTTTTTTATTCTAAGCGGGTGGCTCGTGCTTCGTCCCACACCAATCTCGTTGGTGACGGGACTACCTTGTTGGTAACGTGACTACTCTGGTTGGTGACGGGACTACTCTGGTTGGTGACGGGGCTTAGCAGAATAGCAAGCGCGTCAAAGGGTTGCCGGCCTGCCGACCTGGTGGCCTGCAATCCTGTTCAAAAGCGATAGGCTGATCGCCTGAACAAGTTTCGCCAGGTTCGCCTTGCCACAGCCCCCTACCGAAGACCTTTCGCCACTCAATCCCAAATTCCAAATCCACAGGAATTTCCTTGGGCATAACGGTATCCATGGTATACTGTTTGGCCTGTGGCGAACGGAGCGTCTTCTGCAATATTCCCGTCCGCGCAGGCATATTCTCTTCATTGTGCATAGAGAGGTTGGTGGGCCATGAGCACGATCCAAAAGGAACGGGGCAATGCACCTGTCTTAGAAGCGCTTGAGCCGAGGCTGCTGCTCGACGGAGTCGTGATCGGCCCGATCCCTTCGCTGATCGATCCGGCTACAGCAGACCAGATCGTCTTTGCGCCGGGGTCGTCACACCAGGAGATCTCAAACGTGGCCGCTCCGGCGAGCGTTCTGCTGTCGTTCGTGCTGGACGGCACGGGATTCAGTGACATGGCGCAGTTCGACCTGAGCCCGGTTAGCCCCGGCTTGGGCGTCGATGCGGCGCTAGCGCTATATGATGCCGGCGGCAACCTGCTGAAGATAGTTGACAACGACCCTCTGCTCGCCACGCCGGCGGTTGAGACAATGTTCACCGAGATCGAAAGCCGCCAACCATATATCTTGGGCATATACTTCGGACCGTCGTCGTCGATCGATGACTATGACCTGATTGTGACGACCGGGCCGCAAACGCCAAACACCACAATCGTAATCGATCCGGCAACGGGCGTCGGGCAGATCCAGGCCCCGTCGCCCGAGGACACGTTCAACGTCCCCGCCGACGTGGACTACTACGAACTGGACCTGCTCAACGCCGCGTCCGGCGGTACGGTTACGGTCACGCCGACCGGCTTGGACGTGCAGGTCTTCGCAACGCTGTTCCGCCGAGGCGACGATCTTGAATTGTGGGAGCCGATAGACAGCGATTTCGACGTCAACGGCTTGCCTGTCGCACTTTCGCTTACGCCGCCTCCGGGCGGGAATTTGACCGACGCGCAGTATCTGCTGGCCACTGCGCCGGTGGGCTTTAACACCGCAGCGCGATCGTATGACGTTTCGGTGGCAGCGGCGGCTCCGCTGGGCCCGGTCAGCGTCAATCCGGCGTCGATCGCCGAGGATTTTCTCACCCTTGCGCCCTCGTCGTGGGGCGTGGCTTCAGCTAGCCGCACGTCGACGTTGAGCGGCGGTCAGCAACTGGTGCAGTTTCGTGCTCCAATGACGGACACCGCAACGTTGACGCTCGATACGGGGGCGTTCCAGCCGGTGATCAGCGTATTCGACGCGGCCGGTACGGACCTTCTGGCGGTCAGCAGCCTGACGTCTCCGGGCGTCAATACGCTGGAGCTACCGGTGACCGGTGGTGAGGTCTACGTGGTGTGCGTCAACGATGTCGGCAGCGATGAACAGGGCGAGTTCACGTTGAGCGTGAGCTCGGCGTACTCGGCGGACCCGCTTGTGCTGACCGGCGGGGTGACGACGATCGGCGGCGTGCAGATCGGCGCGTCTCAACTGGCGAACTTCTATCGTTTCGAGCCGGCGTTCGGGACCGACGTGCTGGTGCTCGGTCTGGCTCCGGACTCACCGGTCGCCGCGAGGGTGGTGCTGGTCGGAGAGAATTTTGGGGCGGTAAGTCAGGATCTGGCGACCGGTCAGACGCTGCTGTTTCCGGTCGACATCGGCGGAGCGTACGGGGGGGCGGATCTCTACGTGACGGGCGCCTCGGGCGATTCGACGGCGACGCTCCGCATCGGTCAGATCGACGTTCCTTTCGAGATCGACCCGTCGCTGTTGGCCGAAGGCAGGCTTGACCTGGCCGGAGATCTGACCGCGACGCAGCCGACTGGGGCGTTTGGTTCTATAGGGGGCGTCGGCGCGTATCAATTCACGACCGATCCGGCCGACCCTCCGGCGGTTATGTCGGCGTCCAACAGCCAGGCCGGCGGGGCTGCCCCGTTGCTGGCGCTGTACGAGGCCAACGGCAGCGCCTTGCGGTTGGTGGAGTACCAGCTTCCCAATGCGCCTGGTCAGACCGAAATCCACGCCGATCTGCCCGGCCGCGAACTGCTCGGTCTGGCGGGGATATCGCTGGACTTCGGCGGTCCGGGCTCGATCGATTACTCATGGAACGCTCCCGACGCGGTCGGTGTTGGCGTGGGCATGGTTCCCACGCAGGTTCCCGATCCGCAGAATCCGCCGACCGCTCCGTTCGGGGCGCAGTTAAAGATCCGGGACGTCGTCCTGAAGAGCGATATCGAGCAGCACTTGTGGCAGACGCTGATTCCGTACAACATTATCCCCGGAATGTCGTTTCCCATCAGGCTGACGCCGGGCAACGGCGAGATGACGGTAAGGCTGACGGTCCACAAGCCTGACGGAACGGTCCTGGCCACCGTCATCAACGACCCGGGGCAGACGGGCGACATCCAATTGTTCCTCACTCCCGCCCAACTCGATGAGATGAAGGGCGGAGCGATGCTGTTCCGCGTCGAGCCGGTTGGCCCGATCGGCGACGGGCTGTACACCCTGGAGATGAATATCGAGACGACCGATCCCATGCCGTTCCTCATGACCGAGACGGCGTGGAATTTCTACGTCTTCGGCCCGCCTCTCCCGGTCGACCCCAATGACGCCGGCGAAGTCAACATGCTTCCCGATGGGGAACCGGTGGTCGACATCGTGCAGAACCAGTTCGGACACGGGTGGGCCGAGGGCGAATTCACCAGTTCCGAACCCCACGACTACGGGCCGTCCGGCAACACCGGCTCGATCGACGTATATCGCTTCTGGGCCCTTACCCCCGGACCGGTCAGCGTCCGGACGGTGGGGATCGACGAGAAGGTCAACACGAACCTGAAGATCTACCAGGCCCGCCTGGACGGAAACGGGAATATCCGCTATTTCGCGGAAACCACACGTGTGGACGCGGGCCTTGGCGACTGGTTCCCCGCCGACCGGTCGGTGATTGACGACCAGACCTACATCAACGACTTCGACGCGCTGGCCCTTGAATCGCAGGGGGCGATGTATTACGTGGTCGTCAAGAACGAGCAGGGCACGCAGGGCCAATATCGCATTGAAGTGGACACGGCGCCGGCCCCGCTGCTGGGCGGAATTGTCGCTGGCTCTTACGCCGACGCACTAGCGGCGGAGGCGGCATATATCCCGCCTGCCGCCGGCGGGATCGTACCGCTGACCATTCCCTACGTGGAGGACATCCCCGAGTTCGTCGGTTACTTCCCGGTGCAGGTTCCGGACTACCACAACGGTTTGCTCCACTTGGCCTCGGCGTTCAGCATCTGGGACTACAATGTCTTCAACGCGGCCGGAGATCCGCTGTTCGGCGGTTTTTCGGACGCCTTCCCTGGTACGATGGGCGATTTCCTTGTTCCCGCGGGCCCGCAGACAGTGTACGTGCGGATCAGGGAACGTCTCGAGAACACCAACGCCGCCTCAATCATCAATGTTTCGGCCTCCCTGACGCTTCCGGGCGGAGTATTGGCTCCGCCGACAACGCTTCCCGCAGGCCAGGGACCGATCATGCCGCTGGCGACGCCGTTGGGCGACGGCGGTGGGACCGGTTCGTTCAGTACGGCCGGCGAGTTTGAGAAATTCGCTTTCCAGGTCCCCGCCGGACCGTTGACGATCAACGTCATGCCGGCGGGAACGGCGATACTCAACTTTGAAGCCGAGGACTTCACCTCACGAACCGGCGGCGCGGACCCGGACAATCCGGGCGTGCTGCAGAACTGGAGCATCATCGACGCGACGGCCGGTCCGGGCATGACCGGCGACGGCGAAGACCCCGGCCAGCCGGGCGGAGCAAAGTTCGCCAACGCTTCGGGCGATCATTACGTGCAAGTCGTCCCCGAAGCTGGAAACGGTTTCAACAACTCCGACGGCAGCCAGATCGATTCGGGCCCGCAGATCGAATACGCGTTCAACGTGCCCGTCAGCGGCACGTACAATCTCCAGATCAGTTGGGACGGGTTCGACGGCGGAAGCGACTCGCTGTTCGCCTCGGTCGTCGAGTTGAAGGACGGAATCGGAAG
Source organism: uncultured Planctomycetaceae bacterium (assembly GCA_964607575.1). GTDB lineage: Bacteria > Planctomycetota > Phycisphaerae > SM23-33 > SM23-33 > BS750m-G57. The sequence goes on along the minus strand of CAZSLS010000231.1, from coordinate 113 downwards.
CGGACAGGCTGACTGGTATCGTTTCGCTCACAGCGCCGACAGCGATTTCGCCACGATCCCGTTCCAGGGAACCGCGGCGTTCGAGGGCACCTCGGCCGGCGGCGGGGACGTGG
>CAZSLS010000230.1:0-10155 GCA_964607575.1 uncultured Planctomycetaceae bacterium | reverse complement strand
AATATAGCTTCAAATCTGCGGAGTAGCAAGCGACGGTTTACCCGCCCACCGTGCCAGTCTCCTCACAACTCACTACATTTCTACTCTCTCCCGAAACGCCGCTCTTTTTAGTTGCCGGGCACGGTTATATCACTAGAATGTATATTAGGCTGGGGCATCAGGTCGCCCTTGACGCCACTGTAGCAGCGGGCAGTATCGCCCGTGGTTTTTTGGCCCGGGTAATTTGCGTCGATATGTGGGAAGATCAATGTCAGATAATAACTTCGAATCAAACAATGCAGAAACACCCCAACCGCCACTCAACATCCCGCCAGATGAACTGGTCTCGCCGGATGAGCTGGTCTCGCCAGATGAACTGGTCTCGCTGGATGGACAGGATCCGCTCGATGATTTTATCCTGATAGAAGAACCCGCCCCACTGGGTCAACAGGCCCCGCCTGATGCACTGGCCATGCTGGAGAAACAGGCCCGGATGGGTAAACAGATCCCGCCAGTTGGACGTGCCGCAGCGAGTCGTAAGGTTCGGAAACCCGACCCGGCAAGCCCCAAGACCGGAAAGGCCGTTATAGCCGTTCTCATCGTTCTGGCGTGTGTCGCAACGGCTTTTCGCGGTGCACTTCGTCGTTCTTCCAGAAGGAAGAAATTCGAGCCGCCTGTCTTCAATTACGACAGCAGCGATAGATGGGATAACAGGGCGCCCGGCGAATATTCAAACGAACCGAACCCGTCGCGCGGCGGGTCCTCTGGATCGCGCACGTATAATCCGCACACCGACGCGCGGCGTATCATGGAGATAAACGAACGCAATCGCAGGCGAATGAAAGAAACCGCCGCACGCAATCGTAATCCCGGCGGATACAACCCGCGAACCTATCGTCCGCCCGGGTCTCCGACGCCCGGGCGTCACCGGACCGTCGTTCCCGGCGGTCGGCCGAGATCGTCATCGCCGTATCGACCGGGGCCCAGGCGCTATTAGAAACCACCGGTCTGCTCGCTTTTATCCCACCGCCGCCTCGATCGACGCGGCGGGAATCACGTTTTCTTCGGCTCGCATTGCAGCAAGGTTACCCGGATTTCGTGCCTCTCAACCCTGGTCTATGTACAATAGGCCATCGTTTGACGCCGTAAACACGAGGAGATGATTGTGGATAAACGCATCTTGACAGTACTGGCGGTGCTGGTGTGCATCGGCGGCGTCCCGACCGCGGAGACTAAGACGCCGGACAAACCGCCGGTAGACATGCCCGACCTTACCGAATCATCGAAGCTGCCCGCCAGGATGCCCAAGACCGTCGCGGGCAGAGTCTATGTCGACAAAAACGCCAACGGTAAGTGCGACAGCGGAGAGGCACTCGGAGGCGTGCGAGTGACCGACGGCGTGGGTTTCGTGAAGACCGACGCGGAGGGCAAGTACTCGATAACCATCAAGGGCGACCCGCTGGTCCCCTACCTGCCCAGCCGCACCGTCAGCGTGTGCTGGGGCGAGGGGACCTGGCCGATCCGGCAGGCACGCGGCGGCGTCTGGTCGTGGTGGGCGCGCCTGAAGGACATCAAAGACGCCAAGGCGGTAGATTTCCGCCTTGCGCCCCGCAAGGGCAAGCTGCCGCTTTGCGTAGCCTTCGGGACCGACCCGCACGATTCGCTTCGCCGCGAACAGAACAATATTTTCCGCGACGAGGTCGCCCGCGCCAAGAACCACGCTACGTTCGCGCTGATGTGCGGGGACCTGGGCTACCTGGGCTTTGGAAACGCCGACCGCGATTACACCGACATTCAGAAGTACACCAACAACTTCCCCACGCTGATGATGCACTGCATCGGTAACCACGATGTCGTCGGGGCGCACAGCAAGTGGTGGAAGTCGCCACACGAACTGGCCGGTAACGGAGCGTTCATCAAGTACCTCGGTCCGATCCGCTGGTCATTCGATCACGCGGGAGTGCATTTCGTCGGTGTCGACTGGATGCTGATCGACGCCAAAGGCCACATCCAGTGCGGACTGGCAGACTCGGCGATCGACTGGCTCGAAAAGGATCTCAAGTCGGTAGCCAAAGGCACGCCTGTCTACTTCTTCAACCACCAACCGTGGAGCCCGAACCAACGCTTCTACAAGATCTGCGCGAAATACGGCGTCAAGCTCTGCCTGGGCGGACATTCGCACCGGAACATGTTCCTGGCGAACAACCGCGGTGTCGAATACTGGACGAAGATGAGCCTCTACACGCTTGTCTACATCGACAAGAGCGGCTTTGAGTTCGTAGACCGCTGCATCTACCGCGGAGGGCGAAACGGATGGAACGGAAACTGGCATCACAGTCGCCGGGGCTGTGCCTTGTACACCGATCCGGGCGCTGAGAAGGCCCAGCGGGGCAAACACGTATCTATCAAGAACGTCCGCGTCACCAGCGGTTCGAAGAGCCTCGAAGTCCCCAAGGGCCCGACCTGGGACATCTACATTGGCGCTCGCTGCGTCGGGAACAAGCCCGCTAAGCGATGGGGGCTGCGTATCACCGACAGCCGCGGAAAGACATACGAATTGGCCCGCATCGATACCGGCGACTCGCTCGAGTTGCTCGGGCGAAAGACGTTCTTCTCCCCCGTACTCGTCCACCCCAAGGCCGTCCGCAAGGCCGCGTCGCTCGACCCGGCTCAGCAGAAATGGATCGAGATGCGCATCTTCATCATGCCCGATCGCATCCGGGTGATAGTGAACAATCGCCTCCACTACCAGAAGTTCGTCAAGGTCGGGCAACCCAAGAAAATCGAATATTTCACCGAAGACGGGACCGCCGAGTTCGGGCGCATCGACCTGTGGAGGCGCACCTGGGCCAAAGACGCCAAACTCCGCGCCACGGCGAACACCGGATAGCCTGACTTATCCGTCCCGGTTATCTACTTCGCCTCAGCGGCGATGTAGTCTATTACCAGCACCTTTTCCACCGACGGGCCTACCAGAGTGACGAACTCTTTGTGCGCGGGGTGCGGGAGGTAAACTGTCCGCCCGGCCGCATCGTCGAACGTTACGAAGAAGCAATGCGTCAGACCGGCGTTTTTGCCCCTGTCTCCGACGACAGTGCCCCACTCGAACGCCTTGATCTCGGGGATTCTCGCCGGCAGGGAGCGGAACTTATCTTCGATGGCCTTGGTCTGCGCGGCGGTTGTGCCTTCCTTAAACTGGAACAGCACGACGTGGCGCAGCTTGCCCGCGGTGGCGATCGGCTTCATCGGCGGGGTCGCCTGCCCTGCGACATAGTCAAACACGATCAGTTTCTCCATCGCCGGTTTGAGCTTCGCAACCGCCGCCTGGTGCGTGGGATGAGGCAGATAAGCCTTCAATCCGTCGGCATCGTCAAACGATATGAAGTAGCAGTGCGTGAATCCATCTTGGAGCTTTTCGACGCTGACGTCCTTGCCCCACTCCAGTCCCGTGATCATGGGCATCGTCGGAGGAAACGCCACGATTGCATCTTCGATAGCCTTCACGTCGGCTGGCGGCGCATCGTCCTTGAACTTGAACAGCACAACGTGGCGAAACGCACCGGGAGCCTCTCCGCAACCCGCAAGCCATACCGTCGCAACCAACATCACCAATAGACCCAATCGCTTCATCATCTCTCTGTCCTTTCAATGCTTCCGGCGAAACCGCCCGGAAAAAGAAAATCGCATAGTTCATAGGATGCTACCGTTTATGATCGCACAGTCAAGGGCGTTTCAGCATTACCGCCGTGGCGAAACAGTTGGCCTGCGGTGAGCCGATCGATATAATCCGTTCAGACACTGTGGAGACCGAAAGGAAATATCGTATGAACCTCACTCGCAAAGTTGTCGGCATCGTTTTTGTTTTCTCGGTGTTCGCGTGCTGGCTGCCGGCCGCCGAAAAAGAAAAGGGAAAAAACCTCCGAAGCATGAAGTACACTTCCCGGGCGAAAGACAAGGCGATCGTTTGGCGGAAAGAGTTGCGAGCAAAACTCGCGGGCCTTCTCAAGATGGACGATTTGCTTTCGAGCAAGACTCCCATCCCATTTAACCCCAAGACGATCTCTTCGGAAAAAAAGGGAAAATACGTATTCCACGAGATGGAAATCAACAGCACCAAAGCCCGACGCATCAAGATCGTGCTCGCGCTGCCGACGAATCTCAAAGGCCCGCGTCCGGCGGTTCTCGCCATTGCCGGACATGGCGGTACGCGTCATACGTGCTACGAATCAGTTCGCTATTCTCGTTTCGCCCATGTCCTTGCCGAAAAAGGTTACGTCACCATCTCCACGAGCGTCAGCCGCCACAAAGTCTACGAAAAGGGGCGAACCCTCATGGGCGAGCGTTTGTGGGATCTCATGCGTTGCGTGGACTTCCTGACGTCGCTTAAAGAAGTGGATTCGCAACGAATCGGTTGCGCGGGAAACTCGCTTGGCGGCGAGATGGTGATGTGGCTCGGTGCGATGGACCAGCGCCTCGGCGCAAGCGTCAGTTCCGGTTTCCTGACCAGAATGGACCAGATGGAGAAGAATCACTGCATGTGCTGGAAGTTTCCCGGGCTGAGACAGCTCGTTGACTTCGCGGATATCTACGCAATGACCGCGCCGAGAGCACTGCTCTGCCAGAACGGTTTGAAAGAGCCTCCTTCGCAATTCCCCGTTTCGCTAGCGCGCAAAGCCTTGAAGGAGATCGAGCCGATATACGCCGACTTCAAACGCCCTGACAATCTGGTTCACGTCGCGCACAAAGCAGGCCACGCAATTGACTCACCGAGCCTGATGGCGTTCTTTGATAAACACCTGGGCGGTCGAAAAGATTCAGGCAGCAAGATGACCCCGCTCATGGACGGGAAAACACTGGGCGGATGGCATGCGGTCGGCGGCGGGAAGTGGACGGTTGAAGGTGGCGCGTTTGTCGGGCGGGCGAAAAAAGCCCGTCTGTACGGGCTGCTGGTGAGCGACAAGACTTACGAGAACTTCATCGTCAGTTTCAGTTTCAAGTGCCTCGCCGGTGACAGTGGTTTCTACATTCGAACGATAATGGAGAAGCCCGACAAGGCCAAAGGCCTGCAAGTCCAGGTGGGCCTGCCCGGAAGCGGCGCCGGAGGAATCTACGAAAGCTACGGCCGCAAGTGGTTGGACAAACCCACCGCCGCCGAAGAGAAGAAGATTCTCAAAACGGACGGGTGGAACAAGATGACCATTTCCGCGTCCGGTGGTGACGTGGTAGTCCACGTAAACGGCGTGGAGACCGCAAAACTCAAGAATGACACAGGCCGCCCAAAGGGCCATTTCGCCCTTCAAATGCACTCCGGTAACGTCATGCACGTGATGTTCAAGGATATAAAGATCCAGGAACTCCCATGACCTGAATGTGAAGCGCGGCAGTCAAAGCTACTGGCGTTTCTCCGCGGTTCTTTCCATCAGATATCTACTGACAGGGGCTTGGTATTTTTCCATTCGCCGCGCGTGAAATCAGGGAAAGCCTGCGGGGCGCCGCCGGTGGCGACTGACTTTTCGCTCAGGGGCCCCACTGCCGACCAGAAGCATCCTTCGTAGAGGTTCTGGTCGAGCGGGAGCCCTTCCTGGAGGCATTCGATGATCCGCATTCTCATCATTCCGTCCATACCGCCGTGGCCTTTGAGGCCAAGTTTGTCGACCTTCTCCTTAAGCCTTTTTATCAGCGGGTGGGCGAAGTCCTTTGTCTTGTCGTTGAAGTCCTTGCCCTGGGCCCACTGATGCGCGTTGCCGAGTCCTTCGACAGCGATCCTGTTGGGGAAGCCGGTAAGTGCGCCCTTGGTTCCCACTATCAGGTTGTGACGACTATAGGGGCGGGGTGTGGTTTCGTCCCACTGGACCATGATTGTCCGCCCGAGATGGGTCTTGATGATCGAGGTGTTCAGATCGCCGCCCTTGAAGTCGAGCTTGTTCCACTTGTGGTCCGCAGGAAACTTCTTCTTGGCGTAAAGCTGACGGCCCAGTGCGGGTGTCGAGTAGGATACGATAGAGGCAAACGTGTCTTCGGTGCGTGCGAGGTTCATGTACTGAGCGACCGGTCCGAGTCCGTGGGTGGGGTAGAGATTACCATTGCGTTTGGCGTAATGATATGTTCGCCAGCTTCCCGTACCGCGCTTGACCTGGTTCATTTGTCCGCGCAGGGAGTGAATGTAAGCCGCTTCGCCGTGAAGCAACTGTCCGAGCAGGCCTTTCCTGCACATGTTCAGGTAGAGGAGTTCTGTAGCGCCATAGTTGACGTTCTCCATCATCATGCAGTGTTTTCCGGTGGCTTCTGAGGTGTCAACGAGTTTCCACATCTCTTCAATGGTTACAGCGATGGGAACTTCGCTGAAGGCGTGCGCGCCGGCGTTCATGGACTCGATGCAGTTCTCCGCGTGAGAATTCCAGTTCGTGGAGATGAATACCGCGTCGGGTTTTGTTTCTTTGAGCATCTTGAGGTACACTTTCGGCCCGCCGAAATACGCCTTGGCGCCGGTGTGTCCTTTGGCCTTGGCCATCTTGACCGAACGTTCGGCCCGGTCCTGGTAGAGATCGCAGACTCCTACAACTTTCACGCCTGGAATCTTTGATATATCATTACAGTGACCGCTTCCGCGGGCGCCGACCCCGATGAACGCGCATTTTACTGTAGGCAGTTTTGGCGCGGCAAAATCGCCCATGTACTTGGCCTTGGCGGGCCTCGCGGGGGCCTTGGCGCCGCCCAGTAGCGGATTGAGAAGTCCAAGTCCGCCAACTACACCCATACCTTTCAGAAAATTGCGGCGTGTGCTCATCAGAGTCTCCTTTGGGGTTACCAGGGATCATTTATTATCATGCGGAATATGCGATGTTATTCTGCGCCAGCCTGAGTATCAAGGTGAAAAATGGGATTGAGTAGTGTTTGGCTGCCGACAGCACACCATCGCGAAAATCCAACATAGTCCTCATAAACGCTGATGACCTGGGAATTATCGAATTCTTCATTGGGGAATTGGTATAATGCCCGAGCGAATCCGATGACCATCGGTCAGGCTACCAGATATTGCGGCTTATGCCCGTCGTTAGTCAACGAGATGAAAGAGGAGAGCAGATGAATCGTCGTCAGTTTTTGAGAACGATCGGCGCCGGTGTGGGGCTCGCTTTGGCGGGCAGGTGTTTGGCGGCTGATAGTGTGCCCGCGCGAGAACCTAATATCGTCCTCATCAATGCCGATGACCTCGGGTTCGGGGATCTCGGTTGCTATGGGGCGACGAAGGTCAAGACGCCTAATATTGACCGGCTCGCCAGGCAGGGACGGATGTTCACTGACGCCCATTCTGCGTCGGCGGTCTGCACACCGTCGCGATACGCCCTGCTTACCGGACAATACCCGTTCCGGAACAAGGGCCTGTGGGGACCTGTCATGCTCAAGAGCCCGCTGGTGATCGATCCGGAGCAATTCACCCTGGGCAAGCTGATGAAGGATGCGGGATATTCGACGACGTGTATCGGAAAGTGGCATCTCGGGTTTGGCGATAAGAATCCGGTCGACTGGAACAAACCGCTCAAGCCCGGACCGCTCGAGCTGGGGTTCGACTACTACTTCGGCGTGCCCGTCGTTAACAGCCACCCCCCTTTCGTCTACGTGGAGAATCACCGCGTTGTCGGACTGGTGCCCGAAGACCCGATGGTCTACCGCACCAAAGCCGCCACCAAAACCTACCCCGAGAAAATGGGGCTCGATTGGATCGGCGGAGGGAAGGCGGCTCATAAACTTTACGATGACGAAACCGTCGGCGCCACCCTCACCGGCAAGACCGTCAAATGGATCAAGGACCAGAAAACCAGCAAGAAACCCTTCTTCCTCTATCTCGCGACAACCAATATTCATCACCCGTTCACGCCCGCTCCGCGGTTCAAAGGCTCCAGCAAGTGCGGACGCTACGGCGATTTCATCCATGAGCTAGACTGGATCGTCGGGCAGGTGCTGGAGGCCATCGACGAGATCAAGGCGGCTGACAACACGCTGGTTATCTTCACCAGCGACAACGGAGGAATGCTGAACCAGGGCGGACAGGCGGCCTGGAAGTCCGGACACCGCCTCAACAGCGACCTCCTGGGATTCAAGTTCGACGCATGGGAAGGCGGGCACCGCGTTCCGTTCATCGCACGCTGGCCGGGGAAGATCGCACCCGGAACGACGTCCGGCGAGTTGATATGCAACGTGGACATGCTCGCGACCTTCGCCGCGATCGTCGGACGCAAGCTGAAGGACGATCAGGGCCCCGACAGTTTCAACGTCTTGCCTGCACTAACGGAAACGCCAAAAGGTCCGATTCGCAACCATCTGGTGATCTGCCCGAGGAGCAAGAGGCACATTACTCTCCGCAGGGGCAAATGGCTCTACATCACCGCCCGCGGAAACGGCGGATTCACCGGAAGAAGAATCGGCCAGCACGCCCTCGGCGGACCGCCCGCACATAAGCTCACCCGCCAGGTCAACAGCGATATTGCCGACGGGAGAATCAAGTCTGGCGCCCCACCGGCGCAGCTCTACGACCTCGATGCGGACCGCGGTCAGACGAAGAACCTCTACCGCGAGAAGCCCGAAATCGTCAAGCAGATGAAGGCCCTTCTGGCCAAATGCCAAAAAGCCAAACGCACGGCCCCATAGCGGCAACGCAGATCAGGACATCCTTTTACGTTTCGGTAGTAACGCAAGGCACCCTACCATCAGAAACAGCGTCACCGGTTCGGGGACGTACGTCAGTTCCAGAGCTCCCTCGCCATATTCCCACTCGAAGCTGTCTGGGGCCGAACCGAATATCCGGACATCGGCGAAGGTCGTTGCGGTCTGGCTGTACGTGATAATGTCCATTGACTCCCCCCGCGTCAGGGCCGCGCCGGCGGCGACGTGAATCTCCAGCGTTCCATCGAATGTCGCGATTTCATCGGCGATGATCTGTCCGTACTTCCCGGCAGCCGTTCCGTTCAAACCGATAGCAATCGTACCGCCCGGGAAGAGGGTCAACTCCTTCTGCGCATGCGCCTCTGCTCCCGGGTTGACCTCAAGTCTGCCCTGCCCCCCGGCGCCGTTTATACCACCTCCGACGAAGATACTCTCGCTGCTGTCCCATCTCGAAGAGTTCCCCTCAATCGTGACCCGTCCCTCCGAGCCGCCGGTATAGGCGATCGAACCCCATGTACTCAGCAGGCGTCCGCTGTCGCGAACGGTCAAACCGCCAGTCCCGTACGACCCGACAAACAAACCCGAGGTACACTCCCATTTGGAACCGGTCCCCTCGATTATCGCAGTAGCGTCCGCCATCGGATCCAAGCCCACGTAGCCCTTGGCGCTATAGACCGCCCCGCCGTTGCGAATGGTCATCTCAGCCCCGCCGCGGTAACCTACGCTGAAGTTCGACTCGGTGTTCCAGACCGAACCGTTCCCATCTATCAGCAGCCGACCGTAGGACTCTTCCCCGACGGCCAGCAGCCCCTCACTTTCGCACGTAACTACGGCTCCCCCGGTGATCTTCAACGTACCGTCCCCTGCATTGCCCACCCGCAGTTGCTGGGTAACCTGCCAGGTTGATCCGATCCCGTCGATCTCCATCACACCAACCGAATCCAGATCAGCGCCAACGTTGGCGAATCTGCAGACGATGTCCCCTCCGGATTCGACCCGCCCCGATCCGGCGCCCCAGCTTCCCACATAGACGCCCTCGGAAGAAGTAAGCGCCACGGTGTTGATAAGAATCGACCCGCCTCCGTAGGTTTTTATGTTTGCCCCGCCCGTCGGCGTTCCGGTAAGCACGCGCAGCTCATCCAAGCCAGACGGCGTGCCCGCAGGCGACCAGTTGCTCGAAGAGAACCAGTCAGTAGAACCGGGATTATCAACCCATGTCCGAGTAGTAGCTCGCACCGGCAAAATAACGGTAGCAACGATAAACGCCGCACAAATCGCCTCTTTCCCACAAACCCTCATTTCAAGGCTCCTTACTCCATCGCCGCATGTTCCCGACCACCGGCGCGCAGGCAGATAATCTGCCTCGCGACACAGCGCGGCGGTGGTCTGAATCTATCGCCCAGAGAACACTGCCCACGCAGAAGCTGTCAATCTGCGTACAGAACTCTCACGTAATGGGAACTTGGCCGGTGTGGCCTGGAGGTGGTGCGAGTGAGCGAGAACGCCCGTGCCTCT
>CAZSLS010000229.1:0-10257 GCA_964607575.1 uncultured Planctomycetaceae bacterium | reverse complement strand
CGCCCACGCGATACGGGCTGATCACCGGGCAATACTCCTGGCGGACGCGTCTGAAGGTCGGCGTTCTGAAGCATTTTGAAGATCCGCTGATCGACAAGGACCGCCTGACAGTCGCATCGCTGCTGAAGAAGAACGGATACGCGACCGCGGGCGTGGGCAAGTGGCATCTGGGCTGGGGGTGGGTCGCAAAGCCCGGAAAGAAGATCAACAAGAACTCCTGGAGCGACAAGGAGTGCGAAAACGTCGACTTCACCAAACCGCTGACCGCCTGCCCGCTGGACAACGGGTTCGATTACTACTTCGGTATCGGCTCGTCGAACAACATGCAGCCGTACTGCTATATCGAGAACAACAAGGTGGTAATCCCCCCCACCACGAAGAAAAAGCGCCCGGTCTACGATACCGAATCCGGGGCGGGACTGGTCTCCGACGACTACGTGTCCGAACAGATCGACCAGGTTCTGTGGTCCAAAGCCAAGGGCTGGCTGGACCGTCACTTCAAAGCGACCCCCAAGAAACCATTCTTCCTGTACATGCCCACTTCGGCGATACACCGCCCTTGCCTGGCGGTCAAGGAGTTCCGCGGGAAGTCCGGCGCCGGGCTGCACGGCGACAAGGTCGTCGAACTCGACAACATCGTCGGAAGGCTGATCGCCGACCTGAAGGCCAAGGGCTGCCTGGACAATACGCTGATCCTCTTCACGTCGGACAACGGCGCCCTGCCCGGCGATCCGGAAGGCGCCTTGAAGAAGTACGCCAGGAACGATTGGGGCAAGCAGTGGGACGCCGACGCCCTGCTGAAGCGCAAGAGCGAGGGGTTCTATCAATACTGGCGGACCTACGGGCACAAGACAAACGGTCCCTGGCTCGGATACAAGATGACGATCTACGAAGGCGGGCACCGCGTACCGTTCATCGTGCGCTGGCCCGGGAAGGTCAAGCCCGCAAGCGTCTCGGACGAGATCGTCTGCACGGTGGACGTTATGGCCACCCTCGCCAACATCCTGAAAGTCGACCTGCCCGCCAACGCCGCCGAAGACAGCTACAGCATCCTCCCGGTACTCCTCGGTAAGAAGCTCGCCAAGCCGCTCCGCGAAGCGACCATCATGACGCCGTGGTCGGCGTTCAAGTCAATCCGCCAGGGCCCGTGGAAACTGATCCTCGCCGACAACTCGGGCGGATACTCTCTGAAACGCAAGGTGGACACGCCCGGACAGCTCTACAACCTCGACGACGACCCCGGCGAGACGACGAACATCTACGCCAAACACGGCGACAAGGTCAAAGCCCTGACGGCGATCGTGAAGAAATACGAATCGACGGGCAGAAGCGCCCCGCCCGCGAAGTTCGCCAGGTAGAAGACTTGACGCGGATCAGATTTGCCGCATGGTGCTTTGTTTCCTATAGTTATAAGGCTGCACCATTCTATCTGACCGCTGTCTCGAGGCGAACCAATGAACACCAACAAGAGAGGTTTTACGTTAGTTGAGATCCTGTGGGTAATTATGTTCCTCGGGCTCCTGGCGGCGATCGTGGTCCCGCGGTTCGCCGACGCCACCGATGACGCAAGAATGTCGAATCTGACGAAGAATCTGCAGCAGGTTCGCGCCCAATTGCAACTCTACCGCCTGCAGCATAACAACACGTATCCCACCGACATCACCGCCCAGTTAACTTCCAAGACTGACGAGGATGGCACGATCAATCCCTCCGGTCTGTTTGGTCCGTATATGAAATTCTTCCCGGACAACAGGTTCATCGAGGACCCCGCCAAATCCGACGCAACCGGCGGCGCCGCGGGCGACGGTTGGAGTTACAACGCCACAACAGGGATATTCCTGGCCAACAGCGACGGACACGGCGATCTGTAGTCGTCTCGTCCGATTTCGGAACCGGCGGGTCACTGGATGGGAATCTTACCGTCGGAGCGCGCCGCTTCAAAAGACTTGTACCCGACGAAATCATCTGACCGGATGAGTTGTGCAACGGGGTGCTCGATCGGATAGAAATACCGCCCGCGCTTGCTCGCCACAAATCGCAATCCCGTCGTATCTCGCTTACCAACCCAACTGAAGGACGGGGCAGGCGGAGTTGGAAGCCCGGGGGCGGAGACCGCACCCGGCGCCAGAACGCCATAAGTGGGCGGCGACTCGGGGAACCGCCCGGTTATGTCCGTCGCCCGGGTATCGACCGGACCGCCGTCCGGGCCCTTGGGACCGAACAGCATCCATAAGACCAGGACGCCCAGCAAAGCTACCACCGCGCAACCGATCGTGATCCAGGTCCGAGGCGACCTGGCGGTCCGCGCCGCAACGGTCGCCAGAGTTCCCGAACCGCTTGTCGCGGGCGAGCCGCCAGCGAGCGAGGGATGTCCAAAAACACTCGACCCCGAACCGGACCCCAACGCCGCGGCGGAATCGCCGCCGCGCCAGTCGATCGCTTCGGAGCGCAGGGCGGAGGCAAAATCCGCCGCTACCGGACGCTGCGCCGGATCCTTGGCCATCGCCCAATGCACGAGTTTGTTCAGGCTTTGGGGGCAATCGGGTATGTATTTCGACAGTTCCGGCGGCGGACCATCGAGGTGCTGGTTCAGAATTCTTGAGACCTTGGCCCCGACGTATGGAGGATGTCCCGTAAGCGCGTAGTACAACGTCCCGCCCAGGCTGTACACGTCCGACGCCGATGCCGATCGATGATCTCGGATCACTTCCGGCGCGACGAATTGCGGCGTGCCGACTGGACCGGTGGTGAAATCGAACGGGTCGTTGGGGTCGTAAAGGCGCACCAGGCCGAAATCCGTCAGTTTGCAGTGTCCTCCGCGGGTGACCATGAGGTTTCCGGGTTTCACGTCGCGGTGAATGATGCCCAGCGAATGTCCCGCCGCCAGCGCGACCGCGGCGTCGGCGATCACGGGGCAGGCGCGTCCCGGGGGCATACCACCGGCAGCTTTGATGATCTGCTTGACGCTGCCGCCCTCGACCATCTCCATGGCGATATACCACCACCCGCCGTGCTCGTTGATCTCGTAAATGCGGACGACGTTGGGATGATCGAGCCTCGCCGCCGCTCGCGCTTCCCGCAGGAACTGGTCGACGCGCTGGCGATCGTCGAACCCCACAATGCGCTTCCGCAGGACCTTCAGCGCCACGATACGGTGCAGGTTAACGTCCATCGCCTGGATCACGATACCCATCGAACCCTCGGCAATCAGGCGAAGGAGCTTGAAATGCCCCAGGGTCTTTCCCAACCAACCGGGCTGCTTGCCTTCGGGGATTACCGCCTGCCCGGCGCACTGGTCCCCGGGCAGCACGATGGTTTCATCCCCAACTTCCTCGCTGTCCGCGCCGAAAACCATACTTGCTTCGAAGGCGGCTTCGTCTTCCAGACCGACAGGCCGAATTTCGGAATCATCGAACATGCTTACCTGCCTCCCCTACCGTTCATAATACCGCGGAAGTCCAGAATGGTCAGCACGCTCTGCCGCGCAGTGCGCCCTTCGCTCACGTCGCCCTCGTCCGAGCAGATAGCGATGAAGCGGGTGGTGCCCAACCGGCAGATCGCCTCGATTTTCATGTCCGGTACGCGTGCGAAACAGATGGGCCTTTCGCTCTTCCGCCCGCTCCACCAGAACAGCGCACAATCGAGTGTATTAGGCGGGAATGGCTGATCCTTGTCGAGTTTCGGACCATTGCTCTTTCCCGCGACGATCAGGTAGCCCCTGGTGACCGGGTCCCAGCACAAGTCGCTGATGCCCCGCCCGCTCAGATCGAGCGTGAACAGGTCGAGGAGTTCAGCGCGCCCGGCGTCGGCGGTATCGAAAGCCACATCCACACCGCCCAACGCAAACACCATGGCCGATTCGCCCAACAACGGGTTCCGCATTCCGCACAACAGCGTCGATCCGTCCGGGGTCAGCGCTATGCCCTCCACGTTGCCCCAGCGGTACGTGTTTTTGTCAGGCCCGACAAAATCGGGGTAATAAGTGCGGTAGGGCTCGACTTTGATATTCTTGAAATGCTTGCTGACGGTTGAGCGGATGGGTCCGGCATCGACGACAACCGGACGCCCCAAAGACAGAGGGTCGAGCTGATCGATGGTGCATCGCAGCATGTGAGATCGTTTGGGACGAGCCATCGCGTCACGGTCGTTGCTCAGCGAGCACATCACGTACAGAACCGGCTTTGAGTTACGCCGATGCCGGACTGTAATACTCTCGGCGTCCTTCAGCAGTTCCTGCTCGTTACCGATGATCACGTGCGGGGACGGGCGGTCGATTGTCATCTTGTCCAGGTCGACCGCGCAGGTGAACAGGGCATGTTCGTGTCGATCGCTGGTGAGGATCAGACGCCCGTCGAGCCACACCATCCCGCTGCACTCGAACGGTTTTTCTTCCGGTTGCTGGTTGGATGTGGCCGCGCGTACGGTAATGTCGCGCTGCGCGACAATCGGCGGCTCGACGATCCCGAAACGGATATCCGCAACATACGTAGTGGCCGGTCGCTTCTCGTCGGATTCCAACTGCGCCACCCACATCACCGCGACAAACGCGCCGAGCAGTATGCTGCAGACACGGATCATACACTTGTTCCTCGTCGACCGCTGTCCTCCACCTCGATCTGAGAATTCAGGTGCCTTGCATAACATCGTCATGCGACCTTTCCAAATCACCTCCAAAACGACCAGCAATTTTTCGACGCGAGCCTCCACACGCGCTAAAACTGAGCATTGCTGTATCCCTACTATACTCGATTTTACCCGGATTGAGTCCAGCTAATTTGAATTCAACTCATTATTTCAGATCTCCGGGCCCGGACGACCGCAAGCACGCAAATCGCAAGAGGCTGGAGAACTGGCGGACAGGGGGATACAATTATCCGGTAGACGTCGGCCCGTAGTAACCGCTTTGCGGGTCAACTCGAATGGTCGGCGTGACGCAGGATTAACAGTTGTCTCGTTTGGAGTTGCAGCATGGCCCGATTACGCGATGGATCGCAAGGACCAACAGTTCTGGAAGATGGCGCGACAGTAGCAGTCGTGGGCGGAGGTCCGGGCGGAGCCTTCTTCGCTATCCGTCTGCTGAAACAGGCACGTCAGGCAGGCAGGAAGATCAACGTTGTCGTCATCGAGAAGAAAAAAGAACCCAAGTTCTTCGGCACCGCCCAGTCGATGTGCATGCGAGAGGGCTGCAACTACTGTGCGGGGGGTATTTCTCCGAAATTGACCGACGTGCTGGAGGCCGATGGTCTGGCGTTGCCCGATGATGTCCTGCAGAGCGAGTTCGAGTCACTGACGGTTCACGGGGGTTGGAAGAACATAAAGCTGCCTATCCCCGAAGGAAGGAGGATGACTTCAGTTTTCCGAGGCTCGCGCCCCCACGGTCGGCCGTTTCGGTACGAAAACTTCGACTCCTACATGCTCGAGAAGGCCTCCGATCTGGGCGCCGCGGTCATTACCGGTGCTGTTCACAACGTCTCTTATTCCGATGACCACAAGCCCGTGGTGACATGGTGGACGGACGCCGCCAGGTCTGAAGAGAAGAGTCTGGAAGCAGACTTTCTGGTGCTTGCGGCCGGGGTGAATCGAACCGGCGGACTGATGGACGATGGCGATCCGCTGTCGCAATCTCTACAAAAATTCATGCCGGAATTCCGCCCTCCGAAGGTCCGCAAAGCGCTCATCTGCGAACTTGCCGCAGACGCCGACTGCCTGCAATTGATGTCCGGTGAATTGCACTTCGTCCAATACGGATCCAGGACATTGAAAGTCGAGATGTCATCGCTGATGCCCAAAGCAGGATACATCACGGTGGTCCTGCTGGGCGAGTGCGTCGACCGTGCCGCCCCGGTAGACAATCCTCGCATCATCCAGGAGTTCCTGGGGTTGCCCCACATACGAAAACTGCTGCCGGGCAAGGTGGATCTCACACCGCTGTGTCTCTGCAATCCGAACATGACGGTGGGCACAGCCAGGCATCCTTACGCCCACAGAGCAGCGGTCATCGGCGATCTGGTATTCGCCAGGCTCTACAAGGACGGTATCCTCTCTTCGTACATGACCGCTTCGGCGCTGGCGGATTGCATTCTGAATACCGGGATCGACAAGCGGAGTCTCAAGAGGCGGTATTGGCCCGTCATCAAGCGGTTCAAGCGAGATACCACATTCGGCAGATTTGTTTTCCTGCTCAGCCGCGAAGCGTTCAGCCATCCCATTCTGAGCAGGATCCTGTACCAGGCGATCAGCATCGAGCGAATGACCAAGCCTCACGATAAGCGAAGACTGGCCGATCTTCTGTGGAAAATGGCCAGCGGAGATGACAGCTACGCTCACATCCTCGCGTCGATGTTTCATCCGGCGGCGCTGTGGGCAATTGTGGTCAGGGGCTCTGTGATATCGGCAAGAGACTACATAACCGAGCAGGTGTTCGCCCTGAAATGGGAAGGGTTGATGCGGCATCCAACGGCCATTCCCAAAGAAGTGTTCGACGAAAAACGCCACCATTTCGCGGAGATAGTCGATATCGAAGGCCCGGGAAAGCGTCTGGAATTCGAGAGCATGTACTCGATAGAAATCAGGGGTTCGCGGGAAGCGATTCTCCGCCAGGTCGGAAGATTCGGTGATTCCGACAGGGAGTATCTCCGCCCTCGCATGGTGAACGTACACAGAATCTCCGGGCAGCCCAACGAGGTCGGAAGCGTCATCGAGTATGGTTTACCGTTTCGATGGCTGAACTTCAGCATCGTCCTGGAACGAATAATCGATCAGCGGCAGGTGATCTATCGCGTCATGAGCGGTTTCGCCAAGGGCGGTGTGCTGGTGTTCGAGATAAGCCCCGTCCGAGAAGGGATCTGCCTCCTGTCCACGTACGTTGGCTTCAGCTTCCCCAAGCCGAAGAACCCGCTCCGGTGGATTGCGTGGCGGATGTTCAAACTCGCGTTCCCCGGATTCGTCCACAACGTGATATGGAACCACTCACTCTGCAGTATCAAGCATCTCGTCGAACACGAGGCCTGGAGGTCGCCTCAGTCGACGTAGCTCAGCGCCCCAGGCCGCAGAACGTACCGCCCGTCGCCGTCGAACTCCAGATCGAGGTCCGCATCAGAAGTGACGATCGCGAAATACGGTCCGCCCATGGACTCGACGACCTCGCGCTGGACTGAACTATCGTCGGGGGGACTGGCGAGCAACTCGTTGTAGATATCCCAGTCCAACCGGCGGGCGAGCAGGCTTATCTTTGAAGCGTCAACAGCAAGCAGCGCCCCACCGTCGACAAGGAATGAACCGGGTGGGCGGCTGGCGACCTTCTGAACGAACGAAACGTCCAGGCGATACCGTCCGGGAAGGAATATCGGTATCTCGAAGAGACCGATCTGCCCGTAGGCGGTGGTATTGATAAACTCGCCGAGCACACCCTTCAGGTCCGGACATCGCCTGGCGCAGAGCGGGCCTAACTCGTCAGCAAGGGAATCCAGCACCGACGCGCTCAGCAGGGCAACGTAGGGGCTGTCGGTAACGAACTCCACCTCGCCGCCGCCGAAGCTGATATTCGCAATGTCGGAATTGTCCGTCCGGTTCATTCTATCTCAGATCGCCCGGATCGGGGCAATCAGGGCTTGGCGGGCTTTGTGGAAGTCGCAGCCGGTTTCTTCGGCTTGACGACCGGCTTGGACAGGGGCAGGTATTCGAATCCACCCGCCAGCAAATCGAACCAGGGGGTAACGAATTTGTCTTCACTTTCCGCACATGACAGGGCGAACAGGTACGCCCTGACGGACTTCCCGCTATCGTCGAGGCGGCAGACCACGCGCACCGCCTCAATCTTACCGACCTTCGTCGACTTGCCCGTGTCGACGGGTTTGCTGGTAACCGTAGTACCGGCAGGCCGGCTGGCGGGCCGAACCTTGTATGTGAGTTTGAGAATGTACTGGTAAGCATCCTGATCGCCAATCTTCGCCGGCCCCTCGCTCAGAAGCTCGACACCGCTATCGGGCCTGGTCGTCGCGGCGAGATATTTTGAAACCGCCCTCCTGGCAAATACCTTTGACGAGACGTCCGGTTTGGCCGGCGTGGAGAGTATCGCTATCTGCGGAGAGTTGGCGCCGCCGATGAGGTAGTTCTTCTGGCCCAGCGATACCCCGCCTCTGACCGCCCCGCCGTACCAACCATCGGGCACGCGAATGCTGAATCCGCCGCGATAGTCACTGAGTTTCCGTTCGCTCAGACGCGCGGGAATCGACGCGGGAGACTGCACGGTAGTCAGTTTAACGCTCTTGATGACCTTGTCGAGAGTCGGTAGCAATCGCTTCTCCTGCTTGGCGTTCACTTCCACGGTAAGAACGTAGCATATGCGCAGCCCATCACCTTTGAGTTCGCGAACGAAGAACACTCTCGCAGCGGTCGTCATACTACCGTCATAGGAATACTTCAACAATCGCGCCACACCCGTAATCCCGGCAACCTTGATCGAAACGCTCTTCAAGGCCTGAAACTTGCGAATGGAAAGCTTGGACTTGAGGTCCTTCTCGGCATGGTCGGCAAATCCCGAAGCGGTGGTCTTGGGCACGATGCAAAACGCGCTGACGGTAACCGCCTGTGCCGGCTCGCCGCCGATCACCAGCCCCGCGCGGACCACTACCGATGAATCGGGAACCACATGGATCTTGAAACCTGACGGTAGCGCCATCGACACCCCGGCATGCGGGTAGTTCACCACGGGCGCCATTTCATTTTCGGCGGCGGTTGCGATGCTCCCGATCGACAGGAACACACCCAGTACCATCGCCGCCACCAACACGCCAGAGAGACAATTTTTTGATTCGGTCAACATTTGTCCTTGATAAGCCCTTTGTATTCGCCGTCCGCCGCCGTCGATAACGTCCCGGGCGGACGATCAGGATGGTCCGATTCTACATATAGAAGATTATAACATATATTTCCACGAGTTACTCTGGGGATTGCAAATATCCCATCAGCACCAGGGTCAACATCAGCCCATAGTAACCCAGGAACGTAACCAACAGCCATACTCCGTGGCTGCGGCGGAACGTCGAGCCGTCAGCCCAGATGAACGTGCGAAGAAGCACCAATGCCAACAGCATTATCGGAATGTGAAGATAGTAGAACTCCATCGGAACGCCCAGGGGAACGGCGGTCGCCGAGGCCCCCACCACAAACAATACGTTCAGGATGTCGGCCCCGATGACATTACCGATCAGCAGTTCCGGATGCCCCTTGACGATCGACGTGATCCCGGTAACCAGTTCCGGAAGGCTCGTACCGAACGCCACCAGCGTCACAGCCAGAATGCTTGGAGGCACACCACATTGCTCTGCCAGTTCCGCCACCGAACCGATCAGCACGTTCGAACCGACCAGCACCAGCGCCAGACCCACCACCAGCACCGCCAGGCTCCCGACCACCACTCCGCGCCCGACCGCACCTTCGGTGGCTTTGCGCTCATGCTCGGGCAGTTCAGTAGGATGCTGCCTGGCCCATCGGACGGAAATCCACATATAACCCACCAGCAGCACAAGGAATACTACACCCACCGCACGCGGAATCATCACACCGACAAAACCGCCGTTCAGCCAGGCCAATACCAACAACACCCCCGCCAGGAGCACCCCCGAACCCAGTTGCAGCCAACCGTGGCGGCGCAGAATGAAACGGTCTTTGGGCAGGCGCGTTATACAGCAGCACAAGCCGAATATCAGCGCCGTATCGCATATGATCGAGCCGATCCCGTTACCCAGCGCAAGGCCTCCCTTGCCCTTGAAGGCAGCCGTCACGGACACAAACGCTTCGGGGCTGGTGGTCCCCAGGCTGACGACCGTGGCACCGATGATCACCGTGCTCATACCGATAGCGCGGGCCAGCCGAACTGCGGCCATAACGGCACGGTCGGCGCCGAAAACCAGAAACACGATCGATACTACCACGAACAGCACTAGAATCGCCCAATGCTGCTGTTCGAAGACCGCCGCAGGTATGATGTCCGCTATCATCATCGCCAAGAGCCTATCTTGGGTCGGGTCGATTCGCAAGCGCCGACAATCACCCGCCATGCTTCCGCCGACGGCTCGCAGACCGGATAATCCGGTTCAAACTGCGGGCTTACGCTCGCCGCGCGGACATTATTCTCGTCGATTCGCAAGATTTGCATCCGCGGCACTTGACAGAAAAGCCAATTTGCATTAAATTGTTATTCTGAATTGCGGGCGTAGCTCAGTGGTAGAGCGTCACGTTGCCAACGTGAATGTC
>CAZSLS010000228.1:0-10303 GCA_964607575.1 uncultured Planctomycetaceae bacterium | reverse complement strand
CCGCCGCTTGACGGGGCGTCGCCGCTGCAAGACCGACTTTTTCAGGGCCGACTACATACGCTAGAGATGACTCTGAAACCCGACGATTTTGACTTCGAACTTCCCCCGGAACTGATCGCCCAGAAGCCTTCAGCCACGCGTGATGCGTCCGCTTTGCTGCATTTGGACAGGGCGGAGGGGCTCTGGTCTGACCGCGGTTTCAGCCAATTGCCCCAACTGCTGCGTCGCGGGGACCTGCTGGTCATGAACGATACACTGGTGATCCCCGCGAGGTTCCGCTGCACGAGATCAACGGGCGGTCGCATCGAGGGTCTGTTCCTGCGGGCCGCCGCGGGGGGGCAGTGGGAAGTCATGCTGAAAAACGCCGGCAAGTGCCGCCCCGGCGAATCGCTTGCGATGACCGTCGGCGAGTCGTCCGACCCGAGGGCCATCGTGCTTGTCGAGAATCTTGGGCAGGGGCGATGGACCGTTGCTCCCACCGGCCCCGGAGACGTGCTGGAGATCCTGCAGGCCGTCGGCAGGACCCCCTTACCGCCCTATATCCATCGCGACGTCGACGAGGACGACAGCGACGATCGGCTGCGCTACCAGACCGTGTATGCAGCCCGCCCCGGCGCCGTTGCGGCGCCAACCGCCGGACTGCACTTCACCGGCGAACTCTTCGACGCCCTGGCCGATGCGGGCATAAGCACGTGCTGCCTTACCCTCCACGTTGGGGCGGGAACATTCCTGCCGGTGAAGGCCGACGACCTGGCCGGTCACCAAATGCACACCGAGGTATACGAACTTTCGGATGATACTGCCCGGGCCATCAACGCCGCCCGCGACGAAGGGCGACGAATTATCGCCGTCGGAACGACGGTTGTCCGCGTGCTGGAAACTCTTACCGCGCGGGCCGATCGATTTGCTCCCGCCGGCGGGACCACCGACATATTCATCTATCCGCCCGCGGAATTCCGGGCCGTCGACGCCCTGATAACGAACTTCCACCTGCCCAGAAGCACGCTGCTGATGCTGGTAAGCGCTTTCTGCAGCCCCGGCGCCACCGACGGAGTGGAGATGATCCTGGGGGCCTACCGTTACGCGGTCGAAAACGAATATCGCTTTTTCTCCTACGGGGACGCTATGCTGATCGAGTAAACCATGAGTGCTGTCGCGAAAATAAAATGTACTGACTATACCGCCGGCGTCGCAAAAGCCCTCGATGCGATTGGCGCCGCCGAGCGCCTTGGCGATGACAAACTTATCATCGTCAAACCGAATCTCACGCTGGCCGACGCGCCGCCTGTGACGACTAATCCGGGCGTCGTCCGGGCCGTTATCGAGTACTGCAAAGCCCACACCCGAGCCGAAATCGCCATCGGCGAAGGCTGCGGTACCGGGACCACCGGCGACGTGTTCCAGGCCACCGGATACACCGACCTCGCCCGCGAGCAGGGGGTCGGTCTGATCGATTTCAACACCGCCCCGGCGGTCACGCTCAGCAACCCCAACGCTCTGCAATTAAAAGAATTCCATCTACCTGTTGTCGCCCAAGACGCCTTCATTATCTCCGTGCCCGTCCTCAAGGATCACAGCTTCACGGTCACGACGATTGCGTTGAAGAATATGTTTGGACTGGCCCCGAGCCGGTTCTACAAGGGATGCTGGAACAAGTCGAAGTTGCACACGCCCTCGACGCATAAGTCCGTGTTCGACGTTTGCCTTTACAAGGCGCCGGACCTGTCGGTGGTCGACGCGACGGTAGCCCTCACCGGTATGCACCTTTCCGGCACGCCGAAGGAGTTGGGCCTGATCCTGGCGAGTTTCGATCCCGTCGCCGTCGACGCGGTGGGCAGCGAACTGCTCGGGCACGATCCCGCCCGTATCGAATACCTCCAACTCGCCAACGGACCCCTGGGCTCGATGGACGATATTCAATTGATCGAGGCCTGAGCGGCGACCGATCATGCCTACAGTCCGCAAGGAACTGTCGACATGTCCCAGATGGTTCACACCTTCCGCCCGCGTTCCCTGGCTGCGGATCGCCCATTCTTGCCGCACAACACGCGATCGTAACAACGCTATCATCCGATCGGACGGCCAGTTAGAATCATATGCAGTATAGTAGATATGATATATCGCCCCGTGCCGACATATGTCACACTCGCGAGAATTGTGAACCTGCCGCCACGGGCGAGAATTGTAAATATCCACGCCGCGTGCCGCTGTAAACGCTGTAGCAAGTGAAGTTTATAGCAATATGATCCATCCGGAAATTGCCTCAAAAATACATTTGACATCGTCTGATATGTCACAGCCTGTTAAGGCGTTATGCGGCAGGTTGTTATATCATCGACATGAAGCGCAATCGAAAGTAAGCCCGCTCGCGGCGGGCCAAAAACAATAGTAGAAGGAGGGATTCAATGTCGGTTGAAAGGGGAAAAGAATTCTGCTTTGTTCTTGTGTTGCGACATAGAAAGGTGGCGACGGTTTTCTGCCTTCGAACGACAGTTGGGGATTGCATGGATTTGCGGGATTAAGGGATTAACGGCTCCAACTATGTAAAGGCCGACCATTTCGGACTCGTCGTTACCAAGACCCCGCCGTTAATCCATGTAATGTCGCACACTTGTTCTTGTGTTGTTAGGGTAGTATGGTTACGATATATTGATATCACGGGCGGCGGGGCTCCGCTCGGTATTCATGGCTCGGGAACTCTCTCACGAGATCTCCCTGGAGATCTCTCAGGAAGAAAACTAAAAAACTCTGGCCGCCGGAAAGACCGCGGGCGTAAAGCGACACAGGAGATCGCCGCCTTCCCGCCCCGGGCACAATGGTCCGGGTCGAAAGCCCGGCCGGAAAGACGGTCGCCGTGAAACCGCACAAACGATCCAGGCCGTAATCCGAGCAGTCCCCGACAAGACGCGGCGTATTTAAGGGTTGATCCCAACGCGCCACAACAGGATATTCATATATCCACGAGCAACATGAACCATCGGCAGAAGGCAGATTGAAGGGATAGGGGCAAACTATGGCGCACGTACACTGTCCGAAATGCGGCCGGCGTCTTGAACTCCCGGCGATTCGAGAGACCCGGGGCGTCCGCTGCCCGGCCTGCAAACACGAATTCCCCGTCTCGCCCCCGAGCCAATCGCAACCGCTGCCGGACGACTATACCGGCAAGTGTGCCGGAGTCTTGGTCAAGACCTTCCTTGCCGTACTCGCGATACTAGGCATTGCCTTCATATCCATCCTGATCTACAGGAGCGTTATGGAACCAAGTGCATCCAAGGAACCAAATGCCATCCATCCCGAACAAGGCCGATACGAGGAGACTGTCGCCGCCTGCAAGAAGGCCATTGCTATCAATCCAGATGACGCCGAGGCGTACAGCGATATGGGTGGCGCCTACGCTAAGCTCGGGCAATACACAGACGCCCTCGCCGCCTGCAAGAAAGCCATCGCCATCAATCCAAATGACGCCATCGCGTACAATAACATGGGTGGCGCCTACGCTAAGCTCGGGCAACACACAGATGCCCTCGTCGCCTGCAAGAAGGCCATTGCCATCAAGCCAGATTATGCTGAGGCGTACTACAACGTGGGTGTCGCCTACTGCGGACTTCAACAATTCACTGATGCCATCGCTGCCTACAAGGAGGCAGTCGCTATAAAGCCAGATCTTGTCAAAGTATACTACAACATGGGTTGTGCCTATGGCTATCTTGGGCGATACGCCGATGAGATCAGTGCCTACAAGAAGGCCGTTCTTATCAAGCCAGATTTTGCCGAGGCGTACAACAATATGGGCTTCACCTATCACACACTTGGTCGATACAGAGAGGCCCTCGTCGCCTACAAGAAAGCCGTTGTCATCAAGCCAGATCTTGCCCCGGCATATCTCAATATGGGCCGCACCTATAGCAAACTTGAGCGAAGCATAGATGCCATCGCTTTCTATAAGAAGGCCATTACCATCAAGCCAGATTACGCTAGGGCGTACTACAACATGGGCGTCGTCTACAACAGGCTGGAGCAATATGCCGATGCCATCGCTGCCTACAAAAAAGCTATCTCCATCAAGCCAGATTACGCTGAGGCGTACTTTCGCGTGGGCGTCGCCTACGACGACCTTCGGCAATACTTAGATGCTATCGATGCCTTCAAGAAGGCTGTTGCCATCAAGCCAGATTACGCTGAGGTTTATTATCGCATGGGCATGGACTACGAGGTAGTTAGACAAGATGCAAATGCCATCGCTGCCTACAAGAAAGCCATCGCTATCAAGCCAGATTACGCGGATGCGTACTTCAATATGGCCGGGGCCTACGCGGGACTCAAGCAGTACGCGCTTGCTGTCACTGCTCTTGAGAAGGGCATTGCCATCGATCCAACGGGGAAAAGGGTCGCTTGGGCACGTAAAGGCATACGCATGTTCCGCAGAAAGTGACCTGCCCAACGGAGGGAGGGCGTGGGGGGACGAGAGGGGGCGGTATCAGCCCTTGAAAATATCAGTTTAAGGGCGGACTTCAATGCCGCCAAGGACTGCTGAAGATTTGAACGTATCCCCCCAGTCCAGTATAATACTCGATCATGGCCGGGGCCTGTGGGCGTGCATCTCAGAGCTTCGGGGTTAGAGAATCTTGAATAACCATGAGGTGCCAGATGACGCTAAAACGAGAACCACCCGACGAAGACCATCAATGGCCTTATGTGATAATCGAGGATTGGCAGCAACTTGCTGCATTGTCGGTGATGACTCAGGCAGAGTTGAGAGATCCACGGTCTCATGGTTGGCTATTTAGGGGTTCAGGGGACGCAAGCCGGAAACTGGATAATGGTCTATATCGGGCATTGCAAGTACGCGATCCTGATCTGGAGCCGGCCATGGTCTATTTCTATGAACAGTTGTGCCAAGACGAGTTTGAAAAATGGTATGTCGCATCAGAGGAACTGAAGGGATTTGGTTCTGAAGAAAATGATCAGATTCAGCGTTGGGTTACGATGCAGCATTATGGTGCCCCAACGCGACTTCTTGATTGGAGCAAGTCGTTATATGTTGCGGCATACTTCGCAGCAATGTCATCGTTGGACGAGGAAGATGAGGAAAAAGATGGGGCTATATGGTGCTTCGATCCAGAAATGTTGCGGGATATAGCGACGTTAAAATGCGGAAGCGAACTATCTCCTGAAGGGGTGCCTCTGGAAGCCTTCCGTGCCGCGCTTGAGTCCGCCGCCCTTGAAACAGGCTTTCGGCTCGGTGAGATCGCTTGACAGTATGCCTAAAGTGAAAGTAGCGTGCCGAAAAAGTAACCCTCAGCAGAGGATAGATTGAAGGGGCTGCCAGAAGGCCGATAACTTGAACATATCCCCACGGTCCAGTACAATCCTTCGTCATCGCCGGGGCCTGTGGGCACACATCTCAGGGCTTCGGGGTCAACGGATATGAAAGGGCGTTCAATGGCGATGTATAATCGCGATCTGGGCACGACCATTTGGTCCAAGCTGTTCCTGTGGCTGGCTATCCCCCTGTTTTACTTGCCGACGCTGCTCCTGGCGCCTGGAATGCCCCGATCGGATATTGCCGCAATCCTCGTGTTCCTGATGAGCGGCTGCTTGGTTTTCACGGCGGGATACGTGGTCAACCTCTTGGAAAACAAAGCCAAGCGTCTGGAGCGGTTGAACAAGCCGCTGGACTGGGTTGTCTATTCATGCCCATATTGCGGCCAGGAGTTTGATCAGACGACATGCGACATACACGAACGCTTTCTTTGCGGGAGATGCCACAGGTATTATTTGTTTTATGACATACTCTCCGAAGAAGCCTATCTGGACCGCTCTACAAAGTGCAGTTCGAAGAGCGAGGATGCTGTTGCAGAACGGCTTCGCGAGTTAGAGAATACGACATCAGACGAATGCCCGTGGTGTGGATCCCATTTTGACCCCAGTGGCTACAAGAGCGACAAGATATACTCTTGTCCCGACTGTTCCCGACGATTTGTCTGCGACCACCAGCGCCAATTCAGAAGATTCAGGCGAAGGATCGCCGAATAGGAGAAGATGACCGCTGACAAAACGTAATTTGTTGAGTTAGCAGAGACAAGAGATACATTAGTGGGCTGAGCCAGTGAACCTATCAGATTAAGAAATCGGACGTGAAATTATGAACAGACTAGTCGGCACCAAGTTGTCAGTTTTTGAAGAGCATCAGAAGGGGCCAGATCGCATCAGGCTTCAACCAGCCCGGTTGATCACAACCTATAAGACAGGCGATGAGATGGCGCTCACCTCAATTTTTCTGTCTGCACTTCGGCTGGTCAAAGAATTCAAGCACGACTTTTTTCTTGACGCCAAGCTCACCAACAGCGGTAAAATCTATGTGTATACCGAAGCGGTATTTCCTGATGCTGAGGACTGCAGAGTAGACGGGTTGATCTTGATTGTTAAGGGGGGAGTCATCAAGGATGCTGCTCTTCTTGAGATGAAGAACAAGAATTGCTCGCTCAATCCGGATCAGATTGCGAAGTACTTGCAGATCGCCAAAACCTGGAAGATTCCAAAGCTGATCACGGTTTCAAACGAGTTTGTTTCTGAGCCGACGCAGTCGCCGATTTCTGTCCGCGTACCAAAGGGGGTTACACTCTACCATTTTTCATGGTCATATATCCTGACTATCGCACACCTCTTGTTGTTCAAGAATGACAACAATATTGAAGACGAAGACCAAGTTGAGATCATGCGTGAGGTCGTCGTTTATCTCGAAAATCGCATTTCAGGTGTGTGTGGATTTACGCAGATGAAGCCTGGCTGGAAAAACGTGGCAGAGAAAGTGAAAACGGGGACCCATTTGCGGCTTACTGATCCGGATGTTGTCGAAGCAGTCACGAGTTGGCAGCAGGAAGAGCGGGATCTGGCGTTAATACTCAGTAGAAATCTTGGTGTGATGGTCAGGAATAACCGCCCGAAGTTTAGGGGTGATCTCAGGGCACGCCTGAGGCATGACGCCAAGGCGCTCATGGAGGACAACGAGCTCAAATCCCAGCTAAAGGTCAAGGGCGCTGTTTCAGACGTAGACTTGACCGTTTCGTTTCGCAGTAGGACTATTGAAATGTCTGCGCGGATCAACACCCCGCTGGATAAAGGGCTCAAAGGACAAATCGGCTGGGTTGCTCGCCAGATTGAACGATGTGGCAAGAAGAACCCAGAGATCTTTGAAAAACTCAGCCGTGAGATCTACGTGGATATTGATATCAAGCATGGGCGAAAGAATATCAGAATCCCATATGCCGAGTTAAGCTCGGCCCATGAAGATATTAAAGGAAAGGAAATAAACGGCTTCGCAATCGTGCAGGTTAGGTATCTTGGCAGCAAGTTTGGGTCACCGCAGAAATTTGTCACTAACATCGAAGGCATGCTTGTCGATTACTATCGTGTGGTGGCACAAAATTTGACAAGATGGGAAAAGCCGGCACCAAAGGTTGCCGAGGTTGTCATTTCACCTCCTGACCCAATCCTGTCCGGCACGGAAGTTGTGACGGATTGTAGTTCGGAGACATCGATTTAATCTAAAGTTGTAGGAAGCTCTGAATACGGCGTGTCCCCACGCCCTCCTCCATTACAGGGGCGATTGAAACGACTACTGTCTATTACAGAATCATCGGGAATAGGGACAGAAACAAGAGGCATTATTTCCGGTAGGTTCATCGAATTTCTTTTTTCAATACGAGCCAAGGCACAATCTGGAGGAACAAACAATTTGCCCCATGCTTCATCCTTGGATATTTTACCAGGTCTTGGCTCAATAATAAGTTCCCACATATCTGATTCAATAAATCCCAGAACATCATCGGCATCTAATGTAAAGTTCCAAAGTTTTCGACGCTCTAGTTGTTCCCAATTCGTATAGTGATCAAAACACCAAACATAATTTGTTGTTCCTAAATGCTTATCAAGCTTATCATAAGCGGCCCTAAGTGTAGTTGCCAATTCTTCCCCCCAAGCGATAATTACCTGTGAACAATCCCATTCCTGATCACTAGTAATATCCCGACCAGGCAATTGCCAAGTCCATAGTTCTAATGTCGGATTATTCATATTTGTCATAGTGCTGTATGATACATAAAGAAACCGCCTGAGAACAAGCCTTGACAAGGTCCATCGGGGTCCCGTCTTCGGTCTTCGTCGCTGACTTCGTCCTGACAAGTCGTCCTGCAGACTACGTCGTGGCGATGTCACGCTTTCACTTTACACTTTGGGTTCTTTCGGTCGTCGCCGATTGGGGGACGTTTTGTTTGATTATTGGTGGGGAATGAATCGGTTCGGACGTTGAAGCGGCACCCCAACTTGCTAAGCCGCAAGCGGTAAAGCAAGTTGGATTTGGGATTGAACGGCGTAAGTAGAATAATACTTGACTTTTTGGTCTTGCTAGACGATAATGTCTAGTAGGAATAGAAGCCATTACCAAAGGTTTCTACTGACAGCGTATGGGAACGATACCGGATTTCACGGGCGATGGGTTGCTTCCGCCGGGTGACTATGAGGTCACTCTGGATGAGATGAGATCATCGGTGCTCGTGGGCGGGCCGGCAGACTCCGGCGCCTATCGGGAATGGGATGACCTGTGGCGGAGGCGCCTGGTCGACAACCTTGAGGTTCTGGTTGGGCAGCTTTGGCGTGTCGGAATCACAGAGATATTCATCGATGGTTCGTTTGCGGAGGACAAGGATCATCCTAACGATATCGACGGGTACTTTGTCTGCGACCTGATGAGATTGGCTTCGGGTGACTTGGAGCGAGAGTTGAACTTGCTCGATCCTCATAAGATATGGACGTGGGACCCCGCGGCCCGGAGGGTGCATCGGGGCTATCCGAAGAAGCAATTGCCCATGTGGCATGAGTATCGAGTGGAATTGTATCCGCACTATAGCGGTATGTCCTCGGGCATCAGGGATCAATATGGGAACGAGCTGGAGTTTCCCGCGGCGTTCCGACGATCTCGTCGAGATTCCAAACCGCGGGGCATTATCAAGATCAGGAGATGAATCATGATCCGCAGTGAAAAAGAATACGCCGAAGCGGTTGAACGCATCCGACAGGAAATCCAGCGCCTGGACAAACAGGAAGCCGAGTTGAAGGACATGGGCTTGGATTCTGATGAAATCAAGCGGGCCTTGGACCCGATGCGATCGTTTCACCAGCAGCTCGCCGAGGAGGTCGACAGTTATGAGCGGCTCAAACGAGGCCAATTTGATGAAATCAGCAATTTGGGCGGTATCGGACAACTCCTCGTTTCGCTGCGCATCGCTCGCGGACTGACCCAACGGGAGTTTGCCGAACGTCTCGGTGTACACGAAACGCAAGTGTCCCGCGATGAACGCAACGAATACCACGGGGTCACACTTGAACGCGCCGCTCGTATTTTGAACGCGTTACACGTCGAAGTCCGCAGCCGCGTTGAAGTGCCCCAGGAAGAATCCCGCATTGCATGACCAAATGGACGAGCCGAGGGCATCGGGTCCCGTCTTCGGTCTTCGCCGTTGCCGTAGAGGCCCCATCGGGGCCGACGTATGT
Source organism: uncultured Planctomycetaceae bacterium (assembly GCA_964607575.1). Lineage (GTDB taxonomy): Bacteria > Planctomycetota > Phycisphaerae > SM23-33 > SM23-33 > BS750m-G57. The sequence continues at coordinate 751 of CAZSLS010000228.1, read as the reverse complement.
TAACCGGAGTCCGTCAGGGCGGGGTCAATGGAAACCCACAACCCCCAAGCCCCGCAGGGGCGACAGATGGCCCGAGACACGATGCAATCCACAGGCATACGCATCGGATATCGCGGAACTTTCCCTCTGTCGCCCCTGGCGGGGCTTGGGACAAATATAGATCACGATAACCCTGCTGTGACGAAGATTATGCAGCACTGATATTAGTGTTTACGCAAAAAGGAGTTCGCGACCATAGTTCATTTGCAGAAAAGCTCTTCCCAAAAGCGCTAAGCCGCAAGCGGCGAACCTGATAAAACCCAAATGAACGTGAAGTCGCGGGCGCTTGCGGCTTAGCGCTTTTGGGACGCTCGTTGCATAATCTTCTGACGGACGGGGCCCTTCGACAAGCTCAGGACAAGCTAATATATGGCGGCACGTACGCTCACAAGGACAACACTGTCAGGCGAAGACGGAAGCCAGACGAAGACGCTTTCTTTCCTTTGTGTCCTTTGTCTATCTTTGTGTCCGTGCCGGTCGGTTTGCACTTGCTCCGGGCCGCGGTTAGACTATCAGATCGGGCGGGAACCCGATGTGGATTCGGGAGTACTCGGCTAGATGAATACATTGGACCAGACAGCTTTGGAGTATCTGCACGCGGGGGGCCGCGAGGTCTGCTACGGTGACGGTGAGATAATCGTTCACCGGGGCCGCTCGGGTGGCTTGCCCCGGTTCTTCGGTCCAGTTGTTATGAGAGAACCATTACCTTGTC